>NZ_JBEKBF010000007.1:0-173794 GCF_050015535.1 Binatus soli (SeqCode) | reverse complement strand
CAGCAGACCCTCGACCAACGTCGCCGGCTGCACTACTCAACTGCAGCCTCAACCTCAACCCAGATGGGCCAGATCCTCTCTTAAATCGATTGCTGACTTGTCCAAAAGGTTCTGACGACGTACACCCGACGGCAAGGTCCTCTTGACTGGAGGGCTCAAAAAATTCTCTTCCCCCGCGCTGAACACCGCGGAAGTGTACGACCCCGTGGCCGATACCTTCACCGCCCTCACCGCCAAGATGACGACTGCTCGTAATCAACACGCGGCGACCCTGCTCCCCAACGGCCTCGTCCTCATTACCGGCGGGTCGCCTGATGAAAACGGCGACGGTCTCGACACCGCGGAAGTGTACGACCCCACAGCGAATAAATTCACGGCCCTCACCGCCACGTTGACCACGCCTCGTGGTGGTCGCACTGCCACTCTGCTTCCCAACGGCCAGGTTCTCTTAACCGGCGGGTTTTCTAACGACGGCTCTCTCAACACCGCGGAAGTGTACGACCCCACGGACCAGACCTTCACCGCCCTCGCCACCACGATGACGACAGCTCGTAGTGGTCACACTGCGACCCTGCTCCCGGACGGCCAGGTCCTCTTGACCGGAGGTTCTAGTAACCACACCACTTTTAACTCTGCGGAAGTGTACGACCCCGTGCACAATACCTTCACGGCCCTGACCGCCACGATGACGACTGCTCGTGCTGGTCACACCGCGACCCTGCTCCCCGACAACCAGGTCCTCTTGACCGGTGGGCTTATTTGGGGCACCAGCACCTTCACCGTTCTCAAGACGGCGGAAGTGTACGACCCTGTGGCCAATACCTTCACAGCCCTCAACGCCACGATGACGACTGCTCGCGCTTTCCACAGGGCGGCCCTGCTCCCCAACGATCTGGTCCTCATTACCGGCGGTGGTTATGGCAAATCCACCAGCTCCGTCACCATTCTAGACACCGCGGAAGTGTACGATCCGTAAGAAGGCGAATAGATTGATCGATGGCGGGCGCGCCCACGAAACGGAGAATTGTGCACCATGCCCGCTCCGCTGCCCGACGGGCTGCATCATCAATGCGTTAGGATCTGATTTTCGGTTATGACAGGTCTCCGCTGCGGGCCAGCGCCGCGCGAATGAAACGCGAGCGGACCTGCTCTCGGGCGAGTATTCGCTGCGCCGGCGGCAGCGCGAGGAGCGTGCGGAAGACCGCGTTGAGGAAACCCGCGCCGCGCCCGGCCCCCTCATCGAAGATAAGCTGCGCGAGCCGGCCGCGCTCGATCACCATGCGCAGCGTGCGCTCGAGCGTGTCCTTCGGGACGTAGGGGCGCTCGGGACCGCGCTGCATGCGCATCGCACGCTTGCGGCACGCGTCGGCGCACAGGCCGCATCCGATACAGCGATCTTCGTCGACGAGCGGATGCAGCTCGTTGGTGCGCCGCGCCTGGCTGCGCTCGGGACGCATCGTGATCGCACCGACCGGGCACGCCCGCGCGCATCGCGCGCATCCGGCGCACTTGTGGGGATCGGAGTGCGGCTTGAAACCGCTGGGGTTTACCCCCTGCAGATCATACCGGTTGATCGACTGAAGCTGGGTGCAGCAGCATGCGCAGCAGCTGCAGATGTAGGTCGGCTGCTGTTGAACGTTGTCGGCGATATGGACCAGGCCACGCTCGCGCCCGGCGGCGAGGAGCTCGAGCGCCTCCGAGCGCTCGATGGCGCGGCCGAACTTGCGACGGATGACGAAGTCCGCGCCGCCGTTGAGCGACATGCATATCTCCTGCGGCGCGTCGCAGGCGGTGCCGAGGTGCCCGGCCTTGTGGCGGCAGTAGCAGAGCGAAACGGAGCGGGATTGTGCGTCGCCAACGATCGCGGTCGCGCGCTCATAGTCCAGCACCTCGGGGACGTCGTCAGCGAGCCCCGACTCGTGGACCAGCGCGCGCCCGATCACGGTCTCTTCGCCAAAGACCTCGCGCATGAACGTGTCATCGCCGTGGACGTAGGCGTCGAGCGCCTCGGCCATGCGCTTTTTCGGGATCGAGTCCTCCGTGCGCATCATCGAGAACTCGAAGAACCCGACCACTGGCGGCGCCAGCACGTACTTGGTCTCCCCGGTCTCGGGATGGACGAGGTCGAGCACCAGGCCGCGGTCACAGAGCGCATCCAGGCGGGGCTTGAGCGCCTGGGGGGCGAGGTTGAGACGATTGGCGATCCCGTCAAGCCCGGTGGGCATGACCGGCATCCGCGAGGCGAGGTCGGCTTCCTCGGGGCTGTACAGGATCTCGAGGATTTCCTTCCAGCCATTCCAGGCGCGCGGGTCGCGCGGCTCCGGGAGCGCGATCTGGGTAGCCTCCAAGCGGCGCACGAACGCGCGGTACTCATCCTTAAGATGGCCCAAATGCCCCATCCGAACCTCCCGCCAGACCGTTAAACGGGGATTTCCGTTTTGACGCTCCGATTCCAACTCGGCGTATAGACCCAATGGCCTCGCTCTGCAAGGTTTTAGCCGGTTTTGGTCAACCGGGTTCCAGCGGCGCCGGGAGGAGCCGGTTTGGCGGTCTACGAGAGGTCGCAATCTCTTGCGCGAATCGCCCGGCCATCTTGCTATCGCCGTTGCGTTCGGCAATTTTCATACTCATTCAGCGCTCTGAGGCCCGTGGGATCTCCCCCTTGCCGGGAAACACATCAACTATTCGAAAGATGCGGGCGTAAAGCTCTGCTTTTTCGGCGGCATTCATGACGGCGAATTCAAGCAACGAAAACGAAACTCGCGACACGATCCTGGACGGGCGTATCATGCTGATCCAGCCCAGGCATGGTTACCGCTTCTCGGTCGAGGCGATTTTGCTCGGCCGCTTCGCGCGCGCGAGTATGCGCGAGCGAGTGCTGGAGTTGGGCGCGGGCTGCGGCGTCGTCGCGATCGTGATGGCCGCCCTTTATCGACCGCGCGAAGTCGTTGCGATCGAGATCCAGCCGCCGCTGGCGGCCATGATCGCTCGTAGCGCCGCGATCAACGGCATCGAGTCGGTGAATGCGGTTTGCGCCGATCTTCGGCAGAGAAAAATCGCGGGCGTCGAGCCGGCAAGTTTCGACCTGGTCGTCGCGAATCCTCCCTATCGCGCGGCGGCCGCCGGCCGCGAGAATCCCGACCGCGGCCGCCGCCTGGCACGCGGCGAAAGCAACGCGGTGCTCATGGATTTCGTCGCGGCCGCGCGCCGCTACGCGCGCAGCGGAGGGCGGGTTGCGTTCGTCTTCACCGCACGCAGAAGCGCCGAGCTGATTTCCGCGATGCGCTCGAAGCAGCTCGAGCCCAAGCGCATCCGTTTCGTTCATCCGCGGATTGCGATGCCGGCATCGGTGATGTTGATCGAAGCCCGCGCCGGCGGCGGAATCGAAGTAACTATCGAGCCGCCGTTGATTCTCTACGAACGCCCGGGGATATACACCAGCGAAGCGCGCGCAATACTCAGTTCGCCCTGACTGAGCAATAGTACATTCGAAATTGTACTATGGTAAATATCATCACCAACAAGCGCGACAAGCGTATACGAACCAATGGCGAATAGCGCTCCGATCATTTCGATGCAAGAGCTCGGACTCAGTAGCTCCGTATCATGGCTCTCGACAATTGGATTTGCCGTAGCATGGCTGGCGATAATGTTGGCCTATAGCCCATTAGCGGACAGGCTGGCGACACGATGGGTTGATAAGCCGCCAATCCTGGACGCGTTTCGCGCGCTGCAGCAATCCAGGAGCAAACTCTTGATTGGGATCGTAGTGGCTTGGGCCCTCGGGGGATTTTTGGAGGAACTTATCTTCCGGGGAATCATCCTTCAATCGATTGAAGCACTACTGTCGGCATGGCTCGTCGCGCCGATGGCGACTGGTATCGCGGTATGTGCCGCCGCGGCGGGAGCGGGTCTCATTCACTTATACCAAGGTCTGCGAGCCGTGATCATCGTAACTCAGCTCTCAGTTCTATTTGGCCTGCTATTTGTCGTAAGCGGGCACAACCTGTGGGCTGTCATATTGTGTCATGGGCTGTACGACACGATCGCGTTCGTCAGGTTTGCCAACAAAAAATCCAAGTACTCAAGACTTGACGGTGATTCGTAGCCAGGTGTTGAGGAGTCGCTTGCGCGTAACGTTAATGGGCCACTATTACTCAGACGTCAGGAATTCGCTCGCTTGATCCGCGACGTAACCGGGCATTTCCATCGGCATAAAATGACCCGCGCCGGCCACATCGATCACGCGTCCGTTCTTGAGCTGCCTCGCGACTTTTCCGGATAGCGCCACGCCGAGCGAATCGCCGCGCGCGCCGAACATTATCAATAGCGGCGCCGTGCAGCGGAGAATTCGCCCGAGCCCGTCGAAATCGCGCGACGTCTCGTAGAATTTTGCCTCGACCTCGGGCGCGCATTTGAGTTCGCGCCTGCCATCGCTGGTCGGGCGCGTACCGAACTGGCAATAGTCGTGCAGAATATCCTTCTGCCAGGTGCTATATGGCGGCTTGTCGTGGAAGCTCGAGTACATCGCCTCGACGCTGTCGAAAATGC
Organism: Binatus soli (SeqCode); assembly: GCF_050015535.1. Classification (NCBI taxonomy): domain Bacteria; phylum Candidatus Binatota; class Binatia (SeqCode); order Binatales (SeqCode); family Binataceae (SeqCode); genus Binatus (SeqCode); species Binatus soli (SeqCode). Next base: position 169,243 of record NZ_JBEKBF010000007.1, on the reverse strand, counting down.
GCCTGCGCTTCAGCGTCCGCTCGATGAACGGATTGCGCCATCCGAGTTCCGGCGCGGTCGGCGACTCGAAGATTACCGGCTCGACCAGGATCGCGCGTGAGATCAGGTCCGGGCGCTCGCAAGCAAGCCCGCCGATCGCCGTCGCGCCGGCGGAATGGCCGACCGCCCGGACGCCAGACCATCCCATGGCAGTTATAAACCCTTCGAGGTCCCGCATCGTCGAGTCCCAGCTATAGTCGCCGTCGGGTGGCGCCGAACTGTCGCCGTGGCCGCGCTGGTCGTAGCCGTACACGTGGCCGATCGCGCGCAGCTGCTCTGCGAGCGGCCGGTAGATGCGGGCGAGAAATCCGGTCGCGTGCAGGATCACGATTGGCGCACCGTCGCCGCCCCAGTCCAGCGTATGGATTCGGATGCCGTTGACGTTCATGAAGCTCGACGCCGGTTCACTGAATGTCGAGTTGATGCTGCGGGGTTCGATTTTTTCCATGTCTTGAGGAATCGATTGTCAGGGCGTGACTTGCGCGATGTCAAGGGTGCGGCCGCACCGCGCGTTGCGCGCCCATGCGCTTTGCGATTAGCTCATCGTTCATGACTCGGCTGGCAGCGCACGGAAAATACCTTCTCGACGGCGCGCAAAAATTCTACCTTCGCGGCGTTTCGTACGGGCCGTTTGCTCCGAATTCCCGCGGCGAAAGGTATCCCGAGCCCGAACGCACCGCCGCCGACTTCGCCCTGATGAACAGGCTCGGCGCCAATCTGATTCGTCTGTACGTTCCACCGCCGCCGTGGATGGTCGAGGAGGCGCAGAAGGCTGGACTGCGCATGATGCTCGGCATCCCGTGGCCGTTTCACATGGCGTTTTTGGATTCACGCGACATGATGCGCGAAATCCGCGACGCGATCCGCAAGACGGTTCTCGAGACGCGCGAATTCGGCGAAACCATCGCAGCCTACAGCGTCGGCAACGAGATTCGATCGGATATCGTGCGCTGGCACGGGCCGCGCGCCGTCAGCCGCTTTCTCGCCGAACTCCGTGACCTCGGAAAACAGATCGATCCCGGCGCGCTTTTCACCTATTCGAACTATCCGTCGGCCGAATATCTCGATCTGAGTTTTCTCGATTTCATTTCGTTTAACGTGTATCTGCATCGCGAGGAAGACTTCCGCCGCTACTTGACGCATCTGATGGGACAAGCTGGGGAACTGCCGTTGGTGCTCAGCGAAACCGGCATGGATACGGTTCGCGAAGGCGAGCAACATCAGGCCGAACTCCTTTCATGGCAGTGCCGCGCGGCATTCGAACTCGGATTGTCCGGCTTCATCGTGTTCGCGTTCACCGACGAATGGCACACCGGCGGATCCGAGATTACCGACTGGGCATTTGGACTGACCCGCCGCGATCGCTCGCCCAAACTCGCGTTCGATGCGGTCGCCAAAGTCTTCGGCGGCAATCTGCCGCCCCCGCTTGAGGCCGCTCCCAAAGCGACCGTGGTGGTGGCCGCCTACAATGCGGCATCGACGCTTGGTGAATGTCTCTCCTCGATTCGCGAGCTCAACTATCCAGACTACGAAACAATCGTCATCGACGACGGATCGACCGATTCGACTTCTGAAATCGCCGGCCGATCCGGGGTCCGCGCGATTCGCATCGAGCACAATGGCCTCGCCGCCGCGCGCAACGCAGGCGTCGGCGCCGCATCCGGCGAAGTCGTCGCGTTCATCGATGCCGACGCGCGTGCCGATCGCGACTGGCTGTATCATCTGGTCGAGACGATCGAGCGCCGCGATGCGGCCGCGGCGGCCGGCCCGAATTTCGCCCCCGCTCCCGCATCTGCTCGCGCCGCCGCGATGGCTGCCGCGCCCGGACTGCCGCGCGAGGTGCGTGCCGGCGACGATCGCCTCGCGCAGCTGTGCGGATGCAACATGGCGATTACCAAAGCCGCGCTGCTGAAGGTCGGCGGCTTCGATCCGATGTTTGCCACCGCCGGCGACGACGTGGATCTTTCCTGGCGCCTTGCGGCGTCGGCTGAAACGCTCGCGTACGCGCCTGGAGCGGTCGTGATTCATGAGCGGCGTGCGACGCTCGCTGCCTACCTCCGCCAGCAACGCGGCTACGGCGCCGGCGAAGGCTTGCTGCTGCGCAAATATCCGCTCCGGATCGCAGACCAGGACGGGATCTACGCGGGGCCGTCATGGATCGGCTCGATGCTCGGCGGCGCGCGCGTCTATTACGGCGCTTTCGGCCGCGGCCTCTTTCAGACCGTCTATTCGGCGGACAACTCGTACGCCGACCTGCCGCTGACCATTCAATGGGTCGGGTTGTCGCTGATTCTTCTGATCCTTGGCGGGGTCAATCGGTTGCCGGGCGTGCTCGGCGCTGGTGGAATCGCGCTCTCGATGCTGGCCGCGGCGGCGGGCGCAGCGTCGGCGCCCTTGCCGCGCGCGCATTGCGGCCCGGCGGCGCGAATCTATCTCTGGATTCTCAATCTGTTCGGCCCTGCCGTTCGCAGTCTTGCGCGCGAGCGCGTCAGATGGCGATTTGAGCCCGCGACCGCCGGCGGAGATTACAACGGTCCGGTTGAATTAAACGGCCAGGTCGAGTTCGTCATGTCAGGCGGCGCTGCGCGAATCGATTCCGCGACGATACTTGCCGCCATCCGCGAAGCACTGGTTCGCCGCGGCGTTGCAGTGGCCGAGACCGACGGCTTCCAGTCCTACGACCTCGAGATCGTGGTTGCGCCGACGATTCGCGTGCCGATAAACGCGTTGCTCCGGAACGACGGGAGCATCGCGCTGCTCTGGCGTCTTCGATCGGCGCCGCGCCGGGCGCTGATCGCCGCGGCGATCGCGCTGCTGGTCTTGCTGGCCGCGGGATTCTCGCTTCGCGCGGGAATCCTCGGCGTATTATGGGCCGCAATCGTAGTCGGGCTGTTGGCGATCAATCGCGCGCGGCGTATTCCCGCGATCATCAAAGTCTGCGCAGTCGAGGTAGCCGGGTCGCTTGGAATCTCAATGGCAAAGCGCTCGGAAGACGAAACGTAAATGCGCACGCTGGAACTTTACGGCCACGTTATTCGCAGGATGCGCCCGCATCTGGGCCGTCTCGCGATCGCAATCGGCGGTGTGCTGCTTGCCTCGGCGACCGAGGTGCTCAAGCCGTGGCCGCTCAAGATTGTAATCGACAATGTGCTGCGTGGCGCGCCGTTGGTGAGCAAATGGATTGCGCCGATGCCGCGCGGCGAGCTTCTGGCAGCCGCGTGCATCAGCCTCGTCATCTTGTACGCGCTGCTCGGCCTGCTCAACGTCATGACGAATTACGTCACCGTTTCGATCGGCCAGCGGATGGTCAACGAGTTGCGCGCGCGCCTGTTCGATCATTTGCAGCGCCTTTCGCTGTCATTTCATCGCCGGCGCGAAGTCGGCGACTTGATGGTGCGCATCACCTACGACACCTACTCGATTCAAACGATCGCCATGAATGGATTCTTCCCGGTGTTGTCGTCGCTGATTCTGCTGGGTGGGATGTTCGTCGTGATGATCAGGATGGACGCGACGCTGACGCTCGTGGCGCTCGCGATCATACCGCTCCTGATTCTGCTGATCATGTCGATCAGCGGTCGAATCGACGCGATCGCGGGCGGCGCGCGAATCAAGGAGAGCCGTCTGTTCACCGTCGCGCAGAGCGCGCTCGCCGCGATTCACGTCGTGCAGGCCTTCACGCGAGAGGGCGAGTCGTACCGCGAGTTCGTCGAATCGAGCAGCGAAAGTCTGGAGGCGACCCTGCGTCTGTACACCCTGCAAACGATTTACGCCGGCGCGGTCGGCGTGTTGATCGCGTGCGGCACGGCGATCGTGATTTACCTCGGCGCGCAGCACGTCCTTGATGGGCGGCTCACCATCGGTGACCTGATCGTTTTTACGACTTACCTCGCCTCGCTCTACGCGCCGGTGAACCAGATTTCGCAAACCTACGGACAGATCGAAGGCGCGAAGGCGGGACTCAGGCGATGCCTCGAGTTGCTCGCAATCGATCCTGAAATCAAGGACCGTGCGGGCGCGCAGACGCTTGGCCGCTCGCGTGGCGAGATCGAATTCGACAATGTCGTGTTCGGCTACGATCCGGGCCGAACCGTGCTCAAGGGGATCAGCTTCAAGGCTGCGCCAGGCGAGACCATCGCGATCGTCGGTCCGAGCGGCTCCGGAAAAACCACGATGGCCAGTCTGCTCGCGCGTTTTTACGAACCCCAGCAGGGCGTGATCAAGATTGACGGCAACGATACCCGATACCTCACCCTCGATTCGATCCGCAGCAACATCGCGATGGTCCTGCAGCCGCCGCTCGTGCTCGGCGATACTTTGCGCGTCAACGTCGCGTTCGGGAAGCCGGCGGTTGACGACGCGAAAGTGCTCCGCGCGATCGAAATGGCGCGGCTCGGACCCGTGCTCGCCAAGTTGCCGGACGGCCTGAACGAAGTGTTGGGGCAGGGCGGACACAGTCTTTCCGAAGGGGAGGCGCAGCGCGTCACGATCGCGCGCGCGTTGCTGAAGGACGCTCCGATTCTGATCATGGATGAACCGACCAGCGCGCTGGATTCTGAAACCGAATCGATGGTGCTCGCCGCCGTGCGCGAGGCGATGCGGGGACGGACCACGCTGGTGATTGCGCACCGGCTCTCGACGGTTCAGAACGCCGATCGAATACTCGTGCTGCGCGATGGCGTAATTGCCGAGCAGGGATCGTTCAACGAGTTACTGGCTCGAGGCGGCTTCTTCAGCTACCTCTACAACATTCAGGCGTGGAGCCGCGAAGCCGCCGGCTAAAGATTCACGGCGCTTGGCGCTGCGCGCATTTGGCGGGAAGATAGATGCTTACAATTGGTCTCACTGGTGGAATCGGTTCGGGCAAGAGCACCGTCGCGGGGATCCTCGGCGAATTCGGTGCGCCGATTCTCGACGCCGACAAAATCGCGCACACCACTTACGCTCCCGGCGGTCCCGCCTACGACGCAGTCGTCGCGGCCTTCGGCGCGGATATTGTTGCTCCCGATCGCACAATCGATCGCAAGAAACTCGGTTCCATCGTGTTTGGAAATCCCGAACAACTGGACAGGCTGACGTCGATCGTATGGCCCGCCACGTCCGAGAGCATCCGCCGCAACGTCGCCGAATTGCGCGCGAGCGGCGTGAAGATGCCGATCGTTGTCGAGGCTGCGATTCTGATCGAAGCAAATTGGCAACCGCTGTTTGACGAAATCTGGCTGGTGCGCGCCTCGCGCGAGCAAGTGGTTGGCCGAATCGAGCGCCAACGCGGGCTGAAACCGGCTGAAACCGAGGCGCGAATCCGCGCGCAGTTGCCCGACGAGCAACGCGCGAAGCATGCCAGCCTCGTGATCGAGAACAATGGATCGCTCGACGAGTTGCGCGACCTGCTGAAATCGGCGTGGTCCGATGCGCTCAAGCGAAACGGTTAGGCACGAAGCGCCGCCAGCACCGCGAACGTAACGACTTCGACCAGCGCACATCCTCCCGCCAGCGTATAGCCCGAGGCCCCGCCCATGCGGCGGCTGAGCATCAGACGCATCGCAAGAATGGTCAGCGCCAGCGCGACGATCACCGCCAGCCCGACGTTTTGATACAGCCCCATCGTGAGTCCTAGAGCGACCGCGCTGGAGACGGCGAACTCGCGAAACGAGATGCCGCCTTCATACGGGATGCCGAGGCCCCAATGCTCCAGCGGTTTCAGCCCGTAGCCGATCGGAATGATCGCCCATCGCGACAGCATCATCGCCATCACGATCGCCGCCGCCCGTCCCGCGTCGTCGGTGATTCGCGACAAGCACCAAACCTCGAATGCGAACGCTACGATCGATGCGCCCGCACCGACCGGTCCGATTCGCGCCAGTCCGGTCGAGGCTGGCCGTGCGCCCCGCCGAATCACCTCGACCGTGTCAGCGACTCCGCGATTTGCCAGCCCCAGCGACAGCCCCGCTCCTGCGATCAGCACGACGAACGAGCGTCCGACCGGTCCGGATACCAAGCCGGCGGTTCGATCGGCAATTGCGAGAATTACGCCGAGGATGAATCCGACAATCGGGAAATAGACCATCGCGCGCGAGCGCTGCGCGGCGTTGCCCTGCGATCTTTCGTCGAGGATCGGCCACAGTGTGAGCGTCGCGGCTGCCAGCACGGCTTCGAACAGCAACTCGCGCGCACTTGGAAGACTCGTATCGCTCGCCGATTCCATCGCGACCCCGGTTGAATAGCTGATTACAACAGATCGCGGCGGCGCTACGATAGGCAGTGAAAAGTGAAAAAGTGAAAAGTGAAAAAGTGATTACTCGGAAAAGAAATCGGAACCGCACTGTGCCATGAAAATTCTGGTAATGGGCGCGGGCGCGGTCGGATCCTACTTCGGTGCGCGGCTGCGGGCGTCTGGCGAGGACGTCGTATTGTGTGCACGCGGCGAAAATTTGCGCGCGATTCGCGAGCGCGGCCTCGACATCACGAGTATTCGCGGCGATTTACGAATCGATGTCGTAGCGACTGACAAGCCGCGCGACTTCGCACCGTACGATCTGATTTTGTTCTGCGTGAAGGCCTACGACACCGACGCCGCCGCCGATGCTGTGTCAGGATGCCTCAAGCCGGGCGGCGCGATTCTGACGCTTCAGAACGGCGTCGAGAATGAGGCAAGGCTCGCCGGGATCTTCGGCCGTGAGGCAGTCATGGGCGGGAACGCGCGCGTGGGAGTCGAGATGGTCGCGCCGGGCAAAATTGTTCATCTGAGCACCGGCGACATCGACTTCGGCGAACTCGACGGCCGCGAGACGGATCGTGTCAGGGCGATCGCCGACGTGTTTCGACGCGCGGGGATTCTCGGCCAGACCTCGGCCGACATCATGACTGCGCGATGGGACAAGCTCGTCTGGAATGGCGCGCTCAACACCGTGACGACGCTGACCCGCCGGCGCGTCGGGGAAATTCTCGATGACCCCGAAGGCCTGAAACTCCTGCGCACGCTGATGCGGGAGATTGTCGAGGTTGCGCGCGCCGAGGGCGCGCTGATTTCCGACGACCGCATCGACGCGTACATCGCTCACTCGCAGAAGAACTTGCGCGCGCTCAAGACCTCGACCCAGCAGGACCTCGAGCGCGGCAAAGCGCTGGAATATGAGGCGCTCAGCGGCGCCGTCGTGCGCGCGGCGCGCCGCCACGGCCTGAGCGTTCCCGCGGTCGAAACCGTCTATGCGCTTTTGCGATTGCTCGACGGCGCCCCGAAGCCGCGCAGCTAGCTAAGCGCGTCGTCTTCAGCGCTTCTCGAACTGTTTGTTGCCGAACAGTATCTCCCACGATTTCTGGTCATGGGCCGGTTGATTCGCCGCCGCCGCCGCGCGCATCCTTTCGACAACCTCGCTCATCACGGCAAACCCGCGCTGGGTCGCGGGCCGCGCGCGCAGCTCGTCGTACCATTTCTTCAGGTTCGGAAAATCTTCGAGGTTCTGTCCCTGCATCGAATGCGGCACCAGCCACGGGTAGGTCGCGATATCGGCGATCGAGTAATCGCCCGCCAGGTACTTCGCTTCGCCCAGCCGCTTGTCGATCACTCCGTAAATGCGCTTTGCTTCGTTGGTGTAGCGGTTGATCGCGTACTCGAGTTTCTCGGGCGCGTAGCGGCGGAAGTGATGCGCCTGGCCGAGCATCGGGCCGACGCTCGCCATCTGAAACATCAGCCACTCAATCACGTTGTACTTTCCGCGCGTGTCCGACGGCATCAGCTTGCCGGTCTTCTCGGCCAGGTACATCAGAATCGCGCCCGACTCGAAAATCGAAATCGGTTTTCCATCTGGACCGTCGGGATCGGTGATCGCGGGCATTTTGTTGTTCGGGCTGATTTTCAGGAACTCGGGCTTGAACTGATCGCCCGTACCGATATTGACCGGGATCACATTGTACTTGAGGCCGACTTCCTCGAGCATCCACGTGATCTTGTAGCCGTTGGGCGTTGGCCAGAAATATACGTCGATCATCCGCGACTCCTTGTATGATTTAGTCGAACCGAAGCGTCCGTTTCACATTGCAACTTTGATCAGTCCGGCGCGCGACGCAAACTGAAAACGCAACTAGCGCGGCACCAGATCCAATTCCGCCTCGGCCGACGACTGCGCGCGGCTATAACTCGGGTCGAGTGCATGATACTCGCCGCGGCTCCAGGGGCCGATCATATCGTCGTAGTGACGCGCCGCCGGGTGATCCGATTCGCCGCTGTGATTCATTCCGAGCGCGCCTTCGGGGTCGGCAAGGTCGGCGATGAACCGGTACGACGAAATCTGCGTGACCTTGAATTGATCCGGCGCATCGCCCAAATCGAACCACGAGTTGTTGACCGTATGCCGTCCGCCTTCGGTCTGGTATGGCCCGCGGTTGAAGTACCATCCGAGCACGCCGCCGCGCTCGCCCAGCGGATGCGTAAATTCGATCGTCGTCAACGCGCCCCATCGCCACTTGTCGCGATCGTTGCCGAGCCGGGAAGCCAGCAGCGCGAGCGAGTCCTTCAGACTCGCGCGCAGCGTCGCGCTCGCGCCGCCGGCTCCTCGCGGCCACAGCGCACTTGCGGGTCGTACGATTATGTCTTCGCTCGCCGGATATGTTCCGGTGTCCTCGAGCAGCATGAACGATTTGTAATCGTCGCCGAGAAGAGGCTTAAATACGCGCCTCGCCATCGTCACTTCGGTCGCCGCGACAATCGCGGCAGGCCTGCTGTTCGCCGTCATTGCACCGTCCCATCCGCGGATTTCGCCAAGCGCCCACCGCACGTCTTCGTCGTCGCCGTCGCCGGCCTGTACGAGCGCGTCGCGCAGCTTGAGCGCGAAGATCGATACGCGGTCGCGCTGGATCGATTTGAAATGGTCCGCCGTCATCTTGTCGCCCGCGCGGATCAGGTCCGAGATACGATCGAAGCGCCACGGCGCGACCCAACTTCCATTCCAGGGTACGTCGGCCAGGCGATTGTTCGCAGTGACGATGAAATGCGAGGGCGGATTCTCGATATGCGGCAAACTGTCGAACGGGATCATTCCGTTCCATTCGAAATTTCCCGTGAATCCCGCGGTCGGGTATTTGCCGTCGAAGCCGGTGCGATTCGGTATCGCGCCAACGATATGCCATCCGATATTTCCCGAATCATCGCCCCAAACGAGATTGAGCGGCGTCGTCGTGAAGGTGCGATAGGATTCGACCAGCTCCTTTCCCGTGCGCGCGGTGGCCGAGCCGAATCCAAACGCTGCCGACGGCCCGGGAGTCAGTCCCGCAAATCGCAAGGACAGCGCGTAATTCCCCCGCATCTTGACGCCGCTCAGCGGGTTGTCCTCGCGCGCAAGCACGTCGCTGACTATAGGGCCGTGCCGCGTCGAAAGGATCGTCCGCGTCACGTCGCTCGCGTCTCTGACGTGAATCGTCACGTCGCGCCGCTCCAGCGGAAGCCATTTTCCCTGAAACTCGTAATTCATCCCGTCGGCCGAGAGATGCTCGAGGCTGAGATCCATCACATCCGCGCACACGCTCGTCACGCCCCACGCGACATGCCCGTTGGTGCCGATCGCGACTGCCGGGGAACCCGCCGCGAGCGCGCCCGACGTGAAGCCGTCGGGAGTGACCAGCACCGCCTCGTACCAAATCGACGGGATCGATTGCGGCAGATGCGGGTCGCTCGCGAGCATCGGCTTGCCGGACATCGACTTGGTGCCATCGACCACCCAGTTATTGCTCGCGGGGATGCCCATATGCCCGATGCGCGCGAAGCCGGGCGTGAGATGGAACGACAGCTTTGCGCCGCCGAACAGCGCGGTTGTCTCGGGCGGCGGCGCCTCCAGCGGCAGCGACGGATACACCGGCATCAGCGCAGCGATCTCGCTCGGCGCCATCTTCGGCGCGAGGTTGATATACACCGACTCCTCGGTCGCGTTGTAACCGAGCAGCATCGCAATCGTCAGCGCGCCTGCTTCGAGGTCTTCGGCCGTGTAATGCGCCGGCTTGATGCCGAGCAGCCGAAACGCGGGCTCCAGACTGTCCTGATGGCCGTCGATATATGCGTTGATTCCGCCGACGAACGCGTCCACTTGCGCGCGCATCTCGGGCGGATAGGTCGCGACACTGTCGCGTGCGAATTTCTCAGGATCGAACAGCCGATAGACATAATCGCTTTCGACCAGGTCGGCGCCAAACACTTCGGCCAGACCGCCCTCGGCCAGCCGCCGGCGCATCTCGAGCTGGAACAGCCTGTCCTGCGCCTGCGTGTAGCCCAGCGCCCGCGCGAGGTCGAGCCGGTTCTGTGCATAGATATGCGGCACGCCGGCCGTGTCGCGAATCACCTTGACCGGCGCAGTCAGCCCGGCGAGATGGACGACGCCCGACTCCGGCGCGAGCCCGCTCTGGGTCGCTTGGTAGAACAACCCCGTCATCACGGCCACAAAAATGAACGCGACCACGAGTCCGACCACCGCGCGTCTGCGCGCGCGCGGCGAACGATACTGACGGCGCCGGGGACCTTCGCTTGGATGTTCCGCCATCGGTGGGTTCACACTGGATCGGCGGAGACTCGGCGCGCAAGCCTAGGTTGGCACCGAGTCGGCGTCGCCCTTGCGCACGCCCATCAGGTAGGCCTGGATAAATTCGTCAATCGCGCCGTCGAGCACCGCGCCGGTGTTGCCGACCTCGATGCCGGTGCGATGGTCCTTGACCATCTGATAGGGCTGCAGCACGTAAGAACGAATCTGACTGCCCCAGGCGATATCTTTTTTGTCCTTGCTGAACTTCTCGAGCTCTTCTTTTTTCTTGCGCTGCTCGAGTTCGAACAGCCGCGCGCGCAATATCTTCATCGCCATCGCGCGGTTCTTGTGCTGCGAGCGTTCATTCTGGCAGGTCACAACGATGTTGGTCGGGAGATGTGTGAATCGTACGGCGGAGTCGGTCTTGTTGACGTGCTGGCCGCCCGCACCCGATGCGCGGAACGTATCGATTCTCAAGTCGGCGGGATTGATCGTTATCTCGACCTTGTCGTCAACCGCCGGAAAAACAAAGACCGATGCGAACGAGGTATGGCGCCGCGCGTTGGCGTCGTACGGCGAGATTCGCACCAGCCGATGAATCCCGGTCTCGGCCCGTAAATATCCGTACGCGAAGTCTCCTTCGACCGTGACGGTTGCGCTCTTGATTCCCGCGCCGTCGCCCGGCTGCAAGTCTGCAATCTCGGTTTTGAAGCCGCGCCGCTCGGCCCATCGAAGATAAAGGCGCAGCAACATCTCGGCCCAGTCCTGCGCCTCCATGCCGCCGGCGCCGGGATGTATCGAAACGATCGCGCCGAGGCGATCGTGCTCGCCGCCGAGCATCAGCCGCAGTTCCTGGCGCTCGAGCTCGGCTCGCGACGCCTCCAGGGCGGCGGCAGTCTCGCGCGCCGCTTCGGAATCGTCGGCGCCTTCTTCTTCGGCCATCTGCAGGAACACGCGCGCCTCGTCCAGCTTGTCGCGGAGCATCTTGTAGCCCCCCAGCTGAGCGCGAATCTGTTCCTGCTCCCTGAGCGCCGCTTGTGCGGTCTCCTGCCGATCCCAGAAATCGGGCTTGGCAGATTGTTCGACGAGTTGGTTCTGGCGGCCGGTCAGTGCGGGGACGTCAAAGACGCCTCCCGAGCTTTTCGGCGCGGTCGTCAAACTCGGAAAGCTGCTGTCTCATGTCGCTGAGCATCGGAAAATCATACCTCACGCCGGCGCCGCCCGCCGGCCAATGTCAGTATTATGTCACGAAACGCTACTCGGATTAATGGGGCCTGCGGTTTGTAGGTAGCCGCCGCGATCGAGCGGCTTCAACCGGGGCGGAGCGTGGCCATCGCCACGCGAGCAGTAATCCAATCGCCGTCAGCACGAAGCAAATCTCCGCAAATAAATCGCCCACGATCGTGTACACGGTCCGCACCGGCCGCCACGACACGTCCACCATCACCGTGCCACGCTTGAACAGCGGCGTGCGATTCGTGATTTGCCCCGACGGCTTGATGAGCGCGCTGATTCCCGTGTTCGCCACCCGTACCATCGGGACCTTCGTTTCGACCGAGCGCATCGCCGCCATTGCGAGCACCTGGTATGGCGCTGAACTTTCGCCGTACCACGCGTCGTTGGTGATGTTCACGAGCACATCGGCGCCCCGGTTCACCTCGCGCCGCGTGAAATCGGCAAAGATACTCTCGTAACAGATCAAGATTCCGAGCTGCGCGCCTTTGACGTTGAACAGCGTCTGCTCTTCGCCGGGAACCAAATCGCCGAAGCCCTCCACGACGCGGTTGACGAAGTAGCCGAGGATCGAGCGAGCCGGGACATACTCGCCGAATGGCACCAGCTCGATCTTGTCGTAATGCGCGGCCACTTCGCCCTTGGCCGACACCAGGTACGCGCGATTGTAAAATCCCAGGCGCCCGTCCTGGCGCGCCAGCGCCGGTGCTCCGAACAACACCGGCTCGCCGATATTGCGCGCGAGCGTCAGCAGCGCAGTGCGATACGCTGCGTCGTTTGCGAGCTCGGCGGGATATTGATCATCGGGCTCGAACAGGAACGCCGCCGCTGCCTCGGGCCAGACGATGAGGTCGGCGCCGCGCTTCGCCGCGCTCGCGGTTTCGTCCTGGTAGACTTTGTAGCTCTCGGGCAGGAACTTCGGATCCCACTTGAGCGATTGCGGGATATTTCCCTGCACCATCGCGACCTTGAAACTCCCCGCGTGCGGTGCGTTCTCGAGATTGCTGATCCGCCACGCGCCAAACCCGCACAGCGCGATCATTATCGCGGTCAACGCGCTCAGGCTGATGGCCTGCAAGCGATAGACGCCGCGGCGGAAAATCACGACATACACCACGGCGTTGAAGAACACGATCAACGCCGAAACGCCGTAAACGCCGGTGAACTCCGCGAATTGGATCAATTCCAGATTGCGGTAAGCCGCGTATCCGAGCAGATTCCACGGGAAACCGATCGGGGCATAGGTGCGAATCCATTCGACCGCCGTCCACGCAACCGGCATCGTGAGCACGGCCGGAATTCGCATCCGCCGCGCGACGAATTCACCCGCCCAAATGGCAGCCGCCGTGTCGGTCGCGACGATGCCCGCCAGCAGCAGCATCGGAAAGATCGCGAACGTCATGCGCACGTCGGCGAAGTCGTGCAGCGGAATCGGGATCCAGTAGAGCGATACGACGTACGAGGCGAAACCTTGCAGGTATGCCCACGCGAATACGCGCCGCATGCTTTCGCCTTCGATCGCGTAAAAGAGCGGCACCAAGGCCACCCACGCCAGCAGTCCGTAATCGAACTTCGGAAATGCCAGTCCCAGCGCGAGACCGCTGGCTACGGCGAGCGCCGCGCGCGTTGCATTGTTCGACGACATCGTCAGGCGGGCGGCGCAAACATCTCGGCGATCGGAATCACGCCGGCGCAAGGCGGCCGGCCGTTGAAGCGCTCGAAAATCTCGTCCACGTCCTTCCAGGTTTCGACCAGCGCGGCCGCCAGCGGCGGCTCGAACGCGAGATCGCCGGCGGCGCGCCATTCGCGCTCGAAGCTCCAATCGACCGGCGGATTCTTGTCGATTTCGATCGATACCACACGCCAACTCTCTTCCGGAGCGAGGATTTTTTCCGCCTCGCGCCATGGCAGGTAAATAACCGGGCGCGCACCCATCGTGAAAGCATACCGCTTGTCCACCGCGATCCCGAATGGTTCATAACGGCGACGATTGCGCCGGTCGAGGATCGTGCGCAGTTCCGCAATCGGCACGTCGAACATGCAAACTGCGGGACGCGCGCCGCGGACCATTCGGCTTCCGCCACGAATAACGCCATCCTTGAGAATCGCCACCAGGTTGTCCAGGGCAGACGCAGCCGTCGAGGCGCGCGTGAAATGCGTCAGCATCGCGACCGCGGGAATCCTGGCGGGCTCGCGCTTCATCGCGACGATTCGCGCCGGCCGGCGACTTTGCGTTTGCGTTGATCGCCGGCCTTGCGCCGCGACCGGACGACGCGTCTTTCGCCGATCTTCGCCGCCAGCGTTCGCTCGCGCGCAAGCATCCGCCGCGCGTCGGCTGCCGAGCGTTCGTGGTCGTAACCGATCAAATGCAGAAATCCGTGAATCAGAAGCCGGCGCAATCGCGACGCGGGGCTCACGCGGAACTCGCGCGCCTGCCGGATTGCCGTATCGATCGAGATCACCACGTCTCCGACCGGAAGTCCCGGACTGTTCTTTACGCTGCGGGGATCCAATGGCGCGGCGCCTGCTTGTTCAATCTGCGAGAAAGAAAGAACGTCGGTGGCCGCATCGATTCCCCGAAAATCACGATTCAGCCTGCGCATCGCGCGATCGGTTGTGAGCGTAAGCGACAATTCGCATTCCGCAAGCCCCGCCGCGCGCATCAGCCGATCCGCATCGGCGCGAAGCCCGTGCGCGTAGCATCGTCCGCGCGCCGTCGCGCATCGGAACTCCACCGCCACGCGCTTCAATCCCGACGGTTACCGTCAGTTTGCGGCGCCGACGCCGGTCCTTCAGCGTTGAACGATTCGTACGCCTTGATGATCGATTGCACCAGCCGATGCCGTACGACGTCGCGGTCGTTGAACCTCACGAAGGAAATCCCCGGCGTGTTGCCGAGCACGATGCTTGCTTCCTTGAGGCCCGACAGCTTGCCGCTGGGTAAATCGATTTGCGTGACATCGCCGGTGATGACCGCCTGGGAATTGTAGCCGAGCCGCGTCAGGAACATCTTCATTTGCTCGGAGGTCGTGTTTTGCGCCTCATCGAGAATGATGAACGAGTCGTTGAGCGTGCGCCCGCGCATGAACGCGAGCGGCGCGACTTCGATCGTCCCGCGCTCGAGCATCCGCCGCGCCCGATCGAAATCCACCATGTCATGCAGCGCATCGTAGAGCGGCCGCAGGTACGGATTCACTTTCTCCGCGAGGTCGCCCGGCAGGAAGCCCAGCTTCTCGCCCGCTTCGACCGCCGGCCGGCACAGCACCATTCGCGTGACCTGGTTCTTCATCAACGCGGCCAGCGCCATCGCCATCGCAAGGTACGTCTTGCCGGTGCCCGCGGGACCGATTCCGAAAACGATATCGTGGCTGCGAATCGAGTCGATGTAAAGTTTCTGGTTGATGCTCTTGGGAGAGATGACGCGCTTGTTCGGGGAGATGTAAACCGTGTCGAGAAAAATATCCTTCAGCTCGGCGTTGCGGTCGCCGCGAATAATCCGGATCGCATACTCGACGTCGCTCGGAAAGATCGGGTAGCCGTGCTTCAGCAGATCGTAAATCTCGCCGATCACCTTGCCCGCGAGCGCCTGCTCGGCGTGCGCGCCCGAAATTTTAAGCGAGGTTCCGGTCACGCCAATCCGGACTCCCAGCGTCGCCTCGACGGTGCGGACGTGGGCGTCGTGCTGGCCGAGCAAATCGGTGAACAGGCGCGGATCGTCGAAATGGAGTTCGAGCGAATCTTCAGTGGCTAACTGGGAAATCGCCGGGGCCTCTTGAGGTACTGATTTCGTCTCTGTCGCCCGCCGGCCATGCAGTCGTTCACGCACCGGCGAAAATAATCGTAATCATTTCGCCGGGCGTATGAAAGCGCTACCGAAATGCTAGTGCTGCCAGCGCGGCGACTTTGGCCAGCGCCTCGTCGAGCTTCGACGCGTCGCGGCCACCGGCCTGCGCGAGGTCCGGCCGCCCGCCGCCCGTGCCGCCGACGATCGGCGCGATATTCTTGATGATGTCGCCCGCTTTGATCTTCGCCGTCAGGTCAGGCGTCACCGCGACCAGCAGCGCCACCTTGCCCTCGCCGAGGTCGGAGCCGAGCGCGACCACCGCGGAGCCGTGCTTTTGACGCATCCGATCCGCCATCTCGCGCATCGTGCGCGGATCGACTCCGTCGAGCTTGCGCGTCACGACCTTGACGCCGCTGATCTGGCGCACTTCTTCTTCGGCCGCCGCGCCGCCGGCGCCCGCGGCCAGCTTCTGCTCCATCGCGCGGAGCTTTTTCTCCAGCTCCTTTTCGCGCGCCAGAAGTTTTTCAAGCCGCTCGATCGCCGCGCCGTCGCGCGCGCCGAGCTGCGCGCCGATTTCCTCGAGGATCTTCTCGCGCTTGCGAATCGTTTCGAGCGCGCCCTGTCCCGTCACCGCTTCGATCCGCCGCACTCCCGCCGCGACGCCCGATTCCGCTTCGAGTTTGAAAACGCCGACGTCGCCGGTGCGCGAGATATGCGTGCCGCCGCATAGCTCGACCGAAAAATCGCCCATCCTGACCACGCGCACGCGGTCGCCGTACTTGTCGCCGAAAAATGCGAGCGCGCCCGCCTTGATTGCGTCGTCGTACGCCATCTCCTCGGTCGTCACTTCGGCGTTCTCGCGGATGCGCGCGTTGATCTCTTCCTCGATCGTCGCCAGAGCGTCGTCCTTGACCGGCCCCTGATGCGCGAAGTCAAAGCGTAGCTTGTCCGGATCGACCAGCGAGCCCGCCTGATGCACGGTATTGCCCAGTATGTCGCGCAATGCGTAATGCAAAATGTGCGTCGCGGAATGATTGAGCATGGCGGCGTCGCGCCTGATTCGATCGACCTTGAGCTTGACGCGCGCGCCGCGTGCGAAGTCGCCGGCCTCGCCGTGGATAATCCGCCCGACATGAACTATCGAGCCTTCGGCCTTGCGTGTGTCCGACACTTCGAGAATTGCGCCTGACGCGGCCTCGATTACTCCGCGGTCTCCCACCTGCCCGCCGCCCTCGGGATAGAAGGGCGTCTCCGCGACGACGACCGCTACGTGCTCCCCGTCCTTGCCTCCCGCCGCGAGCACTTCGGACTCGCCCTCGTAACTGCGATAGCCGACGAATCGCGACGCAGTTCCTGCCCCGAGGCTGATCTCCGGTGCGACCGCGTCATCCTTGCGTGCGGCGCGCCCGCGCTCTTTCTGCTCGTCCATCAGCCGGTTGAAGCCCGCGACATCCACATCGACGTGATGTTCACGAAGCACGTCTTGCGTCAGGTCTAAGGGAAACCCGTATGTGTCGTGTAGCCGGAACGCCAGCTCTCCAGGAAATCTTCGGCCATGGTTTCGCTCTAGCCAGCCAGCTATTAATTCCAATCCGCGGTCAAGAGTCTGATCGAAGCGGAAGGACTCGGCAGCCGTAACCTCGCCAATTTCCCCCGCTTTTTCTCGCAGTTCAGGATAAGCATCGCCCATTGCTTCGACTACGATGCCGCAAACGCCTTGCAGAATATCGCCGTGTATCCCAATCCTCCGGCCATGACGAATCGCTCTACGCATCAGCCGCCGCAGCACGTACTCGCGATCGGTGTTGCCTGGTTTGATGCCGTCCGCTATCAGGAAACTGATTGCGCGCGCATGGTCCGCGATCGCTCGGAAAGAAATATCTTTCTCGGCATCGGCCCCGTACTTGACCGGCTGTCCGTAGATTTCACCTCTCAGCTCTACCTGGCGGATGATTGTCTGGAACAAATCGATGTCGTAGTTGCCGAGGATGACCTGCTTGCCGAGCCTTTTGCTTTCCTCGATGCTCTGCAATGCGGCCGCAACACGCTCGAGCCCGGTGCCTGTATCGACGTGCTTCTTCGCCAGCGGCATCAGCGCGCCCGACGCATCGCGGTTGTATTGAATGAAGACCAGGTTGCCGATCTCGATGAATCGCTCGCATCCATCGACGTTCACGAAACATTTCTGCCCCGGATGATTTTTTTCCGGATTGCACGCGCCTTCGCCGCGGTCGATGCTGATTTCCGAGTTGGGACCGCACGGCCCCGTCTCACCCATCTCCCAGAAATTATCTTTGTCGCCGAATCGCAGAATCCGCTCGCGCGGCAGCACGCCCATTTTCAGCCAGATGTCCTCGGCCTCTTTGTCGTCCTTGTGAACGGTCGCATAGAGCAGCTTCGGATCGATTTCCCAGACCTTGGTGATCAGCTCCCAATGCCACCGAATCGCTTCTTGCTTGTAATAGTCGCCGAACGACCAGTTGCCGAGCATTTCGAAAAAAGTGTGATGGTAAGTGTCGCGGCCGACCGCTTCGAGATCGTTATGCTTGCCCGAGATGCGCAGGCATTTCTGACAATCCGCCACGCGCAGGTGCTGGGGCGAGCGCACGCCCAGGAAATAATCCTTGAACTGCACCATCCCGGCGTTGGTGAACAGCAACGTGGGATCGCCCTTGGGAATCAGCGACGCCGACGGCACGATCGTATGACCGTGCGCGGCGAAGAAATCGAGAAACGATTGCCTTATCTTTGCAGTAGTCCAGCGCATGCAGTCCTGATTCTATTTGAGCGACGGCCCGGAAAGAATAATCGCAGGGGTGACCTCTGGCCGTTGGCACGGCTGGCCAGTATTAAGAGGCCGCGCTCCGTTGTCGCGCGCGGCCTCTACCAACGGCTTAATACTGCGCTGCCGTCGCCACGGCTTGGACTGCGGCGAGTGGTTGGCCCGGCGCGCAAGGTCGGCCAAACTGGATCCATGGATATCAGCATCGACGCGCCCACCCGCACCGGAGAGCACTTCTCCTTCACCAATTTTTTTCTTTCCCATAAAGGTGATCTGACGCTGGCTTTTTCAGCGTTCGTTTACCTCGTGAGCCTGGCCGCCCTGATGCTTACGCATTGGAGAACCTCGTCGGAGATTGCGGTCTCGATGGCGGAGGCGGCGCTCATCGGCGGTCTATGCGACTACATCGCGCTCAAGATGATCTTCGAGCGGCGGTGGTACCTGCCCAACTCCGGCGTGCTGCCGCGTAATCGCGCGAAGCTGATCGACGGAATCGCCGCCACCATCGAGAACGAATGGCTCACGCCACAGATGATCGGGCGCAAGCTCAGCGATATGGATCTAGTCGGCCGTCTCGGCACGTATCTACAGGAGCTCAAGCTGCACGACGTGCTGGGGCAGGCAGGGCTCGAGCGGATACTGAGCAATGCGATCGAATACCTGGAATCACCGGAGAAACGCGATCGCCTTGAAGCCGTCCTCAAGCGGATGCTTCCGAAGACGGTCACGCGAATCTACGCGGTGATGAGTCGGCTCGGCGCGGATTCGATCGGCGCGCGTATCGCGGCGAATTTGCGCAAAAGACTTCCCGAGCTGCAAAACGACCCCGAGCTGCGCGACACGCTCGAAAGCGCAATTCACGAGTTTGGGAGTCAGCTTCACGATCCCGACAGCTACGCAAATCAATTTGCACAGCGATTGATCGACAACCTGGTGCGCAGGACCGTCGAATCAAGCCGCGGTCAGATAACGCAAATGGTCCGCGAGAATCTGGCGCGGCTCTCTGACGACCAGATCAGAATTCAGATCGAATCGAAGACGCGCACGCACCTGGACTGGATTCGCGTCAACGGCGGCCTGTTCGGCGCCTTCTTCGGGCTGCTCTTCGCGCTATCGCGAATCCTTTCGCACAACGGCCCCGCAATCCTCGCCCACTTCCACCTCGCGATGTAACGCGTTACACGACCGTCAAGGAATTGATGAATTTCCTGTCGCCGAGCGAAGTCGCCGAGCCCATCAACGAGCTTTCTTAATCGATGGACTTGTGGAAGCGCGCCACGCTGGCCAGCAGCAGAACCGAGGTCAGCAGGGCGAGCGCCAGCATCTGGGGCCACAGGATGCCGAGGCCCACGCCTTTGAGGAAAGTGCCGCGTAAGATAACTAGAAAATACCGTAGCGGATTGGCGTAGGTGATCATCTGCATGGCCTTGGGCATGCTCGTGATCGGGAAGGCGAAGCCCGAGAGCGTGAAAGCCGGGTTGAGGAAGAAGAACCCCAAGACGAAGGCTTGCTGCTGGGTCGATGAGAGTGTGGAGATGAGCAGGCCCACGTTCAGGGTGCTCATAAGGAACAGAACGACGCCCAGCAGCAGCACCAGCGGGTTGCCGCGAAAGGGCACCTGGAACCAGAGGGTTCCGACCACCGCCACCAGCACAACGTCCGCCAGGCCCACCACGAAAAAAGGAATGGTCTTACCGAGGATCAACTCGAAGGGCCTGATCGGCGTAACCATGATCTGTTCGAGTGTCCCGATTTCGCGTTCGCGGACGATCGCGAACGCGGTCAGGGTCACTACCATCATAAGCGTGATGCTGCCGATAACTCCCGGGACGAAAAACCATTGACTGTTGAGGTCGGGGTTGTACCACGGCCGTTGCTCGAGGCTTATCTGCGGAACGGTTGCAGCGAGTGCGGGCATCATCTGATTGAGTCGATCGCGCGCGTAGTCCTGGGAAAACTGATTGGCGATCTGGTTGACGTATCCGACGGCGATCAGGGCGGTATTGGAATTGGTGCCGTCGACGATGACCTGCAAATGCGCGGTCTGTCCCTTGCGCAGCAGCTCGGCGAAGCCGGGTTCGATCTTGAGCGCCATCGGGATGTCGCTACTGCCGATGAGCGATTTCAACTCATGCTCATTGGAAAGGACCTTCGCGACTTCAAACCGGCCTGTAAACGTGAAGCGGCTCAAGAGGTCACGGCTTTCCTGGCTATGGTCAAAGTCCATCACCGCGATCTGGACCCGGTTCACCTCAAATGTGGCTGCGTAGCCGTAGATGAGCATCTGGAGGATCGGCGGAACTATCAATCGAAACCTCGCGTACTTGTCGCGCCTTAGCTGTAGGAACTCCTTGACGATCATGCACCAGATGCGGTCGAACATGGCTTTCCTCTACTGCAGGCTTTTGTGAAACGCGCGCGTGGCAAAAAAGCCGATGACCAGCGCGTAGATGGTCATTGCCACGATCTCCGGAACAAGGTCGTTAATGCCCGCGCCGCCGAGAAAAATACGTTTGAGGGCGCTCACGTAATAGCGGCTATAGACCAGGTAAGTGATAGCTCGTATGGGCGCCGGCATCTGATCGATCGGAAAGGCGAAGCCCGACAGCATCGAGGTAGGCAGCAGCGTGACCAGCACCGCGTACTGGCTTGCGCCGAGCTGGCTCTTGGTCGCAACCGAGATCATGTAGCCGATGCCGAGAATCACGATCAGGAACAAGATTGTCGTGAAAAAGAACGCCCCCAATCCGCCGCGGAAGGGCACCCCGAACCAGCCGACCGCGAAGACCGCGCAGAGTGCGGCGTCGAGCAATCCGATACCCACGTAGGGAACCAGCTTTCCCACCATTATCTCCAGCGCGGTTACCGGACTGGCGATCAGCTGCTCCATGGTGCCACGTTCCCACTCGCGCGCGATCGTAAGCGATGACAGCAAAGCGCCCATCAGCGCCATCACCAGCGCGACAGTTCCCGGTATGATGAAATTTTTGCTTTCCAGGTCTTCGTTGAACCAGGTGCGGTAGTCGACACTGAGAGGGTTGCTTGCATCCTGGGCAAGACCATGACGTCCAAACCATTCAAGCTGCACGTTGCTGGCATAGGTTGCCACCACCGCCTGGGCGTAACCCTCGGCGAGTTGGGCGCTGTTGTCGTCGGTCCCGTCAACTATAGCTTGGACACTGGTCCGGCCGGCATCGTCAAGACGCTCGGAGAAGTTCCAGGGGATCACAATACCGAGCTTGCATTGGTCGGCATCGATAGCCCGCACGAGGGCGTGATAGTTGTTAACGGCCTTGATCACGTCGAAGTAAGGCGATGCTTGAAATGCCTTGAGCAGAGCCTGACTGTCCTGGCTCCCTTCCTGGTCCAGGACGTACACAGGTATATGGTTGGCATCGAGCCGCGCCCCGTAGCCGAGCAACAGGATCTGAATCAGGGGCAGGAAGAGCACAATGATCAGGCTATGCGGATCCCGCCGAATCTGGGTGAATTCCTTGCGGCTCATGGCCGCTGTTCGTCGCAGATTCATTGAGGAGGCTCACTGCTGAGGGCCCGGCTTCCAGTAAGAGAGACAAAGGCGTCCTCAAGCGATGGGCTGATGGGTTCGATTCGGCCGACTCGGACGTCGTGACCCGCCAGGAAGGCGGGGAGTTCTGTCACAGGATCCCGCCCGGCGCTGACTACCACATGCAGGGCGGCGCCGAAGACCGAGGCGTCGATCACGCCGGGCGCCTGCTTGATGGCCGCGAGTCCGCCACCGAGCGGGCTGCATTCGATCAATAACAAATCGCCTTTTACGGCGGTCTGCTTGATTTCCGTTGGGGTTCCCATCTCCACTATCCGGCCCTCGTCTATCAAGGCCAGCCGGTTACAGTATTCCGCCTCGTCCATGTAGTGGGTGGTGACCAGGATCGTCACTCCTTCGCGCGACATCTGGTGAATCAGTTCCCAGAACTGACGGCGCGAAAGCGGATCGACTCCGGCGGTGGGTTCGTCGAGAAAGAGCACCCGCGGGCGGTGCAGTACGGCGCAGCCCAAAGCGAGTCGCTGTTTCCAACCGCCTGACAGCTCGCCCGTCAGCAATTGCTCGCTGCCTGCGAGCCCGGACATTTTGATTGCCCAGGCGATGCGCTCGTCGAGCGCGCGCCCCTTGACCCCGTAAAGGCCGGCGAAGAATTGAAGGTTCTCGATCGCAGTCAGATCGTTGTAGAGAGAAAATTTTTGCGACATGTACCCGATGTGCCGGCGGACATCTTCAGCCTGGCGCGCGACGTCAAAGCCGACGACCGTGGCGGACCCTGAGCTGGGAGTCAGGAGGCCGCAGAGCATCCGTATGATGGTGGATTTTCCCGATCCGTTAGGCCCCAGCAGACCGAAGATCTCGCCGGAGCGGATTTCAAAGCTGACCTGGTTGACGGCGGTGAAGGCGCCGAACCGCTTCACCAGCTGATCGACTACGATTGACGGTACGTCGTTCATTGCTCACGAGCCTTGCTGCGTTTCTTGCTGCGAGATTACGTAAACAAAAACGTCCTCGACGCTCGCCGCTATGCGCCGCGGCTCGCCGAACGGAACTCCCGCGTGTTCAAATCCCGCGCGCAATTGCGCAAGGCGGCGGTCAGGATCATCCACCACCACATGGAGCGTGTCGCCCATAGCCGTTGCGCTCAAAATACCCTGCTCACCGGCGACCGCCGTTTGGAGCGCCTGGGGATCGGGCGAGCTGATCGACAAGACCGCACCGGGCAGCATGTTCTTAAGCTCGTCGGGAGTGCCAAAGAAGAGACGGCGGCCTTGATACATCAGCAGCAGCCGGTGGCAGCGCTCGGCCTCATCGAGATAAGCGGTCGAGACCAGCACCGTTACCCCCTCGAAGACCAGCGAGTAAAGGATGCTCCAAAGCTCACGGCGCGAGACGGGATCGACCCCGGTAGTGGGCTCATCGAGCAGCAGCAGTTGCGGCGTGTGGATCAGGGCACAGGCAATGCCAAGCTTGCGCTTCATACCTCCGGAGAGCTGGCCGGCAAGCCGGTTTCGAAAACGGCTCATACCCGAAGCTTCAAGCAGCTGATCTTCCCGTTGTTGCCTCACGGTCCGGCTGACTTCGAAGATGTCGGCATAGAAGCGGATGTTCTCGGTGACCGTCAGATCCTCATAGAGGCCGAATTGCTGGGGCATATAACTGATCCGGCTCTTGACGGCTTCCGGCTGCACCAGAACATCCTGCCCGGCGACAAGGACGGCGCCGGCATCGGCGGAGAGAACTCCCGCGAGAATCCGCAGCGTCGTCGTTTTCCCCGCGCCGTCGGGACCCACCAATCCAAGGATCTCCCCTTTGCGCGCGTTGAAGCTCAGGTTGTCGACTGCCACCACGCCCGCGAAGCGCTTCGTCAATCCATCGACCTGTACGATTTCGTCGCTCATTGCGATCCCGGCGGACTCAGTTCAACGGTGGCGTCGGCCGGCATTCCCGGCTTGAGCTCGTGGCTTTGGTTCTCGATGTCGATCCTGATCCGGTAGACCAGCGTCACCCTTTCGGCGTGGGTTTCGACGCTCTTCGGCGTGAATTCGGCGTTTTCCGAGATCATCGAGATGCGGCCGACATACTTGCGCCCCGGATAGCTGTCGGTCGTGATCAGCGCGGCCTGCCCGAAGCGAACGCGGCCGATATCGGTTTCGTTGACATAGGCGCGCAGCCACACGTGGTCGAGGTCAGCCAGGGTGAATACCGGCGTCCCCGGCTGCATGTCTTCACCCAGTTCCGCATTTCGCACCAGAACGACGCCCGAGAAGGGGGCGTATAAGGTTGTGTACCCAAGGATGATCCTGGCGAGCTTCAGACCCTCTTGCGCGCTCTTGATGTTGGCCTGCGCGACGCTGATGCTTTCCTCGGCCGCCGCTTGCAGAGCCTGGTCGCGCAGAATCGCCGCGCGCGATTGCTCCAGCGCGGTCTTGGCAAGGTCACGGATCTGAGTCGGAGCAACGTTATTTTGCCAAAGCTCCTGCTCGCGCTGATAGTCTATGGTCTTCTCCCAAAGATCGGCCTGATCGATGGCCACCGTGCGCTTGGCGGCTTCCAGATTGCGCAAAGCAAGCGCGAGTTGACGTTGCTGGACCAACAGAGCTGCCTCGTCCACCACAACCTGCTGCCGGTAGTCGTGGTCCTCCAGGCGCGCCAGCAGAGTGCCGGCTTTTACCCACTGGCCCTCGTCAAACGGAAGCTCGACGATCCGCGACTGCACCGTCTTGAAGCTGAGCACGCTTTCGTGTGCCTCGATGTCGCCGGAGACCACCAGCTCATTTGTGGTCGGTTGCCGCCACAGCCAAAAGTAGGCGGCGGCCACGGCCGCCGTGGCGACCAGCAGCGCGATGGCTGAAATCCCTAAATTCTTCCGACGAGATGCCACGTCCGATCCCCTTACCATTGCGCGAAATTCGTCTCTGCGCTGGCACAAATAGCAACATTAGCTCGATCGTGCGATCGATCAGTGCGCCTTTACCCGCTCGTCTGCCGATTTGCTAGGGTAGTCACGATGGACCAAACATTCCATTCGAAAGCAGCTTCCTTCAACACCGGTCGCCAGCCGCAATCCGGCCGAATCGTCATCGTCCTCATGATTGACGGACTCTCGGAAACGATGCTCGATTCAGTCGCAACTCCCAATTTTGCCAGGATTCGGACCGAAGGCGTGTGGACCCATCACTTGACCCCGGTCTTCCCTTCGATATCCGAGCCGAACTGGGTTTCAGCTTCCACCGGATGCTGGCCCGAAAATCATGGTGTGGTCAGCGCCCAGTTCATCGATCCTCGCCTGGGGCTGTTCAATCATGACGTCGATGCGGACTGGCTCGCCGGAGGCGAACTGCTGCATCAGGTCGCCGAGCGCCAGGGGGTCCGGACGGCCGCACTCGGATGGTTTGGGCGATACTCGAAGACTCGCGGAGCGCTGGCGACCTATGTATCGCCTGAGCGGAAAGTGCCGTGGCAACTCTCGGAGTATGCCAGTGAGCCGAAACGGACGGATGAGATCATCCACTATCTGGAAATGCCCGGAGATCTGCGGCCGCGCCTGATCCTTGGATACTTCGCTCAGCCGGACGAGGTAGTTCATAGCGACGGGCTCCATTCCGAGCGCGCGCGTGAGGCGATCATCCGGGCCGACAGTGAAGTGGGCAGGCTGCTGGAGGCTATCGATCGGCTCCCTCACCGGGACCAGGTCACGTTGTTCGTCATGTCGGACCATGGCCATCTCCCGGTCACGCACCTCATCAATGTTCGGCGAATCCTGAGCCGGCATGGTATTCGCGGGCGCGACGTAACCACCGGGACTACCAGTTTCGTCTACTTTGACGACAAGTCGCAGGTCGATCGCGCCTGCCAGGCGCTCGCCACGTATCACGAGTTCGACGTGCTTCGCCGCGACAATCAGCCGCAATTCGCGCAGCTCGGGCAGAGCGACCGGGTAGGGGACCTGATTCTTTCGGCGCATCCGGGTTACTACATGGTCGACCCTGATCTCGCGCCCTGGTATCTGAAACCATTGGCGACATTTGGCCGCGACATCTATCCGAGTCCCTTTATGGGTGTCGGATTAGTATCGGCTCACGGCTATCCTCCCGACACGCCGGGTATCCATGGGATTCTCTACGGTTGGGGGAGCGGGCTCCCGCGCGGCCGTGAGATCAAGGGCGCGCGCATGATCGATGTTCATCCAACGGTGACCCGTTTCCTGGGAATCGAACCTGGACGCTCGGTCGACGGCCTCCCTCTTGAGTTTTAAACGCCGATCACCGGCTGTGCTTTGATTTGAAGACGGGCCCGCGCGAGTTGCCTGCTACGTCGAGGGCGGTGTGCGAATGGTGAGGTGGCTGCTGCGCTTGCCTACGCCAGTTGGTTCACGAATTGGCTTTTAACTGGCCACAAAGCCGAGGCTGAAGGATTTACTCAAGATTGCAGGGCGGATCATATTTCGCAATAAGGTCTTGCTCTTTCGCTTTTCTTAATCTTTCGTTGGCTTCTGCATGAATGCAGATATGCGTCGCGCGCTCGCGCCTTACGCAAGGCCATTTCTCATGTTTTGGGATGCGAATCCCAAGCTGGTCGGTTTCGCCAATATATACGGGGGTATGTGTGCCCACGTTGGTTTGGTGAGAAAAAATATAGATGGCGCCGAAATCATCTTTGAACTTTGTGTCTAGAGCGTAAATTTCAAAGACGTATTTGTTGCCGCTGCTCCCGACGAATGTCACTTGACCAAGAGATGCCATATTGATTCCCCGATTTTAGAAGTATCGTGATTTCTATCGCTGTGGCAGGCTCGCGGCAAGGAATCGGGCGCATGACAGGCCGCGCGCTTAGCAATGCCATCTTGGCATTGATAGCGAGCCGATGTGACAGGTCGGCGGGACAGGATTAGTCAATGACAGTCGTCGAACCAATCGGACTTTAGGTGAATGAAGGAATTTGCGACTTTGGCAAGCTCGGCTCCGTGGCCAGATGGTGGACAAGCTGCATAGACTTTCTTCGCAAGCCTCTGCCGCACGAACTCCACAGCGTCCGTATAGTCTCCGTCTGCGGACAAGATGTACGCTGCGTCATATTCGTTCCGCATCGCCATTACCACCAGATCAACGGCAAGGTGAACATCGACCGCTTTTTCGACCCAGACCACCGTCTTTTCGTGTCTTTTCCCCAAATCAATCAGGTCTTTGAATACCTGCGGATCGATTTTTGTTTTAAGTGCATGCATGTAACCGAGCAATTCCTTGGCCGCTTCGCTTTCGGTTTCGCGAGGCTCGATTCGTCCAAAGTGAACGGTTATTCGTGAATCGGTTTTCTTTAGAGCGTCGGTGAATTTCCGCTGATCCGCATAGACTTTAGCTCCCTGCCGCTGATCAACTTGGCCGATGTAGTATCGGGTACCGGCCCAATCCCGTGAAGGCCCGATTAACTTCTGTGAGATTTTGGCATAGTCGAGGTGAAAGAGATCGGTTATCCCCGAACTCTTGAGGTAGTGGTACCAGTTGTTGCCGTCTATGAAGAGAACAGCTCGATCCGACATCCCCGCTATCCCCAAAAAAAACCCCGGCGTGTGGCTTTCGCCAGACCCCGGGGGCGTAAAAAGATTGCCTCCCGTAGAAGACAATCCAAACTCATTACCCCACCACAGCGCCTCGCTTGTTGCGCTTCGCTTGGGGGGCGTAAAATAATTCCGGGGAAGTTGGCCGAATGGGTATATGCCACTGGTCTCAAAAACCAGCGAGTCCCATGGGGCTCCGGGGGTTCGAATCCCCCTCTTCCCGTCTTTGATCACAATTAGCGCGATTTTAGGGGGGCTGTAAGATATACCGAAATATGATATAAATCAACGACTAGAGAACGGACTTGTGCATACCGCATGCATGCAAACAAGGTAGGTAGGACGCCAAGAGGCCAGAAATGAGCCAAATCAAAACCCTGTTGCAAAAACACAAGGAGGAGCGGGCTCAATTAGAACGCGATTTTCACGCTAAACGGGAAAAACTCGACTTTCTGATTGAAACTCTAGAGGGTGCCCTTTCTGAAGCCACTCCGAAACGACGGGGTCGCCGAAAAACTGGTCAATCTGCTGCTGATTTAGCAGAAAAAGTCCTTGATTCTCGGCCCGAAGGAATGTTCATACCCTCGCTCTTGGCCGAACTCAAAAAGCTTGGATACGAAACGCAATCAGAGAACGCAACCAATACACTCAATGCCGCTCTACATAGAGAGAAAGACCGTTTTGTCCGCATAGAAGACCGTTGGATTCTAAAGAAAAATCAAGCAATTGGAGAGACGCAAGAGCCTGAACAAATTTCCAAATCAGCCTCTATTGATGCGGCTGAACTTCCGGCTTTCCTTATCAGTATTCTTGCGGACGGCAAGGGACGGACAACAGAACAACTTGCCAGAGAAGCTGCCGCACGCGGTTGGCAATTTGGAAAGAAGAGTCCGAATCGCGTTGTTCATTTCGGCCTAATCAACGCAGCAAAACGAAAACTTGTCGAGCGACGCTTTGGGATTTGGTACAAGCTTCCCAGGCACCTTGCCGCAGTGGAGCGGGTGGCAGTTGATCGAATGGAGCCTGCGCTGTTAAGCAAGGCTCGATGATGTGCCCTTCCTCCGATCACCCGCTGTGCTTTGATTTGAAGACGGACCCGCGCGAGTTGCCTGCTACGGGCACTCTACTTTCCCTTCAGACGCGGATCGTCACTAGCGATGCACTGTGCATCAGATGATGCCAACAGCTCCGGAGTGAAGCCGTCGCACCTGTTGTTTGGGTTTTTCTTGTCCCGCGTTCGCAATGTGGTCCATCTCTTGTAAGTGGACAGTTCGTTCTTGCACTGCTCGGCGGTATCGAACACTCCTTGAATTGTCCATTTCGAAAGCGGTGTATTGCTATCAGGACAGCCCTCCAATCCCTGGATTCGTTGCCAGAATGAAGGAGTTGGGTACGGTGGTATCATCAGATACCAGCCCACGAGCGCGAGCGCAGCGTCGTGACGGGGTTTCATGACTCTTTGTCTTTCTGCCTCGCTTCCCATTCATCCACGATTCGCACCATATCTTCAAGCGACCAGAGCCGGTCGGTACTGTCTTAATTCGGCGCTGAGTGTCTGAATTTGAAATCGTCAGTGTCTTAATTTGCGGGATTAGCCGGGATGAAGTGGGATCGCGAACTAGTCTTTGCGGTCCCGTTCCGAGCACCCGACAGGGGCGCCTGCTGATTTGGGGTTGAGTATCATAAGTTGAAACTCGCGAATCTCCTCATTTCCCTTGAGTCTGGGGTCATCGCCCGCAACGCATTTTGCGTTGGCGATTAAAGCCTGCTCCATTGCCTGGATTCTCTTTCGATCGCGGCCTCTCTTTGCATTGCCTTCACTCTTGTCTTTACTCTTGAATTTATTGAGAAAAGCTTGGCAGTCCTGCATTGAATCGCTGTAGTGCCCGATCATCCATTTCGATAAAGGTGCTTTAAGATCGACCCGCAACTCACCGGTAAGATAGTGCAGTTGTCCGCAGTCTGATTCCGACGTTTTCGCGCCCATCGGCGGACTCACAGTTTCAACGAACTTCTTGTTTTGAACCAGCGGCATCATCAGATACCAGCCCACAAGTGCGAGCGCAATTGCGTGGCGGGGTTTCATGACCCTTTGTCTTTTTGCCTCGCTTCCCATTCATCCACGATTCGCACCATATCTTCAAGCGACCAGAGCCGGTCCGTGCTGGCTTAATTTGCCCTTGAGTGTCTGAATTTGGAACCGCGAGTGGCTGAATTTGCCGGGATCAACCGGGATCGGGTGGGATTGAACGAGATCACTTTTCCTTGAGGCGCGGATCGTCGGAAGCGATGCATAACAGGGCCGCCACTGCTGCTGCCATTAGTCTCGCCGTAATTCGCTCTTTGGGGATAACGGCGGGGTCTCCGAACGCGGACTTAAAGGCCTGTCGATCAGCCTCGCATTCTTCTTTAGTGGCGTATTCCTTATCCCCAAAATTCGTCCACGGTGTAGACGGACCAGTACTTGTGGGTCCGGGACCGGGAAATGGATTGTTTGGGTAGTACTGATCTCCATATTTTCCGCCTCGCGGTGGCTGCACCAGATACCAGCCGACAAGTGCGAGCGCGGCAGCGCGGCGGGTTTTCATGTTGACGTTGGTTGCCTGCTACGGGCACTCGCCTTTCCCGATGCGCGCTTCGATCGCGTCGAGCGCGGCCTCGCAATCGGCGACCGCGTCGACTACTTCGTGCGCGCCGGCGGCACAGAGCGCAATCCGCGCATTCTTGAGCCGAGTCGCCTGCTCTGCGGGCGCCAGCACGGCGAACTCTTCGGCAGACAGGCCGATCATGTTGCCGGTGCGGGCGACCCCAATCGTCCACACACCCGCGCGCAGTCCTTCCTCGATATCGACGGATGTGTCGCCGACTTTCACGATGGCCTCGAGCGGCTCGACCTGGAGCCGGATGGCGTTGGCGAAGATCATCCAGGGATGCGGGCGGCCGCCACCGACGTCATCCGGAGTGATCGCGCAGTCGGGATGGTACCCCTGCGCGGCGGCGGGCCGCAGGATCATGTCGAGCATCGCGCGCGTGTATCCGGTGGTGCTTCCGATCTTGATTCCGCGTTTGCGGATACGCGCGACGGTTCCCGCGACTCCATCGATCACAGCGGAATATTTTACCAGGCATTCGAGTTGAAGCGGCACGAAGCTCGCGAACAGACTCTCGACGTCCGCTTCGGTCGGCTCGTGGCCGACGGCGGCGCGCCACCTGGCCAAGACGTTTGGCCCGAACAGAATTTTTCTGATGTGGTCCTTTTTGAGGACGCCCATGTCGTGGCGCGCTTCTTCCTCCGAAATGGGAACGCCTCGCTTCGCAAACACCTGCTGCAGAACGCGGACCGGGGCGAGGCTGCCGTGATCGACGGTCGTTCCCGCCCAATCGAAAATGACGGCCTTCACCGGTCCCGAGTATGATTTCGTCATCATATGCTCATCTCGCGAATCATCTGCTCGGCCAAGCCGAACGACAGGATTGTATTCACGATTTGCGAGTGGGTTTGCGTGCCACGGCTCGTTTCGAAGTGATTCTTGGCGATGCGGACTCTGCTTTTGGCTGGAGTTCGTAAACGGAGATGTGAACCGGGCTCGCCGCTGTGAACGGGCTTCGGTCCCATCCGCCGTATCGCTCCCGCAGCCGCATTCCGGAAAGGCGCGCCATCAGGTCCAACTCGCTCGGATACGCGAAGCGCAATTGCACCGGATACATCTGCACTCCGCCCGCGGTGAACAGGATGTGCTGTGCGCGGACAGTCTGGTTCACGACATCGTTGATCGCCAAATCGAGCAGGACGTGATCGGTTCCGACATCAACCGCCGTGAAACGCTGGCGCTGCGCAAGAATCGAATGGTCGGGATTGAATGCGTCGACTACGAACGCGCCCGCCGGAAGAATGCGCTTGGCCACGCGCTGAAAGCATCGTAGTTGTTCGTCCTGATTTCGAAGCGCGAAAAGAGTGTTGAACACGATGTAGACAAGACCGAAGCCGCCGCCGGAAACCTTCACATCGGCGAAGTTGCCCATTACGACCGGGATGTCCGCGCCGCCCGGTTTGTCACGCATCTTCGCGACCATCGCCGGCGACGCATCGATTCCCATCACCCGCACGCCGCGCGCGGCCAGCGATATCGCTATTCTGCCGGTGCCGATTCCGAGTTCGAGAGCCCGGCGCTTGCCCGCGAGCGGCGCCAGAAAATCCGCGACCGTTTCGGGATTGTCGCGCCTCCCGTAAAAGCGGTCGTAGACTTCGGCGATTCGCTCTCCGTAAGTGGTTTCGTCGTACTCGGCCATGCCTGGACGAAATCAAAATAGCTCCGTGGCGTCAAACGGAAAGATCGCGCGCGGTGTCGATTCGGCCGCTTTTGGACATTCGCAACCAGCCGCATTTTCCGGCTAGAATCGCCGCCCATGCCTGTCAGCGTCGCGCAATCGCCGCTTGAACTTATCGGCAACACGCCCGTCGTGCGGCTCAATCGCATTCCCGGCAAGGACGACGCCGAAGTATGGGCGAAGCTCGAGTATTTCAATCCCGGCGGCAGCGTCAAGGACCGAATCTGCCCGGCGATGGTCGAGGCGGCTGAAAAATCCGGCCGGCTAAAGCCGGGCGATACGATCGTCGAGCCGACCTCGGGCAACACCGGGATCGGTCTGGCGCTGGTCGCGGCGGTGAAAGGCTACAAGCTGATCCTTACGATGCCCGACACGATGAGCGAGGAACGGCGCTCGTTGCTGGTCGCTTACGGCGCGGAGCTGGTGCTGACGCCGGGCACGCGCGGGATGCACGGCGCGATCGCGAAGGCCGAGGAACTGTGCCGCGAGAATCCCGGCTACTTCATGCCGCAGCAATTCAGCAACGCCGCCAATCCCGACATCCACTATCGATCCACCGGGCCCGAGTTGCTCGAACAGCTCCCGCGCGTCGACGCGTTCATCTCCAGCGTAGGGACGGGCGGAACGATCACCGGCGCGGACCACTATTTGCGTGAGCATCTCGACAAAAAAATCCTGATCGTCGCCGTCGAGCCGAAAAATTCGCCGGTGTTGTCGGGCGGCAAGCCGGGCTTTCACAAGATTCAGGGAATCGGCGCCGGCTTCGTGCCGGGCAATCTCGACACCAAAGTTTACGATGAGATAATCGCCGTCAGCGACGAAGATGCGGCCCTGTACGCGCGCCGTCTCGCGCGCGAAGAGGGCACGCTGGTCGGTATCTCGTCCGGCGCAAGCTGCTACGCGGCTATCCAGATAGCCAGGCGGCTTGGCAAGGGCAGCGTCGTGGTCGTGGTTTTCTGCGACACCGGCGAGCGATATCTAACGACCGATCTTTTCCAGGCCGCGGGAATCTAGCAGGCAGGCTGATTCGATGGACACAATTTGAAAACGCTGGACGCGAAGCTTGACCGGATGCGCGCGATATTTGCGCCGATGCGCAGCCTTATCGTGGCGTTTTCCGGAGGCGTCGATTCCACCTTGGTGCTGAAAGTTGCGCACGACGCGCTTGGCGACTCCGTGCTCGCGCTGACGACGACTTCGCCCACGATGCCCGACGAGGACCGCGACTCGGCGCTGGCGATGGCGCGCCTGATCGGCGCGCGCCACCTGATCGTCGAATCCAATGAACTCGAGATTCCGGGCTACGCGGCAAATCCGCTCAACCGATGCTACCTGTGCAAGCACAATCTGTTTACGGTCTGCGAGGCAAAGGCCGCGCAACTTGGTATTGAGGAGATAGCGGACGGGCTTAACCTGGACGACCTGCACGACTATCGCCCCGGGATGCAGGCGGCGAGCGAGAAACGCGTGCGCCATCCGATCGTCGAAGCCGAAATGACCAAGGCCGATGTTCGCGCGCTCTCGCGCTCGATGGGGTTGCCGGCCTGGGATCGTCCCGCGTCGCCGTGCCTGTCGTCGCGCTTTCCGTACGGCACCGAGATAACACCCGAGCGGCTCAAGAAAGTCGCGGCGGGTGAGAAGCTGCTTCATTCGATGGGCTTTGCAGTCGCACGCGTGCGCTACCATGGCGAGGTCGCGCGGTTGGAGCTCGAACAAAGCCAGATCGCGCGCATCTTCGAGCGGCGTATTCGCGAAACCATCGATCGCGAGTTCAAAAAAATCGGCTTTAGATTCGTCGCGATCGATCTGAAGGGCTTTCGCTCCGGCTCGCTCAATGAAGGCCTGATTGTGAATGCAGTAGAGCCGGCGAATCCGATGCGCCCGCCCGACTAGGTAGATCAGCCGTCCTTGTGAGCGGCTACGATTGCCTCGACGATCGCCAAATCGGATGGCGTCGTGATCTTGATGTTCGCGGTCGAGCCTTCGACCACTTCGACGCGAACTCCCGTCCGTTCGACCAAATCCGCGTCATCGGTCGCGACAACTCCCTCGCTGAATCCGCGTCGATGCGCCGCGACCAGCACCGCGCGGCGAAATGCCTGCGGAGTTTGCGCTTGCCATAGCCCGGCCCGCGCGACGGTCGCCGCGATCGCGCTGTCAGCGACGCGCTTCAAAGTGTCGGCCACCGGTATCGCCGCGATCGCACCGCCGGCTCGCGCCGCCGCCGCCAGGCACGCCTCGAAAATTGCCGGCGTCGCCAGCGGGCGCGCCGCGTCATGCACTATCACCAGTTCGCTCTCCGAACTGGTCAGTCCGAGCGCGATTCGAACCGAATCCTGGCGCTCGATGCCGCCCGGTGTAATCTTGACCGCCACGCCAAGCCCGGCAGCCGCGGCTTCGGCGCGCGCCGCGCTTTCGAATCCCTCGGGCACTGTTATCACAACTTCGCCAATCGAATTGACTTGTCCGACGGCGCCAAGCGAATACGAGAGCATCGTGCGGCCGCCGATCTTCACGAACGCCTTGGGCACGTCCGACCCAAGCCGCACGCCGGTTCCCGCCGCAACGATGATCGCCGAAGCTTTCAATTTACGGCCGTGCCCGAGGAAATTGCCGCGAGCAGGATTATTCGCTTTCGCTGTTTCACGGGTTCACTTTTTCACTGTTTCACTGTTTCACTGTTTCGCGGTTTCGCGGTTTCGCCATGCCAGCGAGATTCGCACACCGAATCTTCGCCTTCAACAAAATCGCAGGCCCCTTCGACAAAAGGAAAGGCCGGGAGAAAATCCCGGCCTTATTCGCACAATTGGATTGATGGCGGCGGCTAGTTCGCGAAGATCGTCTTCAGTTCTTCCATGATTTTCTCTTCAGGATGCGCCTTAGCGATCGACAATTCCTTGACGAGCAAGGATCGCGCCGTGTCGAGCATCTTGCGCTCGCCGAACGACAATTCCTTGTCGCTCTTGAGCACCAGCAGGTCGCGCAGCACCTTGGCGATTTCCAGCGGAGAACCAGTCTTGATCTTCTCCGTATATTCGCGATAGCGGCGATTCCATGTTTGCGTGTCAACCTCGACCTTGCGCTGGCGGAGGATACGGTAAATTTTTTCCACCATATCTTTTCCGATAACGCGCCGAAGTCCGACCGACTCGACGTTCTCGGTCGGGATCATGATGGTCATCTTCTCGGTGCCGAGGATTCGGAGCATGTAGAAACGTCGCTCCGTCCCGGAGATGACCCGCATCTGGATGTCTTCGATGACGGCCACCCCATGGGCGGGGTAGACCACTTTTTCACCCTTCTTGAACGGCAAATTCATCGCGCTAATGGCACTCGATGGCAGGCTCTGGATTTCGGACAGGGTTGACGACCACGGGGTTCATCACCGATCCGATCAGCCTGGAATGTGAGCACATTATGACACAAACTTACTTGATTTGTAAGCCCAGTCTGAAAAGAAAGTGAAGCTGGCCGGACTGGATAGAACAATGTTCGGAATTAACCGTCGAATCAAGTCAGTCGAACCGCAGTTCCATAATGATCGCATCTTCACCGGGACCGTAGTAATGCCGTCTCAAACGCCGTTCTTCGAACTCAAATTTGCGATAAAGCTGCCGCGCAGGCAGATTTGAACGGCGAACTTCCAGCGTAACCACGCCGACGCCAGCCGATTTTGCCTCGGCGATTGCTTCGGCTAGCAACACGGTGCCGATCCCGAGTCGGCGCGAATCCGGATGCACGGCGATATTGAGGATGTGGCATTCGTCGGCGATCAGCCATCGGCAGAGAAAGCCGGCAATCTTTCCGTTGTCGTTGTCGTCCCGCCCATGCTCGTGGCTCGCCGCCGGGACCGCGACCATGATGCGCGAGAACGGCAGAGTCAGTTCACGTTGAAAGGAGGCCGGGGTCCAAGGGGCAGGGAAGGCGAGCCGCTCGATCTCGAGGATACGGGGCAGGTCGCGATCTGTGGCGTCCCGAATGTGGATCGCCATCTCAACCAAACTCAAGTGCACTGTCTGCGCGCCCAATCCGCCGGTCCAGCTCGTACGCCGGTTTAAGCTCGCGAGAATTTTTCAGGCGGCGTGCTGAAACTGGGCCGCCTCCGCCTTGAGAACGACGACCTCGAGCACCTTGTCGCGCATCCGATGCTTGAACGCGCTCACCGGCTTGCCGAACTCGATTCGGGTCATGAAATCGGCCGGGAACGCCGACGAGACGTAGGACAATCGGCGGATCGTCTCGCCACGCACGCTCGCGTTGATCGAAAGCACGTTGTCGCCGAGCATGATGTTGTAATCGTAGTCGGGCATCTCGTCGGGCAGATCCCACAACCGCTTGAGCGATGACAGCGGCAGCTTGCGCGGCATCTCGAGCCGAACCAGGTATGCGTTGGCATACTCGGCGACGGTGTAAACGGTCCCGTAGCGGCGATCGCGCTCGGTCTTGTCTTCATGCATGGCGCCCTCGAACCCGTCGAACGCCACCTTGCGCTCTGTTCTCCTGCCCGCGCCCCCCGCACGTGCGAGGATGGAGCCGATCGGTGCGAGCGCGAGTCCGTACCAGCATCCACGATACGTCAGCTCGCTGGCGGGCTTGGCGTGAATCACTCCCTCGCGCAACCGCCACGCGGCCTCGGCCGACGCAATCAATATGCCGAGCATGATCCATCCGCCGGTACTTTGCGAAAACAGCCGGTCGCCGAGCACCACAACCGCAAATGCAGTCATGATTACGGGGTACAGAATCAGATTCAGAATCATGTTGAGCGCGGTCGAGCGGACTCTCGAAAATCCTCCGCTGCTGCCCACTGCCTCTTCGAGTTGCGCCTTTACGCCGACCGGCATCGCGCCGAGAATCGGCTCGGCAAGCCGAAACGCGATCCGCACCGGCGTCGGCGCTATGCGAACCGGCGAAGCGTTAACTGAAGCCAGGACGGCATCGAAATCAGCTTCGAGCTCGCTGGGGAAATGTTTCTCGCCAATTGGTCCTGGCAACGCACCGACGTCATTGGGCAAACGCATCATCGCGAGACCCGGTGCCGGCGCGGTTGCTGCTGGCGCCGCTGCCGGCGTTGGCGCTGGCTTGGGTGCGGACGCTGCTGGCGCCGCCGCAGGTTTCGCAGGCTCCGCGGCGGGCTTGGGTGCGGACGCTACTGGCGCGACTGCAGGTTTTGCAGCCTCCGCCGGCGCGGGCTTGGGTGCGGACGCCGCTGGCGCGACCGCAGGTTTTCCAGCCTCCGTCGCGGGCTTGGGCGCAGGCTCCGCCGCTGGCTTGGGCGCGGCCGCCGCTTCCGCGCCGGTGGCGACCGCCTGTTTGCGAAAACGCGACGGCGCGTCGTCGGGGAACCTCTCGTCGGGATGCAACTGCCTCGCGCGCGCGAGCAGCACGCCTTCACTCTCCACGTTGGCCGGGTCGGGGATGCAGCAATCTACCGGACACACCGTCGCGCACGCTTCATGGTCGTAAAAGCCGACGCATTCGGTGCACTTCGACGGCACGATGTAATAGATGTCCTGTCCGATCGCGGGACTCGTCGCGCCGTTGAGCTCCCACGACACTCCGCCCGCGTAAATCGCCGTGTTCGGACACTCCGGCTCGCACGCTCCGCAATTGATGCATTCGCTCGTGATCGTCGTCGCCATCTTGTAACCGGATCCCAGTTAAATGATGTTGGAAAACCCGACAGGGAAAGCCCGCAACAGCACTGGCTTGCCGAAGCTGACCATAACCGCTGAAAGTTTTGCCTGTCAATCATACACAATTCAGTTCATCTAATCGCGTAGCGAGCGCGATGTTCCGAAGAGAACCGGCCCGGGACTATATCGCCTTGCGTTCGTAAACGGGTTTTGCAAGTATTACCGGGATTACTCGTCCAGCCCTGACAATTGAATCTGTACGAACAGTGTACCGGGACTGGCTGTTGACTTGAACTACTGGAGGAGAGCTCGGATGAAGACAATCGTAAAGTTGCTCGGTGTCGTGGCCGTGACAGCGTTCATGACCGCGTGCGGTCCTGACATGAAGACGATCAACAGCGCCAGCGAAAAAGCTGAAGCGGATGCGACCAAGACGGAAGCATCGGCGAACGCGGCGGAAGCTTCGGCCAATCAGGCTGCGACTGCCGCTCAGCAGGCCGAGACTGCGGCCAGCGGCGCGGAGGATGCGGTCCGTCGTGCTAACGACGCAGTGTCGCGCCTGGAAGCGGCGTTCTCGACTTCGGTTACGAAGTAATCGACCAGACCCGGTTACAGAACCAGCCATGTGAAGCGGTGGCGGAAGGAGCAATCTCCTTCCGTCACCGCTTAGTCTTGTGCGTGATCGCAGTTGTCGTCGATCGGGGGCCGCGCGGTTACTCGTCCGACGAGTCTGTAGCGGCGGGATTCGCCGCGTGCCTGAGCGCCTTGCGAACCCGCTCGCGCAACGTGTCGTTGCGCTCGATTCGTCCCTCAAGCTCCCTGAACTGCGCAACCGTGAGACCTTGTTTCGAAGCGGCTTGCTCGATCGTCAGGTTGTGGTCTTTCTGCATCACCTCGTAAACGCTGATGTACTTGTCGACCTGGCTGGTCGGAACGTCCTTGTCATCATCGTCGGTCTCTTCCTGGGCCACTGGGGCCGCAGACTGCGCTGCGAGTTGAAGAATTTGCTGTTGACGTTGGGATTTAATCTGGCGAGAGCTGTCGGTTGACGCGACCGGCGCCGGCCACGCGAGCGAAGCCGGCATCATCCCGATTGCTCCACAGATTATCGCCATCACCGCGATCGCCGCGCCGGCGCGCTTGCCCGTGATCGGCTCATTGATTTGGTGCACCTTGATAGCCTCCGCCAGAAATCCAGCCAGCTTGCGACGGTACATCCTTGCACGCCGCGCGAACTTCATAAAGATACTTGGGGTGTGGCGACAGCCCCTTGCATTGCCTGATGCGATGCTTAAATTGCAAACGGTCCAGCGGCCACCGGTGTGGTGGTCTGCTCAGGCTGAATCGATGACGAGATAGCAAGAACGGAGATATATCTACATGCCAGCCAAAACGGTTGAGCTGCACGAGAGAGCGCGGGCCGGAATTGTCAAGGGCGCGACGCTGGTGATGGAAGCAGCGCGCGTAACGCTTGGCCCCAGGGGCCGCAACGTGATGATCCAGAGGAGTTTCGGCTCGCCGATCGTAACCAAGGACGGCGTGACCGTGGTCAAGGAAATCGAACTCGAGAACCGCTTCGAGAACATGGGCGCGAAGC
This sequence comes from Binatus soli (SeqCode), assembly GCF_050015535.1. Taxonomy (NCBI): domain Bacteria; phylum Candidatus Binatota; class Binatia (SeqCode); order Binatales (SeqCode); family Binataceae (SeqCode); genus Binatus (SeqCode); species Binatus soli (SeqCode). Next base: position 130,258 of record NZ_JBEKBF010000007.1, on the reverse strand, counting down.
TGATTCGCGAGGTCGCGCAGAAGACCTCCGACGTCGCCGGCGATGGCACCACGACCGCGACGGTGCTGGCGGGAGCGATCGTGCGCGAGGGGATCAAGCTGCTGGCGGCGGGATTCCCCGCGATGGAACTGCGGCGCGGAATCGACGCCGCGGTGGTCAAGGTGGTCGCAACTATCAAGGAGATGTCGCGGCCGGTGAAGGAGCGCGAGCGGCTGGAGCAGGTCGCGACGGTAGCGGCCAATGGCGACAAGTCGATTGGCAAAATTGTTGCCGACGCGATGGACAAGGTCGGCAAGGAAGGCGTGATCACCGTCGAAGAAGCGCGCGGCCTGGATACGGTGCTCGATCTCGTCGAAGGAATGCGCTTCGATCGCGGTTATCTGTCGCCGTACTTCGTCACCAACGTCGACAAGTTGACGGTCGAACTCGACGAGCCGCTGATTCTGTTCCACGAAAAGAAACTTTCGAACCTGCGCGAAATCCTGCCGCTGCTCGAGAGCGTCGTGCAGACCGGACGCCAACTCCTGATAATCGCGGAGGACGTCGACAGCGAGGCGCTGGCCGCGTTGGTCGTCAACAAACTGCGCGGAACGATCAAAGTCGCGGCCGTGAAGGCGCCGGGCTTCGGCGATCGACGCAAGGAAATGCTGCAGGACATGGCGATTCTGACCGGCGGCACTCTGATCGCCGAGGAACTCGGCGCCAAGATCGAGAAGGTCGAGATCGCCGCGCTCGGCAAGTGCAAGAAAGTTCTGATCGACAAGGACAATACGACAATAATTGGCGGCGCCGGCAAGAAGTCCGAAATCCAGGGACGAATCGAATTGATCCGCCGCCAGATCGAACAAACCACCTCGGACTACGACCGCGAGAAGCTGCAAGAGCGGCTGGCCAAGCTCACCGGCGGCGTCGCCGTGATCAAGGTTGGCGCGGCGACCGAAGTCGAACTGAAGGAAAAGAAGGCGCGCGTTGACGATGCCGTTCATGCGCTCCGCGCCGCGGTCGAGGAGGGAATCGTGCCCGGCGGTGGCGTCGCGCTCGTGCGCGCGATCGCGGCGGTGAAGTCGCTCAGACTCGATGACGACAAAAAGGCCGGCGCGGGAATCGTTGCGGCTGCGATGGCGGAACCGCTCAAGCAGATCGCGCGTAACGCCGGTCACGAACCGGAAATCGTTCTCAACGCAGTGCTCGAAGGCAAAGGTGATTTCGGTTTCAATGCCGCCACCGAAGTTTACGAAGATCTCGTCAAAGCGGGCGTGATCGATCCGGCCAAGGTGGTCCGTTCCGCGCTCGAGAACGCGGCCAGCGCCGCATCGATGATACTGACGACTGAGGCCGCCGTGGCTGAAGCGCCGAAGAAGCCGGCGCCGATGGCGGGGATGCCCGGCGGCGGTGGGATGGGCGGCGGCATGGGTGGCATGGGCGGCGGCATGGGCGGAATGGACGACTACGGCGACGACTTCTAGTCGCTCGGCGAGTATTGGCGATCGCCAGTGGAACGGTGCCGGTGGGAACCAAGAAAGCGCTTTGTCGGGAACCAGATGCCAAGTGCATCAAATAGTCGTTTTCGCGCTCTCATTATAGTCACATCGTAAACTCTCAAGAGTAGCTACGACAACTCCGACGAGCGCGAGAAGATTAGCAATGAGGCCGAATATCCCGCTGTGAGTGGACGTAAATGGAATCGACATCACTGGTTCACCCGTGACTTTTGATCGCATCTTCATAACGCGCCGTCGCGATACGCAAGATACATATAGCTAGTCCATCAATGGTATTTTTCTTCGAACATTTCGCACGATGAAGGCTTGCAAGGGACTGGGAGTTTGTGAGACAAAGATGAGTGTCTTAAATGCAGGGGCCGTGAATTACTTAGCAACGCTTCTGCGCATTCCTTAGGAGGAAGAAATGGAAGGGTTAATGAGAAAATCTTCAAAACTGGTTGGTCTTGCCGGGGCTGTGTTGGCCCTTTCGTTGCTCGCGGGATGTGCGTCGAACGAGCCGGATCCGGCACAGCGCGCCGTCAACGCGGCGAACCGCGCTGATCAGGCTGCGGCCCGCGCGGACTCGGCGGCCCAGAAATCCGCGGCGGCTGCTGCGCAGGCTCAGGCGGCTGCGAGCCGCGTAGAGCAGGCGGCCAGCGATGCGAAGGCGGCTGCGGATCGTGCAGAGGCGATCGCGTCGAAGACGATTTCGGAACATCATGAGGCGCACCGCGCTGCTCGTCGCCACAGGAAGGCGGCCGCAGCAGGCGCAGCGGCTGGCGAAGCAGCTGGTGCTGAGGCAGGCGCAGCGGCAGGTGCAGCGGCTGGTGGCGCAACGGCTCCGGCTCCGGCTCCCGCTACTCCGTAATTTCGCTCAGGCTTGATAATCACGAGGGCGGTTGCATCCGCAGCCGCCCTCGTTCGACTTTGCCTCTTCCCTCGCCGGACTGATTACTCAGTTACGGCTTCAGATTTGCTGATCAGCAGTGCCACGCGTACGCGGCTCGGCGGCGAGTTGCGTAGTAACTCAACTCGCAAATGTGACTATTACTTTCAGCGATTCGGGCTTTTGCGCGGTCGCAAACGCCTCGGTGATCTGCGCCAGCGGAAAGCGATGCGTCACCAGTTCGGCGGCGTTGATCACGCCGCGCTCGACCAGCGACAATGCCCGGCGCGTTTCGTCGGGTCCGCATGAATAGCTCGGAATGAGCCGGGTCTCGTTGAAGTAGAGATCGTGCGGTTTGACGAGCAGTTCATCGTCGGGCGGCGTCGCCGTGAATTGGACGACGGTCGCGCCCCTTCCGGCGGCGGCAATGCCCGCGGCGATTGCTTTCGAAGTGCCGGGTCCGACGATCACGACGTCGGCCATCGCGCCGTTGGTGACTTCGCGCACTTGCTCGATCATGTTGTCGCCCTCGACGACGATTCCACAATCAGCTCCGAGTTCGACCGCGCGGTTGGCGCGCGAATGGAACAGGTCCGCGCCGATTATCATCCCGGCGCCGAGATGCCGCGCCAACTTCACGTGCATCATGCCCATGATGCCGAGACCGATGACCAGAATTGTCTCGCCGGCCTTCAGGCCCGAGCGCTTTAGTGACTTGACGACGCAGGCGGCGGGCTCGATGAGCACGCCGTCGGCGTCGTCCATCGAGTCGGGGAGCCGTAGCGTGTCGCGTTGATTGGCCGCGCTCACGAGAAAAAACTCCGCCATCCCGCCCGGAACGATGTTGGTCGAGCGCCAGGTCGCGCACTGCACGTATTCGCCGCGCCTGCACGCCGCGCATTGAAAGCAGGGCGCATGATGGTGCACGAAAACGCGGTCGCCGGCCTTGAATCCGCGCACCGCCGCGCCGGTCTGCTCGACGACGCCGACCGGTTCGTGGCCGAGCACGAGCGGCGCCTTGCGCTTCATGTACCAGGGCATGATGTCGCCCGAGCAGATGCCGCACGCGCTCGCGCGGATCAGAATGTCGCCGTCGCCGACCTCGGGCCGGGCGCATTCCTCGACGCGGATGTCGCCGAAATCGTAGAGCCGTGCTACCCGCATAGATGATGGAACTTTGTGGTCCGCGCGCGCGCTTGTCAACGCCACGCGGCGCTGACGGGCAAAAATGAACCGTGCCGCGCGAACGACGCGCCGTGTTAGAATCGCATCATGGCACGGCCGAAATGCCCGCCGATAGCCGCCGACATAATCACGGAGATCGGCGACAAAGTCGTTTTGATCGAGCGCAGGAATTTTCCACTCGGATGGGCGATTCCCGGCGGATTCGTCGATTTTGGCGAGACCGTCGAGGATGCCGCGGTTCGCGAGGCACGCGAGGAGACCTCGCTCGAAGTCGCGATTCGCGCGATCCTCGGCGTTTATTCGCGGCCCGATCGGGATCCCCGCGGCCAGACGATCACGGTGGTGTATGTCGCGCGCGCATCGGGGACGCCGCGCGCCGCCGATGACGCGAAGAACGCCGCGCTGTGCGATCCGCGCAATCCGCCCACTCCGCTCGCGTTCGATCACGCGGAGATTCTCGCCGACTACGTGCGCTGGCTCGAGACCGGTGAATTTCCCGCTCCGTGGCGCAAGCGCCGGGGCTAGGGCGCAAGCCGCCGAGCTTCACCGCGCGGCGAATCCGAATGACCGGAAGCCGCGGCTTCGAGGTGGGCGAACCTGCCCGCTCGGCCGTCGCTGCTAGCGCTTGAGCTTCGCGACGGCGCGTTCGATGCGATCGAATGCCTGGTTCAGATTCTCCATCGAAGTGGCATACGAAATCCTGACGTGATCCGGCGCGCCGAAGTCGTTGCCGCCGACCAGCGAAACGTGCGCCTGGTCGAGCAAAAAAACCGCGAGCCCGTCGCCGTCGGTGATTTCCTTGTCGCCAAAGCGGCTGCCGAGCAACTCCGATACGTTGGGGAAAACGTAAAACGCTCCCTGCGGTATATTGGGCAGCTTGAAGCCCGGGATGCGCCGCACGCGCTCGACCACCAGCGCGTTGCGTTTGCGAAAGGCCTCGAGCATCGGTTTGAGCTCGTCCTGTGGGCCGGTCAGCGCCTCGATCGCGGCGGCTTGCGCGATGGAATTGGGATTGCCGCTGTTCTGGCTCTGCAAGCGTCCGGCAGCCGCGATCGCTTCCTTCGGCCCGGCCGCAAATCCGATCCGCCATCCCGTCATCGCGTAGGTCTTCGACAGCGAGTTGAACACGATGCCGTGGGACTTGAGCCGCGGCTCGAGATGGAAGATGTGCGGTGCGAGCCCGTCGAACACGATGTGCTCGTAAACGTCGTCGGACATCACCCAGATGCCGGTGTCGACCAGCACTTTGGCGATGGCAGTGAGCTGTTCGGGCCCGTACACGGCGCCGGTTGGATTGGACGGCGAGTTGAGAATGATCCCGCGGGTGCGTGGCGTAATCGCGCGGCGCAAAGTTTCGGGCTCGAGCAGGAAGCCTGTCCGTTCGGGGCACGGCACGAACTTGGACTCGGCGCCCGCCAGAGAGACCATCGCGGCGAAGCTCACCCACGCCGGAGTCGGGATGATCACTTCATCGCCTTCGTCGAACAGCGCGGCGATCACGTTGGCCTCGGCCTGCTTGCATCCGGCCGACGCGATTATCTCGCCCGGCTCGTAGTCGAGGTTATTGTCGCGCTTGAGCTTGAGCTTGATCGCATTTTTGAGCGCCGCGGTTCCACCCACCGGCGTGTACTTGGTTTGGCCCGCGGCGAGCGCTTTCCCGGCGGCCTCCTTGATGCGCTCGGGGGTGTCGAAGTCGGGCTCGCCGGCACCCAGCGAGATGACGTCGATTCCGGCGAGCTTCATTTCGGTGGCGCGGGCGTCGGCCGCCAATGTCGCGGACGGTTTGATAGCGGCAATTCTGCGATTGAGCTTCAGCATTGGTTAAATCCAGATGTCGAATGATCCGCGCATGGCGCAGGCCAGGCACGGATAGATTGTATCTTTCCCGGCGGTTTGAAAAAACCGCCTGTTAAAATGCGCTGCCACGCTTTTCAAATCACACGGCTCAAGCGACTTTGAGTTTTGCGCGCAGCCGCTCGATCACGAGTTCCGGGACCAGCTCCGGCAAGCGCTTGCCATATCCTGCGACTTCCTTGATCAAGTGCGAGGAACTGAAGAACAGCCGCGGATTGGAGAACATGAAGACGGTTTCGACGCTCGGGCTCATCTGCTTGTTCATCTGCGCCATCTGCAGCTCGTAATCGAAATCCGTCACGGCGCGCAGTGAGCGAATCAACACCTTGGCGCCGATTCGTTCCGCGTAATCGACCGACAGTCCGCTGAACTTGTCCACGCGGGCGCGCGGCTCGAGGTCGCGGATGACTTCGCGGATCATTTCGACGCGTTCGTCGGCGGAAAACAGCGCCGCATCCTTGTGCGGGTTGTAGGTGACCGCAACGATCACCTCGTCGAAGATCGCGACGCTGCGCCGGATGACGTCAACGTGTCCGTTGTGGATCGGGTCGAAGCTGCCGGGGTAGACCGCGATCAACGGGGAACGCTCTTTGCTTTTGTTGGTCATTTTCCTGGGGCCATCACTCCGCACTCGGCGCCGGATTGAGTCGGCGGTAAAAGGCGATCCGGTGATCGCCGATGGTTGCAACAAACGCGCGCTCATGGGCTTTGGGAGCTGGTAGCGCTGCAGGCGCGCGCTTCGATTGCTCCACTACCACCCATCCGCCGGGCGCGACGAGCTGGAATTCACCAAGCAGAGCCAGCACCTCCGCGCTCATGTCATCCTTGAACGGCGCGTCAACGAAGACCAGGTCGAAAGACTCGTGCGAGCGCTGGAGTTCGCCGAGTGCGCGACGCACGTCGGACACGACCATGCGGGCCCGATCGCCCAGTTCAAGCTCGGCAAGATTGGCGCGAATCGCCGCGGCGGCGTCGCGCGAGGAATCCACAAACGTCACGTGTGCGGCGCCGCGCGAGAGCGATTCGATTCCCAGCGAGCCGCTGCCGGCGAAGATGTCGAGCACGCGCACCCCGCTAAGATCCATCCGCACCGCCAGCCGCGAGAAAATCGACTCGCGCGCCCGCGCCGAAGTGGGGCGGGTGTGCAGGCCGCGCGGCGCCTTGAGCCGCCTGCCGTGAGCTTGTCCCGCAATAATTCGCATCGCATCAGTTTTCTTCGAGGCGTGTTTTGATCGAACCGGCGAACGCGTTTTGAGCGAATCGGCCAACGCCTCTTGCCTCGAAGTCGCGAACGATAGATAACCCGTTCTGCCCGGATCCCGCAAGTTCGCGGCCAAGGTTAAGCCGCGCAAGCTTGCGCCTCTGGCGGATTGGCGAAATTTTAGCTAGCAATCATTAAGATTCCTGAACTCAAGAACTTTGATGTTAAAGGACCAGTAATACGCCCGCCATGCCTGCAAACCAGCCACCCAAGTTTTCCGACGCCGCGCTTGCTGAGTACCGGCAACTGCTTGGTCGGTACCCGACGCAGCGGGCTGCGCTGCTGCCGACGCTGTGGATCGCGCAGCGCGAGTTCGGATGGCTCAGCGATGAGACGCTGGACTACGTCGCGCATTTGATGGAACTGCCGCCCGCGCACGTGCGCGCGGTGGTGTCATTCTACACGATGCTCCATCGCAAGCCGGTCGGCCGCTACCTGCTCGACGTGTGCACGAATCTCTCGTGCCGGCTGCGCGGCGCCGACAAAATCGTGGGCTGCATCCGGCGCCGGCTGAATATCGAGATGGGCGAGACGACCCCCGACGGCAAGTTCACGCTGGGCTCGGCCGAATGCATGGCGTCATGCGGGACCGCGCCGATGCTCCAGCTCAATCAGGACGCGTACGTCGAAAACCTCACCGAAGAAAGCATCCTCAAACTCATCGACGAGCTTGCCGGCCGTGACAATTGAGTTAATCGCCGGCGCGATCAAAGCGATCCTGATGATCCTGGCCGGATTGAGTCTGTCGCTGTTCCTGCTCTATTTCGAGCGCAAGGGCAGCGCGCTGATCCAGGACCGAATCGGATCGAATCGCGCCACGGTAACCGGACTCGGCAAGCGCATGGGGATGCCCAACCTCGGAATCATCAACACCACCATCGCCGACCCGATCAAAATGTTCACCAAGGAAGACTTCGTTCCGGCTGGCGCTGACAAATTTCTGCACACGCTGGCGCCGTTCCTATCGCTGTTCCCGGTTATGATCACGTTCGTCGTGATCCCGTTTGGCGACACGATTTCGATTTCCGGCCATCGCATCGATCTCGAGGCGGCCAATCTCAACGCCGGCGCGCTCTATCTGCTCGCGACGATCGGCCTTGGCGTGTATGGCACCGCGTTCGCAGGATGGTCCTCGAACAATCGATGGGCGCTGCTCGGCGGGATTCGCGCGACGGCGCAGATGATCTCGTACGAGCTTGCGATGGGACTCGCAATCGTGTCGGTGATCATGACTTTCGGCACCCTGAACTTGCAGGAAATTGTGCGCGGGCAGGGCGGTGTGTGGTTCGGATTTTTGCCGCGCTGGGCAATTTTCACGCAGCCGCTCGCCTTCATTCTCCTGCTCGTGGCGGGCGCTGCGGAGACCAAGCGCATTCCGTTCGACCTGCCAGAGAGCGAGTCGGAACTGATCCAGGGTTTTTTCATCGAATACTCCGGCGGCAAGCAGGCGGTCTTCATGCTGACCGACTTTGCCGAGCAGGCCCTCGTCGCGATGCTGCTGACAACGTTTTTCCTCGGCGGATGGCAGATTCCGTGGCTCATGCGCGACGGATTTCATCTCCCGGGCGGCGCATTTCTTGCCCTCCCCGCACTGGCGGTCTCACTGATGGGCGTAGTCGCATTCCTGTTCAAGGTCGTCGCGCTGTGCATGTTTCTCGGCATGGTGCGATGGACTATGCCGCGCTTCCGCTACGATCAGTTGATGCGTCTGGGATGGAAAGGACTGGTGCCGCTCGGGCTGTTCAACGTGCTGGTAACCGCATTCGTCGTGGTGGCAACCGGGAGAGTCCAGTGATGCCGCCGTTCCTGTATATCTTTCTCGGCGCGTTGGCGATCGTCTCGGCGCTCGGCGTTATCGTCCAGCGCAATCCGATTCATTCGCTGCTCGCCTTGATCGCAACGCTGATGACCGTAGCCGTTCTGTTTATTGGCGAAGACGCCGTTGTGGTCGGTTTCCTGCAAATCATCGTCTATGCCGGCGCGATCATGGTTCTGTTCCTGTTCGTGATTTGGCTGTTGAATCTTCAAGTCGAGACCGGTCCGACGGGTCATCTCGCGCTCAAGTTATTCGGCTCCCTCACAGCGGCTCTGCTGGCGACTGAGCTGTTTTTTATCCTCGCTCCCCCTCATCTGCAGGTGAAGTTCACTCACGAACCCGTGGGCTACGGTTCGCTCGCAAGCCTCGCCGGGAAGCTGTTCACCGACTACCTGGTCGCTTTCGAGGTGACCTCCGTGCTGCTGCTGGCCGCGGTGGTCGGTTCGGTCGCGCTGGCGCGGCGGCTGCCGGGCACGGATGACCCGCGCGCTGCGAGGAAGACCGCATCATGATTCCGCTCACCTACATGATGTCGCTGAGCGCGATCATCTTCGCGATCGGCGTGGCCGGCGTGATCATCCGCCGCAACATTCTCGTGATGTTCATGTCGATTGAGTTGATGCTCAATGCCGTAAATCTCGCCTTCATCGCGATCGGCAGCCGGCTCGGTTCGATGGACGGCCAGGTGATCGTTTTCTTCGTAATGACGGTCGCGGCGGCCGAAGCGGCGGTTGGCCTGGGCATCATCATCTCGATTTTCCGCAATCGTGAAACCGTCCACGCCGACGACCTGACTCTGATGAGATGGTGATCAATACCAATGACGGTTGAGTTTCCAGCACTCGCGCTTATCCTGCTGTTCCCGGCGCTCGGCGTCCTATTCAACCTGTTCCTCGGGCCCAGGTATGGACGCGGCGCGGTCAACGTCGTCGGACCGGGTGTCGTGTTCGTCGCGTTCGGCGTTGCGACGTGGGCATTTTTGACGCTGCTCGCGATGCCCCCGGGCGGCGCGCTTGCCGTGCACCTGTGGGGATGGATCGAGGCAGGGAGATTTCACACCGAGTTAGGCCTGCGCCTCGACGCGTTGTCGGGCGTGATGGTGATGATAGTCACTGGGGTCGGCGCACTAATTCATCTTTACTCAGTCGGATACATGGCGCACGACGAGGACTTTGCGCGCTTCTTTACCTACATGAACTTGTTTGCGTTCTCGATGCTCATACTAATTCTTGCGGACAACTTGCTAATGATGTTCGTGGGATGGGAGGGTGTCGGGCTATGTTCCTACTTGCTAATCGCATTTTGGTACACGAACCCCCAGTTCGCCTATAATGGCCGCAAGGCATTTGTCGTCAACCGAATTGGCGACGCGGGCTTTTTGCTCGGGATCTTCACCATCGTCGCCACGCTCGGTGCGCACGACGTCTGGACGCTGGACTTCGTCGAGCTTCGCCAGCACGCGGCTCTGCTCGGCGGCGCCGCCGCGACCGCGGCCGGCTTCCTGCTCTTCATCGGCGCGACCGGCAAGTCGGCCCAGATTCCGCTCTACGTATGGCTGCCCGACGCGATGGTCGGCCCGACTCCTGTCAGCGCACTGATCCACGCGGCGACGATGGTCACCGCGGGCGTGTACATGATCGCGCGGCTCGGTTTCATCTACACGATGGCGCCCGCCGCACTCGGTCTGGTTGCGACAATTGGCGGATTAACGGCGCTGTTCGCCGCGACCATCGCGCTCGTCCAGCCCGACATCAAGAAGGTGCTCGCTTACTCGACCATCAGTCAGCTCGGCTACATGTTTCTCGGCGTGGGCTCCGGCGCGTATGCGTCGGGCATCTTCCACCTCATGACCCACGCGTTCTTCAAGGGCTTGCTGTTCTTGTGCGCCGGCTCGGTGATTCACGCGCTCGGCGGCGAGCAGGACATGAACAAGATGGGCGGATTGCGGCGCAAGCTGCCGATCACGTTCTGGACGATGTTCATCGCGACGCTCGCGATCGCCGCCGTGCCTCCGTTCTCCGGCTATTTCTCCAAGGACCTGATCCTCGAAGCCGCGTACGATTCGGGACATTCGTGGCTCTGGTTCCTCGGCGTGATCACCGCCGGGCTCACGTCGTTCTATATGTTCCGGCTGATCTTCATGACGTTCTTTGGCGAATCGCGCGTCGATTCTGAAAAAGAGCATCACCTGCACGAATCGCCGGCCGTAATGGCTATTCCGTTGATCGTACTGGCTATTCTCGCGACGGTTGGCGGATGGGTAAATCTTCCCGGCGGACTATTGTGGGGAAATGCGTTCGTGCGATTCCTCACGCCGGCCGTCGGTGCTTTCAAACCGATTGTCGAGGCGAGCCCGACTTCCCTGTCTCTCGCCGCGAGCATCGCCTCGGCGCTCGGAATAGCGCTCGCATACCTGTTCTATCTGCGCTTGCCGGGAGTCCCGATGCTTCTTGCGTGGCGGCTGAAGGATCTCTACAACTTGCTACTCAACAAGTACTATATCGACCAACTGTATAATTTTATTGTCACGCGTCCGCTGTTCTGGGTATCGGACAATGTGCTCAACCGCGCGATCGACAGCTTTGTGATCGATGGCGCCGCCGACGGCGCCGGCCTTGCCGTCCGGACTTCGGGCCAGATAGCGCGTCGCGCTGAAACCGGCAACGTCCAGCACTATGCATTTGTTTATCTACTCGGCGCACTGGGCATTGTGGCTTATTACCTGTTCCTGGTGACGCACTGATGAACGGCGGCTTGCTCACAGCGTTGATTTTCCTGCCGCTGATCGGCGCGCTCTTCATCCTGATGCAGAGCGAAGAGCGTGCGATTTGGAACTCGGCGTTCATTTTTTCGCTGCTTCCGCTGGCGCTGAGTTTCTATGTCCTGGCGGAATTCAATCCGCACGTCGCGGAGTACCAGCTCGCCGAACAATATGACTGGATTCCCGCATTCGGCATTACATACCATATCGGTATCGACGGCATTAGCCTGTTTCTCGTTCTTCTGACTACTATTCTGATTACTCTGTCGCTGCTTTACTCTGGCGGCGGCGATATCGAGGAGCGTCCGCGCGAATTCTGCTTCTTCATGCTTGTGCTGGAGACCGGGCTGCTCGGCGCGCTGCTCTCGGTCGATCTGTTCCTGTTTTATATATTTTGGGAAGTGATGCTGATTCCAATGTACTTCCTGATAGGCATGTGGGGACATGGCCGCAAGATTTACGCCGCCATCAAGTTCGTATTGTTCACGGCGGTTGGGTCGCTGCTGATGCTGGTCGCGATCCTGTACTTGGTGTACTCGGCGCACGAGCATTTCAACCGGACCAGCTTCGATTTGCCGCTGCTCTACCAGGTGCCGCTCACTGTTACCGAGGGCCGTTGGCTGTTTGCAGCGTTCGCGTTGGCTTTCGCGATTAAGGTGCCGATGTGGCCGGTGCATACCTGGCTGCCCGATGCTCACACCAACGCGCCGACCGCCGGCTCGGTCATTCTGGCCGGCGTGATGCTCAAGATGGGCACCTACGGCTTCCTGCGCTTCGCCGTTCCGCTGTTCCCCACCGTCGCCGTCGAGGCGATTCCGCTGTTCATGGCGCTCGCCATAATCGGGATCATCTACGGAGCGTTGGTCGCGATGATGCAGCCCGACCTGAAGAGGTTGATTGCATACTCATCGGTTAGTCACATGGGGTTTGTGATGCTGGGAATTTTCGCGCTTAACCCCGAGGGTGTCGATGGCGCGATTTACCAGATGCTCAATCATGGCGTTTCCACCGGCGGATTATTTTTGCTGGTTGGAATGCTCTACATGCGGCGCCATACGCGCGAGATTTCCGAGTTCGGCGGTCTGTGGAAGCGCGTGCCCGTTTACGCCGCAGTCTTCATGGTCGTGATGCTCTCGTCGATCGGCCTGCCCGGGCTCAACGGCTTTGTCGGCGAGTTTCTGATCATGCTCGGGGCGTTCCTGCGAATTAGGCTGGCTGCTGTTTTCGCAGTTGTGGGTGTGATCCTGGGTGCGCTCTACATGCTCTGGACCTACGAGCGCGTGATGTTCGGACCGATCACCAGGGCGGTGAACGAAACGATCGGCGATCTGACCGGTCGCGAGATTGCGGTGATGGCGCCGGTGATCGCGTTGATGCTGTTCATGGGACTTTTCCCGCGTCCGCTGATCAGCAGGATCGAACCGTCGGTGACTGCAATGCTCGCGAGAGCAAATGTCGCGCAGGCTCGTCTCGAGCTTGAACGACAGCCGAATCGTCTGGCTGCTCTTTCGCCGGCTCGGCAGATATCAAACCGCAAACCCGAGATGGCGGCGGCCGCACGATGAGTCCTTTTAACCTGGCTGCAATCAACTTCGTCTGGCTGCCAATCCTGCCACTGGTCGTGGTCACCGTGGCCGCGATGGCGGTGCTGCTGGCTGGAGTGCGCGTCGACGACAGCGAAAGCGAAGGGCTGGGGTTGCTGACGCTGGCGTCGCTCGCGGTTGCGTTCGTATTCACGCTTGGAATCCTGGGACAGTACGGTGTCGCTTTTGCGGGCGCGATCTCGGTCGACAGTTTTTCGGCATTTTTCGAACTGGTGATTTTGATCGCCGCGATGTTCACCGTGATGATGTCGCTCGATTACGCCGCCGAGAACCGTATTCCCGGCGCCGAATACTATTCGTTGCTGCTGTTTTCCGTGCTCGGCATGATGCTGATGGCGGCGGCTGGGGACCTGATAGTCATCTTCCTCGGTCTCGAGACGATGTCGATTACGGTTTACGTGCTGGCGGGAATCATGCGCCGCAACGCCAAATCGAATGAAGCGGCAATAAAATATTTTTTGCTGGGCGCGTTCTCGACCGGCTTCCTGCTCTATGGAATCGCGCTGGTGTACGGCGCGACGGGCACTATCAAGCTTGGCCCGATTCATGACGCACTCGCTTCGGGCGCGATGGGATCGAATCCGCTGCTGCTGGCCGGAATCGGCATGATGGTGATCGGGTTTGGCTTCAAGGTCGCCGCAGTGCCATTTCATATGTGGGCGCCGGACGTTTATGAGGGCGCGCCGACTCCGGTGACCGCCTTCATGGCGGTGGGCGTGAAGCTCGCCGCGTTCGCCGCCTTTATTCGCGTCTTCATGGTCGATTTTGCGTCCGTCGGCGCGCACTGGCAGACAGTGCTGTGGGTAATCGCGGCGTTGACGATGACGGGCGGAAATCTAATCGCCGTCGTCCAGACCAATATCAAGCGGATGCTTGCATACTCGGCGATTGCGCACGCGGGCTACCTGTTGCTTGGCATGGCGGCAGGAGTGCGATCGGGGCCGGCGATTCTTTACTATCTTCTCGGCTATACATTCACAAACCTGGGCGCGTTCTCAGTAGTAATCGCGCTCGAACGGCGCGGCGAAGCAGGTAATCAGATTAGCGACTTTCGCGGCCTGGCGGCGCGCCAGCCGTTGCTCGCCGGCGCAATGGCTATCTTTCTGTTGTCGTTGACCGGGGTTCCTCCGATGGCCGGCTTCGTTGGCAAGTTCTACATCTTCAGCGAGGCGTTGCATCAGGGATACGTGGGACTGGTAATAATCGCTGTACTCAATAGTGTAGTCTCTGCCTATTACTACTTTTATGTGCTGGTCGCGATGTATATGCAGGAGGGCGGTGTCGAAGTTGAGCGCCTGAGTGCGCGGCCTGCGCTGGTGGCGGCAGTCGGACTGGCAGCGCTCGCTACGATCCTGATCGGGGTTTATCCCCAGCCGTATATCGCGTCCGCCGCCAACGCATTTCATTCCGCCAGCGGCGCCGAAGGAAGCCACTCCGCCGCGCTCGAACCGTAGCCGCGTCTTTCGAGCGCTGTTACTTGCGGCGCGAGGGCTTCTTTGCGGATTTCATCGGCGGCTTCGTCGCCGCCTTCGGCTTGGCCTGCGCTCCCGGCTTCGGCGCCGTCGTGGCGACAACGCTGCCCGCCGTTTGGCTATTCGCAGCGCCTGCGTATGCGTCGGCTTCGATCTCGATCATCATGTCGGGATTAGCCAGCCGGCGCACTTCAACGACCGTGGACGCGGGAGGCGAGTCAGCGAAGAATTCCTTGTGCGCGCGCGCCGCTTCCGCAAAACGTCCCATGTCGGTGACGAACATCCGCGTGCGAATGACGTGATGCATCGCGAGCCCCGCGCGCTCGAGCGCGGCACGAATATTGACCAGCGCCTGGCGCGCCTGCACATACATCTGTCCCGCGCCGACGATTAGCCCACGCTCGTCGGTGGCGGTGGTGCCCGAGACGGCGACAATGTCGCCGGCCCTTACCAGCCGCGAATAGCCGACGTTCGGTTCCCACGGCGTATTGGTCGAGATTCGCCAAATCGCGCTCATCGTAATCTCCCTCCCCGCGGGCGAAGCACGATGCAGCCCCGACTCTGTGCTCAGCTATCGCGGCCGGGGTAGGTCTCTTCAAGCTCCCGCGCCACCGAGCGCATCGGCGGACCTACCAGCCGTCCCGAGGGCATCAGCCAGTTGAGAATTCGCGTGAGCGGCCGCACACCCGCGACCGGACGCTCCGCGCTTCGCACCATGTCGAGTTCATGCTCGACGATTCGAGAATTGTGCCGATTTGCGAGCCCAATGCCCGCGAAAATAACGCGCCGTTCTTCCACCGCTTACCTCCACCTCATCCGCCCCTAAAAATCTAAGGCGCCAAACAAAGATCGCCAAATAATGATCGAATCATACAGATGCCCACGAAATAGTCAAAAAATTTCTTTGCCGGTCCCCCGCGATTCGCGCCGACAGGCGGAAAATGCGACGCGAAATGCGCGCTTGAAGTTACGCCGCGCCTATCGTATTCTTGGCGCGTTTCGAGTTTCTGCGTTCAAGTGAGCACCGAGCAATCAAGGAGAAAGCGATGCGCAAGGTTCTGCTTCTGGCACTAATTTCTATGTTCTTCGCCACGGCTTGCAACAAAACCGAAGAGACGGCTCCTGCCCCTCCCGAGGCTGCCGCGTCTGCGGCCGCGCCCGCCGAGGCGGCCAGCCCCGCCGCGGCGGCAACCGGCGCGACGGGCGAGACCGGCGCTCCGGGAGCACCTGGCGCACCGGGAGCACCTGGCGCGCCCGGAGCACCTGGCGCTCCGGCTAGTCCGTAGCATTGCCTGGTGCTTGATGCGTTGCGGTGACCGATCAATGCGGTCACCCTGACGACGACGTACCTTTCTCGTTCCTAGCGGGTTCCCGCGCGCCGTCTAGAGCCGTCGGCGCGCGGGAGACTCGTTGACCGGGCGCTGGTGGGGAGGAACCCGCCGAATCCCTGACTCGGACCCTATTGGGTCCGTGCTCGAGTCTCGGCGTGCGTCATTTCCGCAAATAAACTCTCAGTCCGCCCGCAGAATCGCGGCCGACTCCCGCGATCTATTGCTCTTCATCGGGCTCCTTCTCATATCTGCTGCCCGCAGTTTCATCCGGGGGGGCTTCTTTGTGCGGTTCCGGGCTCGCACCCGCTTCGGGCGCCGCGTGATGCTCTTCGCCGCGAATTATCTCGACCGCGCGATGCGCCGCTTCTCCCGCAAGCTTCTTCAGTTCCTCCGATTTGCGCGCCAGCTCCGCGGTCGTCCGCGACAACTGTGACCTCAGCTCCGCAGACTTCTTCGCATACTCCGCCCTGAGCTCCGCCATCTTGGCAATCGCCTGCTGGCGGGCCGCGTCGCGCTTGCTGGCGTCGCCCAGCGCCGACCTCAGATCCGTGGCGAGCTTGCGTCCCTGCTCGCGCAGCGCCGCAATCTGCGATGCCAGTCGCATGCGGGCCTTTTGCGCCTCGCTCTTGACGCGGGCTTCGATCTTTCGCGCCCTGGTCTCGCGTTCGAGCTTGACCCGCAGCATCTTGACGGTCTTGCGCAGTTGCTCGAGTTGCCTGAACGCGGGATTCACAGCCTTCTTCCGTTTCGCGGTCTTTTTCTTTGTCGGCATCCGTCGCCTCCCGTTGTAAAGCGTTTTCCTGGAACCAGTGCTAGCTAAGTCCTGTTTGCAACTAAGATCAACGAGGACTCAAAGCTGAATTTTTCCGGGCTGGTTTTTCCACACGACGCTAGTGCTACCATGCGTTCGCCATGGCGACCACCGTACCCGGACCTGCCCCTTCCTCCGAGCACTTGAAGCCGGGTCTTTCACTCTTCGACTCCGTGACCTTGGTGGCCGGCTCGATGATTGGCTCGGGCATCTTCATCGTTTCTGCAGATATCACCCGTCAGGTCGGTACTCCCGCCGCGCTGCTGATGGTCTGGTTGGTGGCGGGCGTGATGACCATTGCGGGGGCGCTCGCGTACGGCGAACTCGCCGCGATGATGCCCCAGGCGGGCGGGCAATACGTCTATCTGCGCGAGGCCTACGGCGGAATGTGGGCGTTCATGTTCGGATGGACGCTGTTGCTCGTCATCCAGACCGGCACGATCGCGGCCGTCGCAGTCGCGTTTGCGCGATTCGCGGGCGTTATGTGGCCCGTGCTCGGTTCGAACCTCTGGATCGGCGCCGGCGGCGCCGGACTGTCGGGCGAGCGCGCGGGCGCGATCGTTGTGATCGCGGTCCTCACCGCGGCCAATCTGCGCGGCCTCAATATGGGCAGGTGGCTGCAAAACTCCTTCACCACGGCCAAAATTCTCTCGCTATGCCTGATAGTCGTGGTCGGATGCCTGATCGCGCCGAATCCAGTTGCGATTCGCGCCAATTTCGGCAGCCCGACCGCATTCCTCGGCGCCGGTCCCATGTCAATTGCTGGTGCGGGCGTGTTCGGCGCCGCGATGGTGGGTGCGCTCTTCTCAGCCGACGCATGGGCGAGCGTCACCTTCGCGGCGGCCGAGGTCCGCAATCCCAAACGCGATCTTCCTCTGGCGCTTGCCTTTGGAACCGGCGTGGTGATTGCGCTCTATATCCTCACCAACGTCGCCTATCTCTGTGAGCTGCCCGCGTCGGGAAATGCGGACGCAGCGAGTGTAGTGGGGCGCGGAATCGCGCATGCATCCAGCGATCGCGTAGCCGCCGCGGCGATGCAAGTCGTGTGGGGCGGCGCGGGCGCGAAGATCACCGCAATCCTCGTGATGATCTCCGGCTTTGGATGCGCCAACGGACTGATCCTCACGGGTGCGCGCGTGATTTACGCGATGTCCCGGGACCGGGTCTTCTTCGCCGCCGCCGGACGTCTCAATCGCGCCAGCGTGCCCGCCGTCGCGCTGGTGATGCAGGGGATTTGGGCGGCGGTTCTAACCTTGTCTGGCACTTATTCCGAACTCCTGGATTACGTGATCTTCGCGCAGTTGATGTTTTACGTGCTGACAGTGTCGGCCGTGTTCGTGCTGCGCCGGCGGATCCCAGGCACCCTGCGTCCGTACCGTGCGTGGGGTTATCCTCTGGTGCCGGCGCTCTACGTCGTCGCGGCCTCGGCCTTGATGGTCGATTTGTTGATTCTGAAGCCCCGCTTCACTTGGCCGGGATTGCTGATCGCGCTGAGCGGCGTGCCGATCTATTACTGGACGACCGCCCGCTCCCGGGTAATTCAATAAGCCTTACCCCGGTGCAGGGACCGGGGCCCCTGCTCACCTGTTGACGTCGGGAGTCGAATTATCGGTGCTTTCCTGCGTCGTGGCGATCGGCGCCCCCGCCTCCGCGCAGTCGGATTGCGACAGTTTGCCGCTGCGGAACTCCCGCACAATTGTGGTCAGGATGTACGCGCTACGCTCGGGCGACTGATTGCCGGCGAGTTTGAAGAATTCAGCCGCGTTGTGCGCCGCTTCGGTCGCATCGTGGTCGTTCTTCGGCATTCCGTAGATCTGAAATACCTTGCACAGCGATTCGATTCCATCCTTGCGGTCGCCTTCGGTAGCCGGAACGCCGGAACTTTGAGCCGAAGGCGCATTTTCGCTCGTTCCGCTCGTCGCACCACCGAGGCCGCGCCACAGTACGCGAACGAAGAGAAAGATCAGAAGCAACACGACCAGCGCGGCGATCGATCGTCCTGCCCTCTGGGCGGGTGAAAGCTCGCTCCACGGAATTAACTCGAATCCGCCCTTGCCCTTGTCCTTGTCGCCGTCGCTTGGGGGTGGCGGCGGCGGCGTGTGGATCACCGGCGTGCGAATTTCCGGCTTGAACGGCTGCGGAGACGATCCGCGTATCGGCGGCGAAGAAATGGGATTGCCTGTCGGTCTCGCCAGCGGAGTCGCACAGTAACCGCAGAATACCATGCCCTCCGCGTTATCTTTGCCGCATTGCCTGCATGCAGCCATCAGATCACCTTGGCTTCATTACCAAATTTCCGCGCAACCAGTGAACCAGTGAGAAAGTGAAAAAGTGAACCTGGCCCCTGCTACTGATGCGCCGTCGCCGCGAGCACCGCCTTCACCATCGGCTCCAGCTCGCCCGTCTCGTGCATCTCGCGAATAATATCGCAGCCGCCGACGAACTTGCCGTCGATATAAACCTGGGGAATCGTCGGCCAGTTGCTGTAACGCTTGATCGCGTCGCGCAGTTCGGGATCGCTGAGCACGTCGGCGGTCGCGAACGGCACGCCCAACTGCTCGAAAATAGCAACCGTCGCCGCCGAGAAACCGCATTGCGGAAAGCTGCGGTCGCCCTTCATGAAAATCATGACCTTGTTTTCTTTGACTGCCGATTCGATTTTTTCGATTATGTCCGCCATTTGATTCCTCTACCTTCGGTTCTGATACTGCGCCGGCGTCAACGTCTTGAGCGTGAGCGCATGCACCTGCACCCGCATCGCGTCGCCCAGCGCCTGATAGACCAGTTGATGCCGCTCGATTAGACCCTTGCCCTCGAAACTTGGGCTCACCACAATCGCCTCGAAATGGTCTCCGCCGCCGGTGTAGTCGCGCACCTCGACCTGCGCGTCGGGAATCCCGCGCGCAATCATCGTCTCAATTTCCTTCGGGTCCATCGCTCAAAAAAAGAGAAAATATATCTCTCGCTCGATTCTGGGCCTTGCTGCGATTCAACCCAGCATCTTAACCCGCATCACAATCGCGAATCCACAAGCAGCGGCCAGCCCCTGCGGTTTCGGTAACTTGAAATTAGCTCCCTGCTTTTCTGAAGTTGATCGTGAATCCGAAGCGCATCGGAAACGTCTCCGCGTGTTCGAGATTCGCCGCTTTGGCAAGCGCGGCGATTTCGCGCTCGGTCATCGCGTCGGGATCGCCGGCAAGCTCGGTGATCGACAGGAGACCGCCGGGGCGGAGTGCGTCGCGCAATTGAGCCACGCAGGCCGCGGCATCGGGGACCTCGCCCAGCACCGCGACCAGAAAGGCGGCGTCGAAGACCTCGCGCGCAAACGGCAGCGCGGTCGCGCTGGCCCGGGCGAAACTGACGTTGGCGACACCCGCCCGCCGGATTCGCGCGCGTGCCTTCTCCAGCATCTCGCGTTGCAGGTCCACCAGGCACAGATGACCGCTGGGAACGCGGCGTGCAATGGAAACGCTGAAAAACCCGGGACCGGGGCCCAGCTCCAGCGCCCGCGAGTCCGCGCTCAGATGAAGACGCGCAGCCAACTCGCGCGGCGAGAAGATCAGATTGCGCAGCGGATTGAGCAGAATGAAGGCGAGCTGATGCGGGTACGTGCCGCGTCCCTTGAACCGGTCCCAGACCTCGCGCCACCCGCTCGTCGCCATGGAAACCTCACGCAGGTTTACAGGGACCAGCCCCTGCACCTTTCATAGGAGGTAAAATCACACAGGAAGCAACGAAAGCGAAACCCAGTGTGGGTTTCGCTCACTTAGAAATTAATGTCCACGACGTGGCCGTTGCCTTGCTCAGGTTTGCTCGACGAGCCGTGACCCTTGATGCCGTCGAGCAGCAGCTTTGCGTTCGCGCTGATCTCGCCCGGACGGCCTGCGCCTACTATTCGCGAAACCATCTTGCCGTCGGGCCCGAGGAACAGTGTCGTCGGTATCGCCTCGACTCCCATGTTATCGACCAGCCGCCCGTCGGCCAGCGCGATTGGATAATTGATCCGGAACTCTTTGACAAACGGCGCGACCGCACGCAGCCCGTCGCCCTGGATCAGGTCGCACGAGACCCCGATTATCACCAGGCCGCGCGACTTGTTGTACTTCTGGTAGAGCGCGACCAGTTCGGGAATCTGCTTGCGGCACGGCCCGCACCAGGTCGCCCAGAAATCGACGATCACAGGATGGCCCCGGTAATGGCTCAGGTCGATTTCTCTGCCGTCGAGGCCGGGCGCGCTGAAATCCAGGCCCTCATCCACCGGCGACGGGTTCGCTTGCGGCGTGTCGAGCCGCAGCAGGGGCTTGGGCTCTTCGCGCGTCAGGAAATTGAAGTTGAAGAATGCACCCACGATCAGCGCCAGCGCGATTGTTATGGCGAGCGAGCGGATTACCTGTTGCCTGCCGGTCATACCTGCTCGACTACCGTCGCGATACCCTGGCCCATCCCGATACACATCGTCGCCACTCCGAGCGCCACTCCACGCCGGCGCATCTCATGCGTCAAGGTCACCACCAGCCGCGCCCCGGAGCATCCCAGCGGATGCCCGAGCGCGACGGCGCCGCCGTTCACGTTGAGCCGCTGTTCGTCGATCTTGAGTTCGGTGTTGCAGGCGAGGACCTGCGCCGCGAACGCCTCGTTGATTTCGAACAGATCGATGTCGCCGATTTTGAGTCCGGCGCGCGCCAGCGCCTTACGCGTCGAGGGCACCGGACCCCATCCCATTATTTCCGGACGGACTCCCGCCACCGCGGTCGCGCGAATCTTCGCCATCGGTTTGAATCCAAGTGACCGCGCACGCTCCGCGCTCATCAGCAGCACGGCGGCCGCGCCGTCGCTCAACTGCGAGGAGTTGCCGGCCGTCACCTGGCCGTCGGGCTTGAATGAAGGCTTGAGCCCGGC
Organism: Binatus soli (SeqCode); assembly: GCF_050015535.1. Taxonomy (NCBI): domain Bacteria; phylum Candidatus Binatota; class Binatia (SeqCode); order Binatales (SeqCode); family Binataceae (SeqCode); genus Binatus (SeqCode); species Binatus soli (SeqCode). The sequence goes on along the minus strand of NZ_JBEKBF010000007.1, from coordinate 108,894 downwards.
CAGCTTTTCCAAAGTCGTTTCCGCGCGCGGTCCCTGGTCGATTTCCACGACGGCGCCGTCCGGCAGCTTGACCGGCGCGATTTCTTCTTTGAAGCGTTCGCGCGCCGCCACCGCACGCATGTTCGAGCGTAGCGAGAATGCGTCCGAATCCTCGCGCGTGATCTTGTACATCCCGGCCAGCCGCTCGGCCGTCAGGCCCATGAAGAACATGTCTTGCGGGAACATCTCGAGCAGCTTGGGATTGGGCACAATCCCCGATCCCATCGCGACGTGCGTCATGTGCTCGACGCCGCCCGCGATCGCGACTTCGCCCGCGCCGGTCATTATTTCCATCGCTGCGAAGTTGACCGCCTGCAGGCTCGAGCCGCATTGACGATCGAGCGTCGTGCCCGCGACTTCGACCGGCAGTCCCGACAGCAATCCGATCATTCTGCCGACGTTCAAGCCCTGCTCGGCGGTCTGATTGGCGCATCCCCAGACCAGATCCTCGATTTCTTTCGGATCGAGCTTCGGATTTTTTTCGAGCAGTCGGCGGATACAGATCACGCCGAGATCGTCGGCGCGGATGTCCCTGTAGTAGCCCTTGTCCTTGCCGGCTTTGCCAATCGGCACCCGGACTCCATCGACGATAACGACTTCGCGCACGCTGTTCTCCTCCTGCGGCCTTGCGTCGATTCGCGCGGCCGCTAATCGTTAAATTAGACCTATATGATACTACGCCGGCGCAGTTCTGACAGCCGCTGAGAGTCGTAGCCCAGCACGCTTGCCAGCACCTCGTCGGTGTTCTCGCCCAGCTGCGGCGCGCGAGTCGAGGGGATATCGGTGTCGCCATCGACAGCGCTCTTGAGCGGCGAGCCGGGCACGATCAGGCCGTCAAAATCCGGATGCTCCGCGTGCAGGATCATGTTGCGCGCCGCCAGATGCGGATCGCGGGTGACTTCCTCGACGTTGGCGATCGGAGCGCACGGGACCGACGCGTCGGCGAGCAGGCGCAACCAATGCTCACGCGGCCTGGTCGCGAAGATGCGCGCCAGGATGGTCTCAAGCTCGGGATGGTGCGCGGTGCGATCGGAGTTGGTCAGAAATCGCGAATCGTCTTTGAGTTGCGGCATCGCGATCACGTCGCAAAAGCGCAGCCAGATCGCCTCATTGCCGGCGCCCATCACAAAGTAGTCGTCGGCGGCGCGAAACTGTTGAAACGGCGTGATCGACGGATGCCGCGAGCCGAGCCGCCCCGGAATCTTGCCCGACACCGAGTAGCGCGCCAGCGCGTCCTCGAGCATCGCCACCTGGCAATCGAGCATCGCGATATCGATGTGATTACCGACCCCGTCACGATCGCGCACCCGCAACGCCGACATGATCGCAATCACGCCGTACAGCGCCGCCGACAGATCGCCCACCGAGACGCCGCATCGGACCGGCTCGCCGCCCGGATTGCCGGTGATACTCATGGTGCCGCCGAGCGCCTGCGCCACGATGTCGTAGGCGGGTGCGGAAGTCATCGGCCCGGTCTGTCCGAAACCCGAGATCGAGCACAAAATTATCTTCGGATTGGCGGCTTTGAGTTGCGCATAGCCGAGCTTGAAACGATCCATCGTGCCCGGCGAAAAATTCTCGACCACTACATCCGATTTTGCCGCCAGCTCGACAAAGATCGCGGCGCCCTCTTCGATCCGCAAGTCGAGCGTGACGCTGCGCTTGCCGCGATTGACGCTGTAGAAGTAGCCTGAGTCGCCCGACGGCATCATCGGCGCAAAGCTGCGCGAGTCGTCGCCGCAGCCCGGCATCTCAATTTTGATTACCTCGGCGCCGAGGTCCGCCAGATTCATCGTGCAGAACGGACCGGCCAATACGCGCGTCAGGTCCAGCACGCGGACACCGCGCAGCGGCTTTTGATCGATCATCGATGGTTATCCTTGCGCAAGGCCTGCCGGGTCCCGCTGAATGTTCCAGCTATGCCTTAAGCCGAACGGCGATTTCCCGTGCGGCGGTGCTCGACGCATCGTAGCCGACTCAATGAACCGAGAGAATCTTGTCAACTAAAGTTTCCGAAGGCGAAAACAGGCCCGCTCCGGCGCGATCGAAGCACGGCTGGCAGTCTGTGCCGGTGACATCGAAAGTACCACACGCTAGTCTTTCATCGACTGATTTTACTAAAGGTCGGCGACAAAGGATGGAGAACATGGCGGACCAAATCGTTTTGTATGAAACTCGATACCCGGCCGCGATAATCACGCTCAACAACCCGGACCATCGCAACGCCCTGAGTTCCGCAATGATCGACGCTCTCATGGCCGCGATTGCGCGCGCCGAAGAGGATCGGCGCGTGCGCACCCTTGTCTTCACGGGTACGGGTTCCGCATTTTCAGCCGGGATGGACCTCGGCGAGCTGCGCACAATCCTCGACCAGCTACGCATCGACGATTCCGGAAAGGTCTGGGAGGGTGCACTTCGCGGCGAGGCGTTGATCGAGCGCGTATATCGCCTGGGCAAGCCTTCCATAGCCGCCGTCAATGGAATCGCGGTCGGCAACGGCGCCGGCTTCTTGAGTGCCTGCGATTTGGCAGTCGCCGCCGATAACGCACGAATTGGCTACACCGAAATGAAGCACGGGATTCAGGCGGGGATGGTAATCCTCCATCTGATGCGATTGGTGGGTGAACGCGTCGCGAGATATCTGCTGCTCACCGGCGAACTGGTGACCGCCGATCAGGCGAAGGCGCTCGGACTGATCAATAAGGTCGTACCCCCCGGCCAGCTAATGGACTCGGCGCTTGCATGGGCAGATGCGATCGCGATGAATGCGCCAAAAGCGGAGGCCATTACCAAGTCACTGATGTGCAAATTTTCCGGCCAGGCGATAGCCATGACTATGACAGAGTACACCGCAGCGCCCCACATCAGCGACGAAACCCGTTCGGGACTCGAGTCCTTTTTTGATAAGAAACCGGTGCCTTGGTCGTTGAAGCCGTCATGATTTCTGATAGAGGGCGAGGCCCAACACTCCGAGCACGGCGATAATCACACCGACGATCACTATTGGCTTCGTTCGTTTATGACTCCGCGGATTTGAGCCCGGCTGGAGGCCTCATGATTGCGTGAATCGCGATCCCGATTAGCAAGATGGCGCCACCCGCGATTCCGAACGCCTGCCACAGCGGTAGCCATTCATGAAGCAGCAGTATCGCGGCGCACACAATGCATACCGCGCCGCAAATCATCACTGCGGTCACCGTTAGAGTAGCTATTGCATTAACTAGTTGCGTCTCCAGCGCCGCGCCCATGCTGGTCTGCAGCATACGGGCCTCGGACTGAAGGATGCGCGATACATCGTCCACCGCCCTGCTCACCAGCGTCGGCCAATCGTGCAAGGTCTCCGGCGCGCCGTCAGCGGCGTGAGATTGTTTCTCTGTCATAGGATCAGCCGTGCATCTCGTGTTCGCGACGCTTTAACCCTGGTCGTTTGACGCGTGTTTTGAGATTGCGAAGCCGAGCAATGCTGCGATCACGATCGGACCCGCGCCGCGGTTGTTGACGATCGAGCCGAACAGAAAGCCCAACGCCCCAGCCATCAGCGAGGCTCCTACGGGATGGCTCTCGATGACATGATCGGGACGCATCCCGCCTTCCGCGCGTCCAACTTTCGCATTGACCTCGGTCAAGGTGTCGCGCAGGTCCTGGCGCGCGTCGTTGCGTTCAATCTGGATCGCGGAAATCTGTTTTTCCGTCGTCATGTTTTCTATTGCCATGGCTTTCGCCGCGAGCTTTTGCGCGATCCGGGTTCTGGTTGTCGGGATTGTCGGTGACCAGACCGACGATGAAATTGGTGGCGGCCCCGCGCAGCGCGATCCGTCCCACGATAGCCAGTAGCGCAAGCCCGATGCGGCTGTTGAGTCCTCCGCCGAGGATGAATCCTGCTGCGCCGGCTATGGCCAGCGCGGTCAGCGGTTCCTCCCTGACGAATTCGCCGACGTCCCGTTCCCGGCGACGCAGCCTCTCATCCGCATCCGCCGAGATGGCCTCCGCTGAATTATTCACGGCACTCGCGCGCCCGCTCAGGAAATGCGCCGAACGATCCGCGCGGCGAAGTAGCCGACCGCAAACGCGGCTGCGATTGCAAGCCATGGTTCACGGCGCACGAACTCACGCAGGTCCAGGTCAAATCCCTTGTCCTTGACGAATTGCTGTGCCGCGTCGTAGCCCTCTTTGACTGCCTGGGCGGCTTTGTCTGCCGCTTCACGGCCCTGATCCATTGCGGTTCGGACGGTGGAATTTGCGGTTTCTTCGAACGTCATTCTTGTTACCCCTGATTCCTCGGGTTGCTATGCATCGTTGTTTGTTTCGATAGACTCCAGGCGCGAAAATATTTGGCGAGCACCGCGGGAGGGGGGAGTCTCCCGGATGCTCGCCTTTTCGCCCATCGCCTCGCGACGAACGCCGCTCGGCTGCTGGAAGAATGGCCGCTTATGGGGCGGCTGATTTGTTGCTTGCCGATTTACATCCAATTTCATTTGCGGGCGATCGCCGATCACTTCAGCGCCGGCATCTTGAGTCCGGGGATAGCTCCGATCAACCCGAACGTTTGCAAAATCCAAATCAACACAACCACGAACACGACAATGTTGAGTAAACTCTTGATAGCCGCGGCCATCGGGATGTAGCTGTTGATTAGCCACATCACCAAACCCACTACCACCAGGATCACAACAATATTGACTAAAGTCACCCGGGTACTCCTTGGGCACTTTCCGGACTATCACGACCCTAATCTATACGAACTTCTAAATTACGCCTGCGAGGCAAATAGGTCCACCGGACACCCTGCGGCTTAGTTACGTGGGTAACAAAACCCGACGAATTTAATTGATACCTGCCCGGCTCTAACCAAACCGTCAGAGCCCGCCGCGGCCGACCAGCAACCAGATCACCAGCACGACGAGTATGATCGGTACAACACCTCCAGTGGGACCATAGTTATTATAACCATAGTAACCACCGCCGCCTCCGAACAACAGGAGCAAGATAATGATTAATAGCAACATGACATTCTCCTTGGTCTCTTCTCTCTAGATCGACCCACCAAAATCCTCGTAGCGAACTGCGGTTGCGACGTACCCAACGAGTGCTTTACGGGGACGGATACGTCGTGGTGGTCTGCTTCTGTACGGTTCCGTTATTCGTATCAGTCGTTACCGTGGTTGTGCTCTGATTCGGAGGCGCGTAGGGCGCCGGCTGCGTATACGTCCGCTGCACGGTGCCGTTGTCATACTGGGTGGTCGTGGTCGTGCTTGAATTCGCGACCGGCGCCGGCTCCACCACCGGCGGATTCGTTGTATCGTATTCCCTGGTCGTCGTGGTTTCCGTGACATGAGTAGTAGGCGCACAGCCGACTAGCCACACCATCGCAATACCAACACAAATAGCCACTGCGGAATTAGCTGTGTATTTCATTATTCAAGCTCCTTTTAATCTTTTACTCTCTTGCCGGGCGAGATACATCCGTAGGTGCCGTGACCGAGTTAAATTGGGTTATATGAGGAACCAAAGATCGCTTCACGGGGCTTCTCACGGTCATCGCGAACTGATCCGCCGGTCGCCGTCGCCCAGCAGCTCGAGCATCTTGTGATGGTAGCGGGACAACCTCTGGCGGCCGCCCTGGTCGGGATTGTCGAATGCTCGGGTCGGAGCTGATTCGGTAGAAGGCGCGATTGTGGAAGCTCTTTCCCAGGAACTACTCGGTCAGCCATTGCCGCCAGTTAGTCATCAATCTCGGGGCGACGTATGCGTCGAGAGCGACGACCGGTTAATTGGCCGAGAAGCTTCGGGTGAAACCGTTCCTGCCGGTTCTGCTCATTTGCGTCCGCTGGCGCTGATTCGGGCCAGCTCGCTGTCGGCACAGGACTCGCCATTATCAATCCTGGCGATCAAATCGGTGAGGCGCTTCTCCTGCTGTTGACTGGTGGAGCAAAGCGCATATCCATCTAGTGACCCGCTCGGTTTGCTGAAGTCTTGGCCGAGCTCGTTTATACATTCAGGGTTCCCGTCGTGAAGATAGCGTTCCAGCTGCGGCTCGAGGGCTTTGCCTTTTCGCAGCGCCAGGCACTGATAAAGCTTTTCCGCGGGAGCGCCGAGGTAATAGCCGCTCAAGCTGGCAAACATACTGAGAGCTTCCGGCGAATCCATACGATCAAAAAGTAATAGCTCGCTGGTCACGTACTTCATATGGTCGGAATACCCGGTCCTGGGCTGCAGGTTGCGGTCCTGCGCGAAAAGGGCAAGATCCGAAACGATAGCTCGCTTGAGGAGCTCCGCCGTCGATGGCTCGGAAGCGCTGGGCGCAGCCGTCGTCGCAGTGGCCACCGGCGTGGCCTCCGGGACCGGATGATAGTGATACGACCACGACCGCGCCAAAACTGCGGAGATCCCGACCAGCAGGATGAACGATATCACCACCAAAAGCCGAATGGCGCTGGAAAGCGACCGCATGGCCTTAGCGCGCGATCTCGATATAGGCAGTGGCCATTTTCGTTTCAACCCGGCGGTTCAAATCCACCTCTTGCGAACCAGCCATACCTTCACCAGTTGAGTTAACACGACATAAAACAACAGCGTCAGCAGCAGCAGTGGCCAGTAGTGGAATGGAAGAGGCACCAGGCCCAGCCACGGTCCTATCGGGGAAGAAGGCAGCCATACCCCGACCAACATTATTGCCGCGGAAGTCATGATCAGCTGCCAACTGGCACGGCTCTGGATGAACGGTACCTTGTTGGTTCGGATGACATGAATAATCAGGGTTTGAGTTAGCAGTGACTCAACGAACCATCCCGTCTGGAACAAAGCCGCCGCATAAGTCGAGTCCGGATTGGCAAGACTCGCGTGGGCGAAACGGGCGGCCAACTCCGGTGGCGGCGCCAGTCCCAAATCGCCGCACTTAAAGATGAACCACATCATCAGATAGGTCGTATAGTCGAAAACCGAACTGCATGGCCCTATGAAGAGGATGAATCTGGCGATCTCGCTCATCGACCACGGACGGGGCTTCTCGACTTGCTCGGGATCGACCTCATCCGTTGGGATCGGCACTTGTGAGAAATCGTAGAGCAGGTTGTTGGTCAGAATCTTGATCGGCGACATCGGCAAATAGGGCAACCAGAGGCTCGCGCCGAGCACGCTGAACATGTTTCCAAAGTTGGAGCTGGCGCCCATCCGGATATATTTGAGAATGTTGGCAAAGACCTTGCGCCCCTCTATTACACCTTCTTCGAGCACCAGCAGGCTCTTCTCCAGCAAAATTGCGTCGGCGGCCTCCTTGGCGATGTCCACCGCCGTATCCACCGAAATGCCCACGTCAGCGACACGCAGGGCGGGCGCATCGTTGATGCCATCGCCCACAAACCCGACCACCCGTCCGATGCTCTGCAGCGCTCTTATGATGCGTCGCTTATCGAAGGGCGAGAGGCGAACAAACAAGATGGTGCTTTCCGCCGCCGTTGCTAACTCAGCATCACTCATGTTCTCAATCGCTGCGCCCGTCAGCACGTGGTCAATATGGAGTCCGACTTCGCCGCAAATTTTCCGTGATACTAGCTCATTGTCACCGGTTAGGACTTTGATCGTGACGCCGTGCGTTTTCAGGGCCGCGATCGCAGGGGCCGCGGTATCTTTGGGCGGATCGAGAAATGCGATGTATCCTTTCAGGGTCATCTTTTCCTCGTCCTCTTTGCTATAGACCGGCTTGGGCTCACAATCGCGATAGGCGATAGCCAGTACGCGGAAGCCGTCAGCCGATAGCTTGTCGTATTCTTCCTTGAGGTCTTCCAGAATGACTGGATCCATCGGGTAGGTCTCACCCTCGAGCTCGAACTGCGTGCAGCGGCTGAAGACCGACTCCGGCGCTCCTTTGCAGATCAAACGATGACCTCCGGCTGGAGTGGCCACCACCACGGACATCATCTTACGGCTGAAGTCGAAAGGGATCTCATCGACTTTGGAATACTCCGCAATCCGCAGATCCTCATGAAACTCGCCGTGCTGGAGGACCGCGCGGTCGAGAACGTTCTTCAAACCAGTCTGGAAATGGCTGTTCAGGAACGCCAGCTCCAGGACACCTTCGTCTTCCTGCCGGACAACGTCGCAATGTTGCTCGAGTATGACGTGGTCCATTGTGAGCGTGCCGGTCTTGTCGGTGCACAGCACATCCATCGCGCCCAGGTTCTGGATCGAGTTGAGCCTCTTGACGATCACCTTTTTGCGCGACATCAGCATCGCGCCTCTGGACAGGCACACGCTGACGATCATCGGGAGCATTTCGGGGGTGAGGCCGACCGCGACGGCAAGCGCGAACAGAAATGCTTCGCCCCATCGATGCTTGCTGAAGCCGTTGATCAGGAAGACCAGCGGCACCATCACCGCCATGAAGCGGATCATCAACCAGGTAAACCCTGAAATGCCCCGATCGAAGCTGGTCGGCGGCGGCGCCTGCGTGATCGCGCTGGCCATGGTGCCGAGATAGGTTTTCAGGCCGGTCTCTATGACTACCGCGGTAGCCGTACCGCTCTCGACGCTGGTGCCCAGGAAACACACGTTCTTGAGTTCGAGCGGCGACTTTTTGTCGGATGGCTCTGTAAGATCGAACTTTTCAACTGGAAACGATTCGCCGGTCAAGCTGGCTTGAATGAGGAAGAGGTCCTTGCACGACAGGACCCGGATGTCAGCCGGAATCATGTCGCCCGCGGAAAGCTTTACAACATCGCCGGGAACCAGCTCGGCGAGTGGAATCTCGCGCGCACTGCCCTCCCGCACCACGGTTGCGGTGACCCGAATCATCGCCTTGAGCTTTGCGGCGGCCGCGTCCGCGCGCGCTTCCTGAATGAATCGCAGAGAAACCCCTAGCACCACCATAACAACCATCAGGCCGCCACCGACCAGGTCAGACCCGGTCTCGGCTGTTGCGAAAGAGATCACCGCCAGAACTACCAGCAGGATCACCAAGGGATTTAAACAAGCTCTTAACAGCAGCGTTAGCCGCGTGAACCTACGCTCACGAGCTACAACGTTCGGACCGAACACTTCGATCCGATGCTCAGCTTCCTCTTCCGATAGTCCGTCCGGACCGCTCTGGAGTTCAGCCAGCGCCTGGTCCGCTGCAAGCGAGGCCGTTCTGGAAAGCTTGGGCGAAAACTCGGCCAAACCCTTGTCGCGCTTGGGGGCTGGGGTGATGTCTTTCGGCAGAACCGAGCTGGGAAAAGAGGCCATCGCTATCTCCACACAAGCCGTTCGAGTGTTACACTATCCTATCCGGTGCTTCACAATTCGATATGAAGCCGTAAGCCCGGCACTATGACGGGCCCCCGCGCGCGGTTATATCCTGGATTATTAATGTACTGCACATCGAACGCGCCAAACAGTCCGCGCGTGATCGGGAAGTTGTAGTAGGTCTCCATAATCTCTTCCGGACCGTACGACAGATTTCCGTCTCCTAGCAGGAACCCAAGGCCGCCCAGTGCTAGGTATTGCCGATGACGGCGCGATATGCCATTTACGACGAACGCGACTCCCCACTTGTCATTTGGGCGATGCCACCAGTCTCCGCGGACATCCCAGCCGAACAACGCGGTCTGATCGACCTCGGTATAAGCCCACGACTCATGCTGCCCTTCGTTCCAGCCCGCTCGCATGAATACCCTGACCTGTTCGTTCAACTGCTGCTCGAAGTTGAGTCCGACGCCGTACTTAAGCGCCTGGGTTCCGGGGTGTTCCTCTATATTCGGGACCGTGAGTGTTCTGTTCTTCTGGTTCTCGAACTGGTCGATCGCGAAATGGTAGTCGCCCATGTTTGCGTAGTTGGTGAAGCCAAGCACCCGGATCGCTCCAAACTTCCCCGGAATCAAGTGCAGATCGTATTCAAGTTCGTAGTTTTCGGCATGAGCGTTCTGCAGGTTCCACTCGAGGTTGATGCCGTTGGCGACCGTTGGCTCCAATGCCTCGGCAAAACGTGCGGCAAAATCGTGATCATAGTACTCGAGCACGATCGCATAGGTGTATCCACGCGTATCGGCCGCATAGTCCCATGCGCCATTGTTATCGACGGTCCAGTTCATGAACTGTAGGTGGCTGTCGCTGCCGACGGAGTTGAGGTCAAAAAAATCGGGCAGCGACACCTTGCCCACATGAATGTCGATCCGCCGAGCTGGAAGGGTCGTGAGCAATGACAGGGGAGTACGCTCTCCCTCCACGTTCTCGTCGCTCAACCGGATGACCTTGTGTAACCAGATCCGCGCCAGGTAAGGTTCGGCGCTCAATTGCGGATTCCTCACCACGTCGAGATCGACGAAACCCGCAAGCCCAAGTCCCTGGCTGAGGCCGCTCCACCCCGACGACTCCGCATCCAACACCAATTCGGTGCTGTCGTCGAACTGGAATCCGGTGTACACCGTCACGACTCGCGAGACAGATTGCTCCTCGGCGTGATCAAGGCTGTTGGGGCCACTGTACTGCGCATGAAAACGAGGGTGCAGTTGCGCGATAAAGTTAGCCTGCGCCGAGAGCCAAAATGGGCTGGTTTGAGAATGATGAAAAACCGTGTCCTGGTTGTCTGCGCCGTGATTGACCATGTCGTCCCACAGCGATTTGATTCGCGACGCTGCATTCGAGCTCCCAGCGTCCGTGGCGGGAGGCGCAGATGAATCTTCCGGTGTTGTAGCCGGCTGGTTTCCAGAAGTACCTGTCGCGCCGCCTTCAGTGACCAACTTCTCCTTTGCCGCTCGCAAACCCGCCTGGTAACCGGCGTCATAACCAAGATGGTATTCATCTTCCGGCTTGGAGCTGTCGCCCGTGCCGGTTTGCGCTCGCAGCTGAACCGCCGGCGCCAGAAGCACGCAAATCAGCATCGCCAGGCCGGTAGCGGCTGACGCACCTGTGAGGCGGATGGGTAGCAGTGCTCCCGGCTTTCGTACCTCAGACGCTCTGCCTGCTAATCCCGGCCGCTCGATAGGGCTCTGGTTCGGCATCGCGCGCTACCCTCCTTCGCTCACCGTACAGCAACACCAATTGCCACCGCACGGCGGTCGGGTCGTCGGGCTATTGACGGCAACACTTATCCCCGACACAGCGCCTGGGAGCAAATCGATAGTTGGAGCGAGAATCTGCCTTGGGCTTCTAAGAAAAAGAGCCTTCGCTTCGATATGCGGGACTACGACGAAATGGTTACGGATAGCTGCGGCTAGCTTCGACATCTTCCGGCCTCCGTGGCCGGGATGTCGTCGCTACAACGATAACTCGGTCAGGCTGAAAATTCTAAAAATACATAAAGCGGGAAAAAAATTATCTGGTTGGTTGCACCCTGTCAAGAAAAAAACACGTCGAGCTATGCATCTTATCCCCGACGTTGCGCCTGGGAGCAAATCGATAGTTATAGCGAGAATCAATCTCATTCGCGGGCGATCGCCGAACCATGACGGCAATCCCTCTCCGGGCCATCGACGCCTCCGATGGATACGCGTGGATCATTTTCCCTCAGAAGTGGACGGCATCTCCATGCAGGTCGGCGTCTTGCCTGAACCGGTGGGGCAACGCGTTTGACCAAAAGCGTCCCCTGCGGTATAGTGAGTACTCACTAATAAAGGAAAGGCGAGCACAAGGCGCGAGCACAAGGCGTGAGCACAAAGCGCGAGGGTGAAGCCCGCCGGGAGGTCGTCGATGGATTTCAACTATAGCCCCGAAGACGAGGCGTTTCGACGCGAGTTCCGCAACTGGCTCGAGGCAAATGCGCCCAAGGACCAGGAGGGCGGGAACCAGTGGCAACATCGCCTGGCATGGCATCGCAAGATGCACGCCGCGGGATGGGTCGGAATCGGCTGGCCCAAGGAATACGGCGGCCGGGGCGCTACGATCACTCAGCAGCTTATCTACAACCAGGAACTCGCCAAGGTCAATTCGCCGATGCTCGTCAACGGCCTCGGCATCATGCTGGTCGGTCCGACGCTGATGCACTGGGGTACCGACGAACAGAAGAAGCGCCACGTGCCGAAGATCCTCTCGGCCGACGAGATCTGGTGCCAGGGCTACTCCGAGCCCAACGCCGGCTCGGATGTCGCCTCGCTGCAGACCCGCGCCGTCGAGGAAGGCGATTACTTCATCATCAACGGCCAGAAGGCCTGGACCTCCGACGCGCATCGCGCCGACTGGTGTATCCTGCTCGCGCGAACCGACCCCGAGGCCCCCAAGCACAAGGGCATCAGTTATATCCTGGTCGACATGCACAGCCCGGGCGTGACCGTCCGGCCGCTGGTGCAGATAACCGGCGACGCGAACTTCAATGAAGTGTTCTTCGAGGACGTCAAGGCGCCCAAGGAGAACCTCGTGGGCGAGAAGAACCAGGGATGGCAGGTAGCAGTCACCACGCTGATGTTCGAGCGTTCAGGTCTTTTCAACGGGGGCGAGAGACTTGATACGGTGAGAGAGCTGGTGAAGCTGGCGAACACGGTCCATCGCCACGGCAAGTGCGCATGGGAAGACTGCGGCGTGCGCGAGAGAATCGCGCAATTTGCATGCGAGGCAACTGCACTGTTATACACTGGCCTGCGCCAGCTGACCCGCAGGCTCAAGGGATTGCCGCCGGGACCCGAGGGTTCAGTGATCAAGCTGGCGAACAGCGAACTCAACCTGCGGATGAACAGTTACGCGATGGAACTTTTGGGAGCCTACGGACCGCTCGAACCCGACGCACCCCACGCGATCGACCGGGGACGATGGTCATATCGGATGCTGGCGTCGCGCGCATTCACGATCGCCGGCGGCACCAGTGAAATTCAGCACAACATAATCGGCGAGCGCGTGCTGGGGCTTCCGAAAGGCTAACCGATTGGCCGGCCAAGGGCACAGGGAACCATCGAGGCTCAATGCTTGACCGTCGGTCACGCGCGACCCGCGCCGCACGGACTCGGCTATCGGCCGGGGAGCGTGAGCTTCAGATACTCCGCGCCGCGACCAAGGTCTTCGCCCGCTCCAACTATCGGGTGGCGGGCACCGCGGATATCGCTCTCGAGGCGGGAATCGCCGAGCCCACCATCTACAAGTACTTCCCCAGCAAGAAAGCGCTCTTCATCAGGATCCTCAAGCGGATAGGAGAACGAATCCTCGAGATCTGGCATCAGGAGGTTGCGGCCGATAGCGGGAACAGCCTGTCGGCGTTGAGACGGATAGGTCGCGTCTACCTGGAAAACCTGGGAACCCATTCTGATGAGCTCAAGATCCAATTCCAGGCGCTGGCCGAGTCCGACGATCCGGATATCACGCGTCAATTGCAGGAGAATCACAAGGCCTATGTCCGGTTCTTTGCCGCGCTGATCCATCGCGGGCAGTTGGAAGGTGTGGTGCGGGCGGACGTGGACCCCTACTCATCGGGATGGTTTCTCAACGGCTTCGGCTTCACTCTCACATTGGTCCAAATTTTGGGTTTCGATCAACGGATCGGCAAGCGGCAAGTCAGGCGGATGATCGATGCCTATCTGGATTGGCTCGCCGGGCAGGGGCCGTTGGCGGCGGCACGAAGGAAGAATCACCTGCGCGGTGGGCGGCAGGGGCCGCGGCCCCTGCACCCGCAGTGAAAAGACGTGAAAATCTGCGCAACGCATCTTTTCGCGACTACGCGATGGCAGGAGTGAGCAGGGCCGTTGGCACGGCTGGCCAGTGTTAAGAGACGCGCGCCCGCACACCGGCCCGCGCACGAGTAGCGAGGTCGCGCGGGGAAGGGGAAATCATTTGATTGAATGCGGAACCCGCCGTGGGTTCCGCACCTCCTTGGGCAGGGGTGACCCCTGCACCCAATGTTAAGAGAAGATGCGGGCTTCGCCCTGTTAGAAGGGGATTATGTTAGGTTCGAGACCCAAGCGAATATCTGGCATAATCCGACCGTGCCCAGAGTCGGCGATCTGTTTCTCCCGTTTTGGCGTCAACTCACGTCATTCGGGAAATTACTTCTAGGCGCGGTCGCAATGGTCGCAATCACCATCGCGACATACATCGCGGTTTTCATCAGCGACGAAATCCACGCGCATGGCGATCCTTGGTTGGTCAGCGCAACTGAGGCCCTTGTTCAGAGTCCTGAAGCGCGGGGTTATCTGAATAATGGCCTTCGTGTGGCTAGTCAGCATCCCTTCGGATTTTTTCTAATCGCGACATTTGTCGTTGTCGCCCTAAGTGCCGCGGTCAGCGCCTTTCAGGTATGGCGCGCAGTAGGACACGGTGTCGTGAACCTCTCCGAGAACGCTGCACCGACTCCAGCGACGGCGATTTCAGCCCCTGATCCGAATATCCGTTCATCGCTGCCGACTTTCAATCCAATACCCATCAGAGACCAAGAACTCTTTGCTCGTTCCGATTCGCCCATGCTTGAAGACGCTGGAAAGTGGTTACGCAAAATCGAACAGCAATGGAAGGAGTGCGTCGTATCTCTAAAGGCATTTGCTGCACAGTGGAATCAGTACGCGAGCGATTTCCCTGCTATTCAATTCCGAATTGGCATGCTCAAAGATGCCGAGCGCGACGTCGCACGATCGCGTGATGCTGTCGCGGGAGAGTTGGAATCCTTGTTGGAACTATTTGGCGGACCACAAGACCGTCATCCAAAGGAACTATGGGGACCGTTGCGAGATTATGAACGCAAAGCTCTGTATCGCGGTTTTCAGATATTAGGGAAACACTCCATCAATATCGCTTGTAGCGGAAAGACTGACTGCATCAAACGCGCGCAAGAGTTCGCCGAACTCTTTACGCAAGCGGGGTGGACGACAAAATTTTTGGGTTCGAATGCCTATGGGGCAACGGGTGCGAACGCGATTCTAGTGACAGGCAAAGAGGATGATTCCTTGGCACATAATCTGAGCAATCTGCTCCTTGCGATTCTGGGCGGAACAATAACGTCTAAACTAAATATGAGCGTGAACAGCGAGAATGACGTGTTGTTAGTCGTAGGGCCTAAGCCGCCATCAGATTGGCATTAGGCGGAAGCCTTCGGATGTTTACCACGAGCCTGCCGACGTTTGAGTTTCGTTCGACGCTTCGTCGTGATGCCGACTTTCTCAGGGTCAACGCTCAGATCGCCACAATGATAGCCGGGTATTAGCCGCGTGCCTGCGCAGGTTATTTTGGGATAGTGTCCTCGGCGTGTTCCGCCTAGCAGGAGAGCTTTGCGTAACCGGATGCTCGTGCTGAAGCGATACGCGCTGGCGCGCGAGATCCTTCGCTGCGCTCAGGATGACACAAAAAAAGTTCTAACAGGCCGGCCGTGGCGACGGCAGCGCAGTATTAAGCCATTGGCAGGGGACGCGCGCGACAACGGAGCGCGGCGTTAACACTGGGTGCAGGGGTCGCTCCTGCCATCGCGTAGTCGCGAAAAGATGCGCTGCGCAGATTTTCACGTCTTCTCACTGCGGGTGCAGGGGCCGCGGCCCCTGCCGCCCACCGCGCAGGTGATTGTTCCTTTATGTCGCCGACAACGGAGCGCGGTCGGGCAGAAAAGGGGTTAGGCGGCGGCGGGGGCGCTGGCGAGTTCGAACGCGCCGAGTTCGATGCCGTCGTGGGAGCGCAGCACTATCTTGGTCGAGAGCCGATGCTCGAGCGTCTCGAGGTCCTTCGCACCGTTATTATAGAGGTAGCGCGCGACTTCGGGATTGAGCTTGACGATCAGCATATCGCCCGCGGACTTGGAAACCGCCTCGCGCTGAATCCCGCGCAGCACTTCGGCGGCGAGAGTCGGCACCGATTTGACGACGCGCCGCCCGTCGCATCGCGGACACGTATCGGTCAGCAATTTCTCCAGGCTCTCGCGGGTGCGCTTGCGCGTCATCTGGACGAGCCCCAGTTCGGAAATTTTGAGCGCGGAGGTGCGCGCCTTGTCGCGCTTGAGCGCAATCGCCAGCGCGTCGCTGACCTTCTTGCGATCGGCCTCGCGATCCATGTCGATAAAATCAACTATGATGATTCCGCCGATGTTGCGCAGCCTAACTTGGTTTACTACTTCCTCCACTGCTTCGAGGTTGGTCTTGAAGATGGTCTCGTCCTGGCTGCGCTTGCCGACGAAGCGTCCGGTATTCACGTCGATCGCGGTCAGCGCTTCAGCTTGATCGAAAACCAGGTAGCCGCCCGACTTGAGCCATACCTTGCGGTCCAGCGCGCGCTCGATCTGCGGTTCTATATTGAAGCGATCGAACAGCGGCGCGGCCCCGTCATGGAGCGTCACCCGCGCGCGCAGCCGCGGCATATAGTTCTGCACGAACTGTACGATCCGGCTGTAGGTAGTCGGATCGTCGCACCATAGCCGGTCCACCTCGCTGGAAAAGAGGTCGCGCACGATACGCAAGGCCACGTCGAGATCGCTGTAGAGTATCGACGCGGGCGGCATGCTCTCGTTCTTGCGCACAATCGAGCTCCACAGCTTGGTCAGAAAGGCGACGTCGCGCTGGATTTCGCGCCGGCTGACGCCCTCGCACGCGGTGCGCACGATGAAACCGCCCTGCGGCGGCCTGAGTTCTCCCACGTCAGCGCGCAACCGGGCGCGTTCCTCGGCGCTGGCGATTCTACGGGACACTCCGATGTGATTGCTGGCAGGGGTATAGACGAGATGGCGCCCAGGCATCGAAATCGACGACGTCAGCCGCGCGCCCTTGGTGCCCATCGGTTCCTTGGCGATCTGAACCATGATGTCCTGGCCGCGGCGCAACTGCTGCTCGATGGGAAGCCGCGAGCGCTGCGGCGCCTGAGTCCGGCGGCCTCGGCCGCGGCGGCGTCCGCGCGATGGCCGCGCCCTGCTTTCATCGCCGTTGGCGCCGGCGCCGGCTTCGTCAGTGGAGTTCGTCTCGGCTTCGGCAAACTCGTTGTCGCCGATCGGCTCGGTCTCGACATCTTCTTCGCCGATCACTTCCGCCACGATGTTGAGTGCGGAGACTCCGTCGTAAAAATCCGAGACGTGCAGGAAGCCCGCTTTCTCCAGGCCGATATCGACAAACGCCGCTTGCATCCCGGGCAGCACGCGGGTGACCTTGCCCTTATAGATGTTACCCGCCAGTCCAACCTGGCGATTGCGCTCGAGGTAGAATTCGGCGAGTTGGTTATCCTCGAGCAGCGCCACCCGGACCTCGAGTGCGGACGCGTTAATTGCGATTTCTCGTTTCACAGATGGACTCTCTATTCTGGCAAATCCGATGTGATTGCATGTGGAAGAGCGATTGCCGGGAGTTCTCGCGCGGGCATCGCGAGCGATGAAGAAAACGCTCGCGTCCAGTGGGACATCGTTTTACCCTTTGC
This sequence comes from Binatus soli (SeqCode), assembly GCF_050015535.1. NCBI lineage: Bacteria > Candidatus Binatota > Binatia (SeqCode) > Binatales (SeqCode) > Binataceae (SeqCode) > Binatus (SeqCode) > Binatus soli (SeqCode). The sequence goes on along the minus strand of NZ_JBEKBF010000007.1, from coordinate 91,587 downwards.
GTCGACAACTTGCCCACGATCATACGAGGCACGCCCGACCACCGCAAGCAAGCTTGATTAGCGCATCAATAACGGTCTTTTAATCCACCAGTATCTTGACATGGTATCGGGGGGCCGATACTCGTCATGTGATGTCTGCTGCGGCCTTCATGGTTGCGCCCAGCCTCCCGGGAGCGGGCCTGCTCAACAGCAAGGTCCTGATTCTCAATCGCTCGTACCTGCCGGTTCACGTTACGTCGGTAAAACGCGCGTTTGCGCTGCTTTATCAGGGCGTTGCGAAGGCCGTCGATGAGCAGTATCACACGTTTGACTTCGACAGCTGGCGCGACCTGTCGATAGAAATTCAGCATGAGCGGCTGGGGATAGTAAACGGCTTCATCCGGGTGCCGCGGGTCCTGTTGCTGACGGCGTACGAGCGGGTGCCCAAGCGCCACGTGCGATTCTCGCGCTTCAACATCTTCGCCCGCGACGGCAACACATGCCAGTATTGCCACAAGAAATTGCCGCGCACCGAGCTCAACCTGGACCATATCATTCCGCGCTCGCGTGGCGGGATGTCCACGTGGGAGAACATCGTATGCTCGTGCCATCACTGCAATCGCCGCAAGGGTGGCCGCACGCCTGACGAAGCCGGGATGCATCTGTTCCGCAGGCCGCGCCGCCCCGAGTGGACTCCGTTTTCGTCCGAGATGTTCAGCCTGCGGCGGTACCGGGAATGGATGCCGTACCTGTCGCAGGTCGATAGCGCTTACTGGAATACCGAGCTAATCCAGGATTAGTTTTTCACTTTTTTAACACTGGCCTCCCGTGCACGCGGTCTTAATACTGGCCAGCCGTGCCAACGGCCGAGACCCACAATTTACTGGGGTACCTGTCCTGCGACACACGATATGTTGGGGGTGCTCTTGACCCTCTGAGGGTACTTTGGGATAAGCTTGGGAAGGCGGTGGTGTGGTGGAGGCGAAGGCAGCATGCGTCTTAAGAGCCTTGAACTACTAGGCTTCAAGTCATTTCTCGATTCGACGACGATCGGCTTCGCGCCGGGGATGACGGCGGTGGTCGGTCCCAACGGATGCGGCAAATCGAACGTCGTCGACGCGATCCGATGGGTGCTCGGCGAGCAGGCGCCGACGCGGCTTCGCGGCAAGAGCGTCGAGGACCTTATCTACGCCGGCAACGAGTCGAATCCGGCGGCCGGAATGGCCGAGGTTTCTCTGGTGCTGGAGGCCGAAGAAGGCAGCCGGCTTCCCGAGCCGTATGCGGCGCTCAGCGAAGTCGCGGTGACGCGGCGCGCGTATCGCTCCGGCGAGTCGGAATATCTGCTCAACAAAATTCCGTGCCGGTTGAAGGATATCACCGAGTTCTTCATGGCGGCGCAGATTCACAGCCGCGGCTATTCGCTGGTCGAGCAGGGCCGAATCGAGGAAATTATCCAGGCCAAGCCGCACGAGCTGCGCACGCTCGTCGAGGAAGCTGCCGGCTTGTCGCTGTTCAAAGGCCGGCGCGAGATGAGCGAGCGCAAGCTCGAGCGCGTGAAGGAAAATCTTGCGCGGGTGGACGACGTGCTCAGCGAAATCGAGCGTCAACTCAGCTTCGCACGCCGGCAAGCCAAAAAAGCCGAGACCTACAAGGTCGTCAAGGCCGAGCTCGGCGAACTGGAACGTTACGCCGCGGCACGGCGGCTGATCGATCAGCGCGAAGAACTGGCGATACAAACCGGCCGCGACGCGGAGCTGAAGAGCCGGCTCGACAGCGCCCGTACCGGCGCTAGCGCGATACGCGAGCAGGCCGACGCGGCCGCGTCGGCCGCGCAGTCGGCGCGGTCCGAACTGGGCGGTGCTCAGCGCGAACTCGAGAATCTTCATTCCGGCGCTCAGGAACGCGCCCGCACGCGCGGATTTTTGCAGCGGCGGCTCGACGCGACCTCGCAGCTCGAACTCGAGCTGCGCGCGCGCCTCGTCGAACTGGAATCGAAGGCGACGCTGGCGCGCGCGAACCGCGCCGCGGCGGGCGCGATGCTCGCGCGCGAAGTTGCAGCGGGCGGCGGCGACGCCGACGCTGTCCTCAAGGAAATCTCCCTCAAGCACGAAGCTGCCAATCGCGAACTCAAGCAGGCCGAGCGCCGCGGCGAGGAATGCAAGGACGACTTGTCCGACGTCGTTCGCGAGGCGGCGGTAATTCGGGGCAGGCTGGGCGATCTAGCCGGCGAGCGCGCGGAACTCGAAAAACGCCTCGGCGCGACCACGGTTGAAACACCGGCGCTGGCAGCCGCGCTCGAGGCCGCGCGCGAACTGATGCGCGCGGCGGAAGCGGACCTGGAAGCGTCGCGCGCAGCGGCGGCCGAGCTCGAAGGAGCGCGGCGCGAGGCCGCGGAGCGCGAGATCGAGGCGCGCACGGCGCTCGATCATCTGACCGCGCGCGTCAATTCGCTGCGTGGCGTGCTGGGCGCGCGCGGCGAACTTCAATCCAATCTTTCCTCGAACGGCATCGATCTGAGGCTGCGCACGATACTTGAATCGCTCAACGGCGATCGTCCCGCCGTCGACCCTTCGATCCTCAAACAGGTCGTGCGAGCACCGCTTGGGCTGGAGCCGGCTCTCAAAGCCGTGCTTGGCGATCAGATGGACGCGGTGATAGTCGAATCGCCGGACTTCGCGCTCCGCGCAATCGAGATCCTCAAAGAAAATCGCGCGGGCCGGATGGACTTCGTGCAGGAACCCGATGCCGCCGTCGCGGCGCATCCGGCGATCGACGCACCCGGTATCGCGGGACGACTGGTCGAGATGCTCGAATTCGAGCCGCGCGTCCGGCCGGTTGCCGAGGCGATGCTGGGTCATGTGATGCTGGCCGACGACCTGCGTTCCGCGCTGGCGGCGTCGAATCTCAATGGTCACGGGACCGTTTTTGTAACGCGCGACGGCGACCTCGTATGGCCCGGCCGAATGATCAGCGGAGGCAGCGCCGAAGACAATCACGCGGCGGTGGACCTGGCGGCAACTGAAGCGGAGACGCGCGAACTGGCGCGCGCCGAAGAAGAACATCGCACGCGAGTCGGCCAATTCGCCGCGGTGCGCGCTGAACGCGAGCGCGCGGACGCCGAGCTCGAGCAGGGACGGGGGATGGCGCGCGAAGCAGAACGAGTCGCCATCGAGCGTCGCGGCGCGCTGGCCCGCGGCGAACAATCGGTCGCGCTCGCGGAAGCCCACGGCGGCAATTCCCGCCGCCGGCTGAGCGAGCTCGCCGCACTGGTGATCACGTCAAACGCGCGCCTGGAAGAACTGGCGATGGCCGAGCAAGAGGCGCGAGCGCGGCTGGGCGCGATAGCCGGCGAGATCGCGGCGCGGCGCGCGACCGCGGAGGAGATTGGCGCCGTGATGCTCGAAGCGGCCTCCAAGGTGGAGGCGCGCAAGTCGCGGCTCGGCGCGCTCGAAAGCGAACTGGCGCATGCGCGGCGCGAGGCGGGCGATCTGGAAGCGCAGTTCGACGAGCATCGCGCAACCCTGGAACGCTCGCACCTCGAACGCGCCGAGTTCGCGCGCGAACTCGAGACGCTGTCGGCGCAGGACACTGCGGCGCGCGCCCGCGAAGGCGAACTCGAAGCGGAACTTTTGCGCCTGCGCGCGGGTTGCGACGCATCCGAGCGTGCGCTGGAGGGGCGCCGCGCCGACTACAAAAATGCACAGGAGAGCTTGACGGTTCTGGAAGCCGAGGCGACAGAGTGCGGCCTCAAGCGCGAACGCGCCCGCGCGCTCAGCGAGGAGTTGGCGCGCGCGTTCATCGAGAAATTCGGCGCCGAGTTCGACGCGATGGCGGCCGAGATAATTCCCGCCCTCGACGGCAGAATTGCGGCGCATGACGACGCGCGGATCGTCGAGTTGCGCGCGAAGATGGAACGAATCGGCGAGGTGAATCTCGCCGCCGACAGCGAGGTCAAGGAGCTCGAGGAGCGCGCCGGCGTGCTCGGCGCCGAGCGCGCCGATCTGCAGAGTGCGCTCGACGATCTGACCAGGACGATCACGCATCTGAATCGCGAGGCGCGAAAACGTTTCGCCGAGACGTTCGAGGGCGCGGCGAAAAACTTTGCCGAGCTGTTCCCCAAACTGCTGCGCGGCGGCAAGGGCCGGCTGGAATTGACCGACGCCGGCGACGTGCTCGAGGCGGGAGTGAACGTGCTGGTGCAGCCGCCGGGCAAGAAGGTCAAGGAGATCGGGCTGCTGTCAGGCGGAGAGAAAGCGCTGTCCGCGATGGCGCTGATTTTCTCGCTGTTCCTGCTCAACCCGAGCCCGTTCTGCGTGATGGACGAAGTTGACGCCCCGCTGGACGAGTTCAGCCTGGCGGCGTTCACGACGCTGATGGCGGAGCTGAAACAGCGCTCGCAGTTTATCGTGATCACGCACAACCAGCGCACCATGCAGCGCGCGGATCAGATTCACGGCGTGACCATGGATCGTCCGGGCGTGTCGCGGATTATTTCGCTCAGAATCCCGCAAGCGGCGTAAGAAAACAGTGACGCAGCGGCGCGGCGATCATCCGATTGCCGCGCCGCTCTTTTGCGCTCAAAATCTTGGGGCGGCGGCTAGATCAAACTGTAGCCGCTGCCGGTGCGGCCGAATCCGATTCCGACGCCCTTTTCGATCACGCCGTACTGCTTGAGCAGCGGCTGACTGTAGGTCACCAAACCCGTCACCTTGTCGAGCGGTTCGGTGGCGAGAATGAGCGCCGACTGCGCCATCCATTGCACCGGCTCGCCGCTGGGGTCGTCGGGTCCTGTGACCAGATGATGATGAACCGTGCCCGGGGTCGCGACGACTTGCGATGGCGACACGCAAGTTACCGAGATTCCATCGTCGTAAACTTCTTCCGCGAGGCCTTGCGTGAAGCGCTCGAGCGCGGCCTTTTCGGCGCCGTAGCATACGCCGCCGCGAAAGACGGTGGCGTTCTTGTATGGTCCGCGGCCGGGTCCGATCGCCGCGCCTGAAGAAATGTTGACGATCGATCCGGACTTGCGCGGGATCATGTCCTTGAGCACCAGATGGCTCAGCATGAACGGGCCGTGAACGTTGACCGCGAACGAGCGCATCCAGCGCTTGGGAGGGAAATCCTTGACCGGGATGAAGTAGCTCAGCGCCGCGTTGTTCACCAGTACGTCAACCGGTCCGTAGAGCTGGTGCGTTTGCGCGACCAGTTTCTCGCAGTCGGCTTCCGACGAGACGTCGCAGGTGACTGCGGTTGCCTCGCCGCCCGTCTTCCTGATGCCGGCGACGGTGGTCTCAAGCGAGCCTTCCAGTGGATGCTCGCCCTCTTTGAGCGTGCGCGCGGAGCACACCACCCTGGCGCCCTCTTTGGCGAACAGTTCGGCGATTGCCTTGCCGATGCCACGGCTGGCGCCGGTTACGATTGCCACCTTGCCTTTGAGCTTGGGCATTTCCAGATGATCTCCCTTCGTGATCGAGGGTCCGCGTGATTTTGCGATCTCGTCGCGGCCCATATTTCTTATAGCCGGGAACGTAATCGAATGTGAAACCCGCCGTGGGTTTGCAGGGGGTGACCCCTGCACCCAATGTTAAGGCCGCCCGCCGCTGGCGGGCGCTCACTCTGCCAACGGCCTAATACTGCGCTGCCGTCGCCACGGCCAGGGGTCACCCCTGCGGTTTCGGAGCGGGAGCGCGACTGTTATTCTTGGCGCAGAAAAAAATTCTTCAGGATTATTTTTCCGGGCGACGCAACGTGCATCCTTTCGACATCGCGCTCATTCTGATTATCGCCGCCGGCGCCGGTTCGGGCCTGGTTTTCATTGGAGTCCTGATTCAGTGGAGCCTCCGCAAGGCGCGCCCGTCGCGTCCGCCCCGTCTGGAAGCCGAGCTGCCGCCGGCTGCCGAGATCGCGGCTGAACCGACGCCCGAAACCGCCGAGCCGGCCGTCGCTGAGCCGGCGCAATACGTCGCGCCGCCTCCGACGGTTCGCGAACCGGTCAGAATCGGGTTGGGTCTGCGCAAGACGCGCGAAAACTTTCTGGCGCGCATCAGAGCCGCGCTGACCGGAAGCGCAAAGATCGACGACATTTACGAGGGCCTTGAGGAAGCGCTGATTGCCGCCGACGTTGGCGTCGAGGCGAGCATGAAGATTGCCGCCGCGGTGCGCGCGAAGTTGGGCAACGACAATCGCCCCGACGCGATCCGCGACGCGCTCAAGGCTGAGATCGCGACGATCCTGATGTCCGCAGAGCGCCGGCCTGCCGACTCGGGCGATGCGCCGCTGGTGATCATGCTGGTCGGCGTCAACGGCGTGGGCAAAACCACGACGGTCGCGAAACTCGCGGCCCGGTTCAAGGCCGAGCGCGGCAGCGTGATCGTTGCCGCGGCAGATACGTTTCGCGCGGCCGCAATCGAGCAGCTCGAGGTATGGTGCGATCGCGCCGGCGCCGACATCATCAAGCAATCGCCGGGATCGGATCCCGCTGCGGTCGCCTTCGACGCGGTCAAAGCCGCGGTCGCGCGAAAGACGCGCACGGTCCTGATCGACACGGCGGGGCGCCTTCAAACCAAGGTCAACTTGATGGAGGAGCTCAAGAAAATTGCCCGCATAGTCGCGCGCGAGTTGCCCGGCGCCCCGCATGAGACGTGGCTCGTGCTCGACGCCAATACGGGCCAGAATGCGCTCAGCCAGGCGGCGATTTTTGGCGACGCAGTGCCGCTTACCGGAGTGGTGCTGGCAAAGCTCGACAGCACGGCGAAGGGCGGCGTGGTGGTCGCGGTCGCGGATCGGCTTAAAATTCCGGTGCGGTTCGTGGGACTGGGCGAGGCGATCGAGGATTTGCGCGAGTTCGACGCGCGTGAGTTTGTCGATGCGCTGTTTGCAAGTGACGGCGCAAGGGAGCAGAGTGCCAGCGGTTCTTATGCAGCTTGACAGGTCAGTTAATCGAAAATTAAACTAAAAGTAGAAGATTCTTTCTCATGGCGACAGATGTATTAAAGCAATTAGACGAGCGGATTCAGGCTTCCGTGGCGCGCATCCACCAATTGCGCAAGGAAAATGAGCAACTCGCCCAGAAACTCGCGGAAACCGAAAAACGCTATGCCGATGCCGCCGGCCAGGTGAAGCAGTTGAACGCCGAGCGCCAGCAGCATGAAAACGAGCGCAACGACGTGCGAAGCAGGATCGAAAAGATTCTCACCCGCTTCGACGGGATCGATCTTGGCTGAAGATGAAGGGCGTCAACGTCCAGATCATGGGACAAAGCCTGACGGTCGCCAGCGATGGCGGCGATGAGTGGGTCAAGTCCGTGGCCGAGACGGTGGACGAAAAGATCAAGGATATCCGCGCCGGGAGCCAGACGGTCAATTCAGTGAACCTGGCAATCCTGGCTGCGTTAAATTTCGCCGAAGAGCTCGAACACCTGCGCCGGGAGCATCAAGAGCTGGTGGATCGAATCGCGGCGATGAATAAACGGCTGTCCGCGGCCATCGACGGCGAATGAGCATGAATCGTCGTGACGGCGCGCGGCATCCCAGAGGTGAGCGATTTCGGACGGGGACGGGAATGGGAATTGTGGATCTCGAAAGTGGCCTAAGCGCGGTGCTTACAAGCATGGGGCCCTTGCAATATTTTTCAACCGCAACGAAGGCTTTCGCGATGGAACGTATCGCGGATACAGGCCGGCTGTCAGCCGGATCGAGAACGACAGGCGTGCGCGATGGCGCCGCGCAATCGAGTAGTTGAGCCCGCTCCCGCCATGGCAACGACTGTGGCGGACGAAAAGAAAAATCTACGCGCGATCATGACCGCGTCCCGCGATGCGCTCCCCGGCGAGCGCGCCGCGGCATGGTCGGAAATCATCGAGCGGCAAATGATCGCGAGCGAGTTCTACCGCGCCGCATCCGCGATCGTCCTCTACAAAGCTCACGGTAACGAAGTCTCGACCGACCGCATCCTGTCCGACGCGCTGGCCGCTGGTCGCGCCGTCTTCTATCCGCGCGTTGACGCGGCGGCGGGCACGATCGTCGCGCGAAGGATTCGCGATCGATCCGAACTCGCCCGCGGCGCGTATGGAATCCTCGCGCCGTCCGAGTCGTCGGAGCCTCTCGACAGCAAAAAGTTCGCGAAAATTCTCGTATGTGTTCCCGGCGTCGCCTTCGGACTCGAAGGGCAGCGGCTGGGCCGTGGCGGGGGTCACTATGATCGTTTCATCGGCCAGATGGGCCGCGAAGCGATCAGCGTGGGACTCGCCTATTCATTCCAGCTGCTCGATCGAATCCCCGAAACGGGGCTCGACCGGCGGCTAAACATCATTGTGACTGAGTCCGCCGTTCATCGAGCCTGCGAAGCGCCACTGCCAGCTCGCGGAACGCGGACCAAGGAGGTAAACCAGGGTGGCTCTAATCACCGCAATCCTGGGATTCATAGTTGGTGGCGCGGTCTTTTTCATTTGGGGAATAACGAAACAGCGTAGGGACGCCGTTAACCTGCAGGCCGCGCGCGCTCAGGCCGAAGAAATAACCAAGGAGGCTCAAACCAGGAGCCAGCTAGCAGCAAAGGAGGCCGAACTCAAGGCAAAGGATATCGTGGTCGGCGCGAAAGCCGACGCCGAGCGCGAGATGCGCGATCGCAGGCGCGAAATAGCTGCGATCGAACAGAAGCTCGAAGCACGCGAGGAGACTTTCGAAAAGCGCCAGGAAGCCTTCGAACGGCGCGAAGCCGACCTCAACCGGCGCGATCAAAGTTTGCGCTCGCGCGAGAAAAATCTCACCGATAAAGAAGAACTGCTGCAGTCACATATCGACGAGGCGCGCACCAAGCTCGAAGCCGTCGCCGGCCTGACCCGCGAGGAAGCCAAGCGCTCGCTCATGGACGAGATGATCGGCCAGGCGCGCACCGACGCTGCCAAGCACATACGAATCGTCGAAGAAGAGGCGCGCGAGGAGGCCGACCGCCGCGCCAAACGAGTCATCGCAATCGCGATCGAGCGGCTGGCCGGCGAGTTCGTCGCCGAGCGCACGGTCTCGGTGCTGGCGCTGCCCAACGACGAGATGAAGGGCCGCATCATCGGCCGCGAAGGACGCAATATCCGGGCGATCGAGGCGGCCACCGGTGTCGACATAATTATCGACGATACTCCCGAGGCGGTCGTGATTTCGTGCCACAACCCCATCCGGCGCGAAATAGCGCGCGTCGCACTCCAGCAGCTCATCTCGGATGGCCGCATTCATCCCGGTCGTATCGAGGAAGTCGTTCGCAAGGCCGAGCAGCAGGTCGAGGAATCGATCCGCGAGGCCGGTCAGCGCGCGATCATCGAGGTCGGCGTGCACGGAATCCATCCCGAACTGGTCAAGCTGCTCGGGATGCTCAAGTATCGCTACAGCTACGCGCAGAACGTGTTGATGCATTCGATCGAAGCTGCGTTCATCTGCGGCGCGATGGCCGCCGAGCTGGGGCTGAACGAAAAGCAGGCTCGTCGCGCTGCCCTGCTGCACGATATCGGCAAGGCGCTGACTCACGAGGTCGAAGGCTCGCACGCGTTGATCGGCGGTGAGATCGCCCGCAAATACGGCGAGTCGGCGAAAATCGTAAATGCGATCGCGGCGCATCATGAGGAAGTCAAGGCCGAGACGATTCTGGCGCCGCTGGTCGATGCGGCCGATGCGCTGTCGGGCGCGCGTCCGGGGGCGCGGCGCGAGGTGCTCGAGAGCTACGTCAAGCGGCTGGAGGACCTCGAGACGATCGCGAAGTCGTTCAAGGGCGTCGAAAAATGTTTCGCCGTGCAGGCCGGGCGCGAGATGCGTGTGATCGTCGAGCCCACCCAGATTTCGGACGAGGACACCGCGATGCTGGCGCGCGACGTGGCGCGCAAGATCGAAACCGATATGACCTATCCCGGGCAGATTCGGGTCACCGTCATTCGCGAGACGCGCGCGACCGAGCTCGCGAAATAACAGTTGCGCAATTCCATCCGGAGGCCCGATCGCTCGAGCGCGGTCGGGCCTCCGCGCTTTACCGCCCGCGAAGATAGAAGGTATCATCGGTCCACGATGCCCACGACGCGCGAAGTTCTCGATGCGACGATCGCATTGGAAAAACAAAGCATGGCGCTGTACGCACGCTTCGCGAAGATCTTTGCGAGCGAGCCGGGCCTGCAGGATTTCTGGTTCGCGATGGCGCGTGACGAAGCGCGGCACGTCGGCGCGCTGGACCTGGTCACCACCGTGCTCGATCAGGAATCGATGCTCGACAAGCCCAGTCCGATCTCGCTCGAAGACGCCACCATCGTGCGGCTGCGGTCGCTGCTCGAAAAGTCTCAGGGCGAGGCGATGCCCGGAATCAAGCTCGAACGCGCGCTGGAGATCGCGCTCGACGTCGAGGAAACCGAACTCGAAGATGTGGTGTCGGATCTGCTGAAGGCTTTGCAGGCGCCCGATGAGTACGAGCGATGTTTGCGCTTGCTGGTCCACGACCTGGGCGAGCTGAGCTACATGATCGAACGCCACTCGGCCAACCCGGCGTTGCTGTCGCGATGCGACGCGCTGGTCAATCGTCACGCCGAGACGCTCCGCCACACCGCGATCAAGTAGCGTCGCACGGGCTCGGTGGCGCGGGTGAGGGCCGTTGGTTATATTTGCAGACCTGCGCTGAGGAGTGGCCAAATTGGTAAGGCACCTGACTCTGGATCAGGCGATTGCAGGTTCGAGTCCTGCCTCCTCAGCCAACGATTTTTGCAAAGCGCGCGCTGCGGCGCGCGCGACGATGGTCCCATCGTCTAGTGGTTAGGACACCGGCCTCTCACGTCGGGAACGCGGGTTCGACTCCCGCTGGGATCACCAAGTAGATAAAGGGTTTTTTCACTACTTTGGCGGCTCCCAGGCCATTTGACAGCCACATTTGACAGCCACGGGATTTCAGTGAGAGTGAAACGAATTCAGGTGCTTTCAGCTGGATCACGAAAGCGCTGAACGACGCATTGCTAACGCGGTTCGTATGAGAAGCGCTCCGCGCAGAGCTAAAGAGAAGCGCAATTGAAGGAACCCGTTTCCAGCGAAGCAGAGGCCGACGATCTGCGGCTCCTGCATGTCGATGTCGAGACGACTTTTGTGATCTCCAACTCAGAGCGCATATAGCGGGAGAACGACCCAGATTGTTCATCCGGGCCGCGCCTATTCTTCGCGGGGTGCCCACAAGGCAACATCGCACGCGTTCGGCACGACGTTGGGGATCAGATCGCTCTGAGCTTACTTGCCATAGCCACGGAGGAGCCCTCATGGCGCGATCCTGATGTCCTGCCTCAATGTCTGGGAAAAGTCATCGATCTGTTGTCGCGTGGCCAACCCGTCGTGACCATCGCTCAGGGCGTCATTTACAGACTCCCGAACAGTCTGAAATGCGAGCACCCCGCGAGGATCGTGCGAGGAGATTCGGTGGAGGGCGAGCAGATGCTGGCTCGCCTCGCTGACCGGGGTCTGCCTCAGCCCATGCTTGACGCAGGTTTTAAGGGGGGCGGCGACTTCTGGGAGCCTTGGTGCGTCGCGCTCGCCGACGACGAAATTGCGTCCATCGCGTTCGCAGCTCGCATCGGCGACATCGGCGCGGAGATCGGCGTGGTGACGTTTCCGAGATCCCGTGCTCAAGGATTTGCGGCCGCCGTTACCGCCGGTTGGTCATCGCTGCCGAACCTCAGTGCCCGCGCACTCTTCTACAGCACGGCAAGGTCCAACCGATCATCTCAGCGCGTCGCCGCAAGGCTTGGTCTGCGTCTGATTGGCGCGAGTGTTCGCATCGGCTGATGACTAACCTAATGGGTTTCTATGTGCGGCAAATTTCAAACTGCGTCACTACCGAAAAACCGGGCTGGAAACGGGGCGCCTAACTTTCCTGAGAAGTGACCGGGGCGCCGTCTCCCATCCAAGTCAGCGTTCAAATTTTGCGCGAGCGCCGCGACTGTCCAGATTGGCCAAAGGGAGTTTAGGGCGGTCGCGCGCGATCGGATCGGAACTAAGCGCCGCCGAGAATCGCGTCCATCTTGTCGGCCGCGTCGCGCATCATCGCCGGCATGACGTGGCCGTACACGTTCATGGTGACGGTGATCGGGCTGTGCCCGAGGAGCTTCATGATCGCGCGCGGATGGATGCCTTGCGCGAGCAGAAGAGATGCCGCGCTGTGCCTCAGATCATGAAATCGCAAGGTGGTCGGAAGCTCGGCTTTCTTGAGCAACGCTTTGTATTCACGATGAAGAACTTTTGGCTCCACCGCTCGACCGGTCGCGCTTGTGAATACGAGTCCGGAATCTTTCCATTCGGAGCCTGCCGCTAGGCGCTCTTCGGCCTGTTTGACGCGTCGGGCCTTCAGCGCTTTGACCACTGAATCCGGGAGAGCGATCGACCGCCGGCTCCCGTCGGTCTTGGTCTCGGTTGCTTGGAGAGCACTCTTCTTTCCCTTTATGTCGGAGCCGGTGAGCAAACGCTGCAGCGACTGGCTGACGTGAAGGGTGCGCTGTTCCATATCGACATCGCTCCAGCGCAGTCCGAGCACCTCGCCTCGTCGGAGACCAAGCGTAAGTGTCGTCACGTAAACTGGCTCAAACCTCGAACCCTTTGCCTCTCCAAGCAGCTTGCGAGCGCCCTCCGGATCGAGCGGTTCGATCTGCTTTCGCGTAATACGCGGAGGAGTAACGAGCGCGGCGCTATTGCGGGCGACCAGCCCCCACTTCAATGCCTGTGCTAACGCGCTTCGCAATACGGTTCCGATATTCGCAACAGTTTGTGGCGAGCGTCCCTGCTTATTCTCCTCGGTACCGTTCTTTTTCTTTACCTTGTACGGCTGGCTCTTCTCGTCCAGCAGCTTCTGGACATGCTGAGGCGTGAGCTTGTGGAGCTGAATCTTTCCCAACGTTGGTTTGATGTGAAGGCGGGCGATTGCTGAAAAACTCTCATGGCTTCGCGGTTTCGCCTTCGCCTTGAGAGTGTGCTTCAGCCAATGATCGAGAAACTGTGCGACGGTCTGTCGCTCGGTCCGGACCGGAAGGCCACGAGACTGATCGGAACGAGCTTTGAGCAGTTCATCTCGCACCTCCCCGGCTGTTGCGGCGTAGAAATGTCTTCGCTTACGCTTGCCGTCTTCCCAGCCCATATTGAGAGAGCCGACCCAGCGCCCATCTTTGCGCTTGAAGATCGATCCCTCGTTTGTTCCGCGCTTCGCCATCAGACTAGCGCTCGGCGATCCACCTCTTGACCTGCTCGATTCCGGTGCCGAGGCGCTTCGCAATTTCCCGGACAGACAGCTTTTGATCGCGCAGCTGGCGAGCCTCGAGCTTCCGGCGCGAGTACAACCTGATGCGACATGCGTTCGAGCACGTCTTTCGGTTCGTTCGGTAACCTGATCCTTCCGGCGCCACGAGCATCGGCTTCTTGCAACCCTCGCAAAGGCGGAACTTGCGAAAATCAGCGATTGCGCTTGCGAGCTGAAGCCAGAGACAACCGATCAACGTATCCGGGACGATGAAGAGGCCCATCTTCTTGCGATCCGGAGCTATCCAAAGGAGCCGGGGAGCGACCAACTCATCCAGAGATTTGTTAACCTGTGTGTGGCGAATTACTGATTTCCCCAAGAATCAGCAATTCGCCACACACACGGCTCGCCAGCAGTATGCTGAGGTAAATCACGTAGGCGTTCAGGCCCAGGCAGCTCAGTTCCAGCGACGAGCCTTTCACAAGATCGAAAAAACCGCCCAGCGATCCAGCGGTGCCGATGAAATACCACAACGGTGCAATCGCGCGGTGCGGCGTACGGTCGACGGCGCGGCTCAGGCACAAAAGCGAGACGCCCGAGGCGATCGCGGCTATATCGCCGTCTATCCTCATTTTGGCCATCGCTGTGCCGATGAAAACGGTCCAGAACAGGATACTGAAAAAGCCGAGACTGCTGCGCCGCCAAGCGATAAAACCCATGGCCTGCTGCGCCAGCATGACGCCGGAAACGGCCAGCACAGGCAGCGATGTGTCGGCTGAGTGGGGAAAGTACTCGTTCAGGCAAACAAACATTCCAAAGGGCTGGAGGAAAGCGGCGACGAGAAAAAACGGCGTGGCGGCTTTCTCAGAGCGTTGGTCCTTCAGGCACAGCGCGCCCATGATGCCCCTGGCGGGCGCTCCTCCCTATTACGGGACCGCTCAGTTGATCGTCTGGGTCGGCGGGGAAAAGCCATGAGCGCTGCGCGAGAGGAAGCGCTGGAGCAGATTGCGGCGCTGGTCCGGCAGCATGGCATCGGCATTGGCGAAATCGCCGCCCGCCTGAAAGAAGACGAACCGTCAACCGTCATAGACACGGGCGGCAGCGTTTTGAAAACCTCGCTCGGCTATGCCAGCGGCAAGGCGGCGCCCGCCACCAAAACCACGTTTTCCTTCAAAAATTGCTTCATGTCAAAGCGCCCCAGTAAACCAAAAGCCGCATGGCTCTAGCTGCAACCGTGTTTCGCCGTCCGCAACGGCAGCGCCGCGATCTTCCGCAGCATGCTACCAAAGAGCCGTCCCGTCAGATGCCCCTCGGCCAACAGCAACCGCGATACTTCGGGGTCACGCGCAAAAGGCACGCTAGAGGCCCGTGCTTTCGATGAATTGACTCTCATGAAGCCTGCTCCAGGCGGACAGCGCCTTGCTTCGGCGGGACTTCGCGTCCCTGGCTGCGTACCCATACCTGAGTCAATTCGACTCCCAGCAGAAAGATCAGCGCTGAGTAGTAAGTCCACAGTAGAATCACAGCCAGGGACCCCGCAGCCCCATAGGCGCTGGCTTTCCCGGCGTGCGCCAGGTAAATCCCGATCAGAAATTTCCCGACTACAAACAATACGGCGATAAACAGGCCACCCACCCAAACGTCGCTCCAGCGCAATTGGACATCCGGCATCACCTTCAGAATCGCCGCGAAAACTACCGTAAACATGACCAATGATGTGACAATCTCCCCAACATGCGCAGCGCCGGGGAAAGGCAACATATGCGCCAGCGCCGAAATCGCGGAACTCGCTGCCACCGAAACCATCGCCAGGATCCCGGCTCCAATCAGCAGAAGAATTGAGCGGACGCGTTTCATCGCGAAATGCCTTATGCCGGAACCAACCACCCTTACTTTCCACGCTTTGTTGAGACACTGCTGAAGTTGCAGCAGCACGCTGGTTGCGGAAAGTATGAGCCCGACAAGTCCCAACGCCGTCGCGACCAATCCACCAGTATGGTTCTGAGCCACGTTGCTCACCATGGTCTGGATTTGCGCGGCGGCCTGTGGGCCCATCGCGCCGCTCAGCTTCGATTCGATCTGGCCGCTCGCAGCCTGCGGACCCAGAACGAGGCCCGCAATGTATATGACGATTAGTAAGAGAGAAGGCAGCGAGAACAGCGTCGCGTATGCCAAAGCCGCGGCCATCGACGGGCATTCGTCTTTGGAGAAATCGCGAAACACCTGCTGAAGGAACTCTTTTGGAGTAGCTAGCATCTGAGGCCTACCTCAGAGTAGCTTCCCGAGAAAGCTACTCTTGAAAATCGTCACCGGTTGTTCAAAATCTATGACGCGGGAAAACGCTGGCATATTCGGCCGGGTTCAAAGCTAGGACATCCACCCGTGGCTCGCCAGAAATTCCGAGACTGCGGCTTATGATGTGTTTGTCCGACAACAGAGTCATTGTCAAATGTTGTGGATCGGGTGGTATGGCAGGCTTCGCGCGGAGCCGGTCCTCAATGCCGGCGGACCGCCGGAATCACTTCTTCGGCGAACGCCTGAAACTCTTGCTCGACGAGAATCGGCCAGCGCAAGCTGAAGATGAAGTGCGTGACGCCGACCTCGGCGTACTGCGCGATTTTGTCGAGGCATTCGTCCTTACCGCCGATCATGATTCGATCGCGCGCCTGCTCCGGCGTGATCCGCGCCATGCTCGCCACGCCCCCGGAGATCAGCCGCTCGCGCTCTTTGGACGCCTTGTAGCACAGCGGCATCATGATGGTCTTTTCGATTTCATCGGTGTTGCGACCGACCGCGTCGCCGTGCCGTTCGATAACGTCGATCAGGCGCTTCATCTCGGCGGGATTCGCATGCATCGTATTCCACATATTGGCATGCTTTGCGACGATCTTGAGCAGGGATTTTTCTCCGCGTCCGCCGATCATCAACGGGATGTGCGGCTTCTGGAGCGGCTTGGGATTACAGACCGCGTCGACCACGTGGTAGTGCTTGCCCTCGACGGTGGTTCTGTCCTGAGTGAACATTTCCTTGATGATCTGGCACGACTCGTCGAGCGCCTCGAGGCGCCCGCGGACGGTTTTGAATTCGATCCCAAAGCTCCGATGCTCCAGTTCATACCATCCGGCGCCGAGACCGAGATTGAGTCTGCCGCCGCTTACGTGGTCGAGCGTCGCCGCCATTTTCGCCGTCAGGCACGGATTGCGATAAGTATTGCTGCTGACGAGCGCGCCGATGCGGGCGCGCCTGGTGTGCTGGCTGAGCGCGCTCAGCAGCGTCCAGTTCTCCATGCAGGGACCGGCCGGGTCGGGCGTGAAGATCGGATAGAAGTGATCGAAGGCCCAGAGCGAGTCGTAGCCCCAGGCGTCGATTTTCCCCCAGACGTCGCGCATCCGCTCCCACGTGACGTTCTGTTGTCCGGACTGGAATCCAAATCGAATCGGAGGCTTGCTCATTTTCCTTGTGACCTCCCTTATGTGCCTTATATGGAAACTCTGAAAAGGGTCTAACCTTTGTACATTTCGCAGCTTGCGGAATTGTTGGAAGCCACAAGCTATTTCCCCTTCTTCTTGCGCTCCGCCCAGCGCTTCTTCATCGTCTCCGATAAGCGCCTGCTGCGCGGCGAACGCGACGATGTGACGATCGACGCCGACGCGAATATGCCGGTTTAGCCCCTGCGCGCTACCGCAGCATCAAAAGCTTCAGCATGAAATCGGCGAGTTTGCCGAAGGGCGGACGCAGCATCCACGCGCTGTTGAAGCGGCTCTGCAAAAACACGCCCTTGCGGTGCGAGAAGGTCTGGAAGCCGAACTCGCCGTGATAGGCGCCGATGCCGGAGGCGCCGATGCCGCCGAACGGCAAATCATCGACCGCGAGATGCATCAGCGTCTCGTTGACCCCCACGCCGCCTGAAATCGTCCTCTGTAGAACTTCATCGCGCTGCTTGGGGTCGAGGCCGAAATAGTAGAGCGCCAGCGGACGCGGCCGGCGATTGACGTACTCGATCGCTTCCTCAAGCCGGTCGTAGCTTTTGATCGGCAGGATCGGGCCGAAAATCTCGTCGCGCATCAGGCCGAGCCCGTCGTCCGGATCGAGCACAAGGGACGGGGTGAACTTGCGCGCGCCCGGCTCCAGCGCCTCGCCAGCCGGATTAATTTCGACGACTGCGGCGCCTTTCGCCCTGGCCTCGTCGATATAGTTTGAGAGGCGGCGGTAATGGCGTTCGTTGACGATACTGGTGTAGTCGGGATTTGACTTGAGGCTTGGATAGAACTTGCGAACCGCGGCCTCGGCCTGCCGGACGAATTCCTCTCGCCGCGCCCTGGGCACGAGAACGTAATCCGGTGCGACGCACGTCTGACCGGCGTTCATCAATTTGCCGAAGATGATGCTTTCAACCGCGGCGGGCATCGATGCGTCGTCGCCGACGATGCACGGCGATTTGCCGCCAAGCTCCAGCGTGACCGGCGTCAGGTTCTCCGCGGCCGCGCGCATCACATTGCGGCCCACCGCGGTCGAGCCGGTATAGAAAAGATGATCGAACGGCAGCCGCGAAAACGCCTCGCCGACCTCGGGCCCTCCTTGCACCACCGCGACCTGATCGGCGGGAAAGAGACCGGAAAGAAACTCGGCCAGGAATGCCGAGGTGCACGGCGTCAATTCCGACGGCTTCAGCATCACGCAATCGCCGGCGGCAATCGCCGCCATCAGCGGCAAAATCGAAAGCTGAAACGGGTAATTCCACGGGCTGATGATGCCGACGACGCCGACCGGCTGATAAATGATACGCGCCTGTCCCGGCATCAGTTCCAGGCTGACCGAAACCCGCTTTGGCTTCATCCATTTGCCGAGATGACTGCTGGTATGGCGGATTCCTGCCAGCGTAGTCCAGATCTCGGCAAACCGGCTCTCATGCGTCGAGCGATTGCCGAAATCCGACGAGATTACCTCGGCGATCCGTCCCGTATTTTCCTTAATCGCTTGCTTGAGCTTGGCGAGGTCCGCGCGCCGCGCTTCGAGCGAAGGCGCTCCGTTGCGAAGAAACGCCTCGCGCTGGCGGGCAAGGATCGCGCCGAGATCGGTTGCGCCATTGGATTGCGGGAAGTGCTGTACAGTTGCGGCCGTCATGATCGGGATTATCGATCTTTCCCGATTAGCAAGCGAGACCCAGACCTTATGAGATTGCGACGGTAGTTGGCTTTACGTCGAGAAGCGCGAGCCGCCGGCGCGGTCCCACGATTCGAAAACCGGCGCGGAAGCGAATGTCCTCCGAAGAGGCGCCGACGAGAATTTCCATCTCTCCCGGCTCGACCGAAAATTCCATGTCGCGGCCATGAAACGCGGCCTGACTCGTGTCGAGCGTGAACACTACCCGGCGCTTTTTGCCCGCGAGTATCGGCACCCGCGCGAATCCTTTTAGCTCTTTCACCGGCCGGGTCACACTGCCCGCCACGTCGCGCAGATACAACTGAACAACTTCTTCGCCGTCGCTCGGCCCATCGTTTGCGACGCTGATCGAAATTGACAAACAGCCGTCCGGCGGAACCTCGGTCGCATCAAGGCTCCCATCCGAATAGGTGAAGCTTGAGTAACTAAGGCCATGTCCGAACGGGAACAGCGGCTTGCAACTCATGTCGGCGTAGTCGCCCCAAAACTGGCTGCGCTGGCCCGATGGCTTGTGCGAGTAATACAGCGGCATCTGGCCTTGATCGCGTGGCAGCGAAACCGGGATGCGTCCGGCGGGATTGACGCGGCCCGTCAACACATCGGCAATGGCAGTCCCGCCTTCTTCGCCGGGAAGGAAGGCGAAAAGCGCGGAATCGGCCTTTTCAACCGCCTTCGTCAGTGCGAGCGGGCGCCCCTCGATCACCACCAAGACGATCGGCTTTCCGGCCGCGCCAACAGCGGCGACCAACTCCTCCTGCACCCCGGGCAGACCTAGAGTCGCGCGATCGGTCGCCTCGCCACTGGAGCATCCTCTTATCAGGCCCGACTTTCCGCCAACACACAGCACGACGACTTCCGCCCAGCGGGCGATTTCCACTGCTTCGGCGATGCCGGAACGGTCGTCGTCGAAAGCATTGCAGCCGTAAGTCGAGCGGATTTCGGTCTGCGGACCGACAGCGGCGCGGAGGCCCTCAAGCGGCGTCACCATGCGCGGGAATCGATCGCCGAGAGGCCGCTTTGGCGCCTCCAAGAATGGCTTAATTTCTCCGGATGCGCCCAAGCGGCCGGATCCGGGCGGAGCCGACTTCTGTGGCGCCGGCCGCTCGGCAATCGGGCCAAACAGAATCTCCTGATGGCTCGGGAAGTGGTAGTCGCCTTGCAAGAGCCGCTTGGAATCGGCCGTCGGTCCAATCAGGGCGATACGCTTGAGATTGGCGCGCAGCGGCAGAAGCCCGCGCTCGTTTTTCAGCATCACAATTGATTTGCCCGCGAGTTCCCGCGCAAGCGCGCGATCATCGATGGTGTCAAACATGGCCGGCGCCGCCGCGGCATCAACGTACGGATTCTCAAACAGGCCGAGTTCGAACTTGGCGCGCAAGACGCGCCGGACGGCGCGATCGACCAGCTCCATCGGCACTTCGCCGGCTGCGATGGCCTCCTTTAGCGGCGCGCCGTACACGTCAAGCTGCGGCAACTCGACATCGAGGCCAGCTTCGAGACCGAGCTTCGCAGCCGCCCGGGGGCTCGCCGCGATGTTGTGGTATCCGTGCAGGGCAGGCAACGTGAAGTAGTCTGATACCACAGTGCCGGTGAAGCGGAGCCCGCCGCGAAGCAGATCGTTGAGAAGATAGGTGGACGCGCCGCACGGGATTCCATCGATTTCCTGGTACGCGTTCATGATCGATCGCAAATTGGCTTCGCCGATCATTGCGGCAAATGGCACAATGAACGTATCGAGCAATTCCCGCGACCCGATATGCGAGGGCGCCCAGTTGAGTCCCCCCTCGGAAAGACTGTAGCCGGCATAGTGCTTGCCGGTGCAGATCACGCCGGCCGCGACATTGCCGCCCTGCACGCCCCGCACGTATGCGACGGCCATCCGCGAGACGAGATAGACATCCTCGCCGAAGGTCTCCTCGCAGCGGCCCCATCGCGCGTCGCGCGCGACGTCGGCTACGGGGGCCAGCGTGTGGCGCGCGCCGACGGCGGTCATCTGGCGGCGAATCGCCGCGCCCATCCGCTCGACCAGATCGGGGGCGAAAGTGGCAGCTAGGCCCATCGGCATCGGAAAGCACGATGCGTCCTGCGCTTGATAGCCCGCGCAACTCTCCTCATGGAAGATCGCGGGAATGCCGAGCCTGGTCTGCTCGACCAGCACGCGCTGGATCGCATTCATGGTGCGGGCCGATTCAGCTGGACCCATCAGTTCGGCGGGACGCGAAATGTGCGCGATGCCATTCTTCAGCAACTCGCGCGCCCGATCGCCGTCAATCTCGCCGCCTTCTTTGAGCAGGAAGCGACTGAACATTCCGCCCAACTGGGCGATCTTCTCATCGAGCGTCATTCGCGACAGCAGGTCTTCGATCCGCGTCTCGAGTTGCAGGGAAGAATCTTTGTATTTGTCCGCCATTGGATATTCCGCTCCCACTACCGAGTCATCCGGGATTTTTGTTTTGCCTCTCCGATTCCAACTCGCCGTGTAGACCAGACGGCCTCCCTCTGCAAGGTTTTAGCCCTGCTCAGTATGCTACCCTGTCGCTTCTGTTAAGTTCCGATTGCCTCCCGCTGAATTAGAGTTCATTCTCTTGTTGAACTATGTAGTTCGGTAGATGAACTTAGGAGAATCGCCATGAGCGACGACTGGCAAAAGACCGTGTGCATCCTGTGCAGTGTTAACTGTGGAGTCGAAGTGAAGCTCGACGGGCGCCATATCACTCGCGTACGTGGAAATCGCGAACACGTCGCGTCGCACGGGTACGCCTGCGAGAAAGCGCAGCGGCTCGACTACTACCAGAACGGACGCGATCGGCTCACATCGCCGCTGCGGCGCAGACCCGATGGCACGTTTGAGGAGATCGACTGGGACACCGCGATTTGCGAGGTCGCCGCAGGTTTCGTTAGCGTTCGCGATCGATGGAGCGGCCCCAGCATCTTCTATTACGGTGGTGGTGGCCAGGGAAACCATCTCGTCGGCAGCTACGGTACATCGACCCGGCGCGCCCTTGGCTCGGTATTCAGCTCCAACGCGTTGGCCCAGGAAAAGACTGGCGAGTTTTGGGTGGACCATATGCTCTTTGGAACGGGCCTCAGCGGCAGCTACCAGCAGGCGGAGGTCGCGGTATTCGTCGGCAAGAACCCATGGCAGTCGCATGGCTTTCAGCGCGCCCGTCCGATCCTCCGCGACATTGCGGCCGACCCGAACCGTGCGCTTATTGTGATCGATCCGCGTCGCACTGAGACAGCGGAGATGGCGGACTACCATTTACGGGTACGTCCCGGGACCGACGCTTTCTGCCTCGCAGCGATTCTTGGGGTCCTCGTGCAAGAGGATCTGATCAATCAAGACTTCATTCGAGGCCGCACTCAAAATGGCGATGAACTGTTCGCAGCGTTAAACGACGTACCGGTCGCGGACTACTGTGGGCGCGCAGGCGTCACCGAGGAATTAGTTCGCGACGTGGCGCGCCGAACCGCCCGGGCTTCGAGTGTTTCGGTCTACGAAGACCTCGGCATCGAGCAGTCGCTCCACAGCACGCTCAACTCCTACCTGGAGAAACTTCTCTTCGCCGTGACCGGGAATATCGGGAAACCCGGCGCCATGAATGCGGGGACAAGTTTGACCGGGATGTTCGGCGGCGCGCTCTCGTCTGTGGCCAGTCCGGTCGGCGGACATCGCATCATCGGCGGGATGATCCCGGCCAACGTGATCCCTGATGAAATCCTGACCGACCATCCCAAGCGTTTCCGCGCGATGCTGATTGAAAGCGAAAATCCCGCGCACTCGGTCGCCGACAGCACCCGGATGCGCGAAGCGTTACGTGCGCTGGAATTCGTCGTCGTCATTGATGTTGCGATGACCGAGAGCGCGCGTGAGGCGCACTATGTCCTGCCCGCGTCGTCACAATACGAAAAATGGGAAGCCACCTTCTTCGGGGCGGCTTCCCATGCTGAGACGCAATACGCGAACACGTTCACACTCCGCGCCCCGATTCTCGATGCGCTGCCTGGAACGCTTCCCGAAGGGGAAATTCATCGCAGGCTGGTTCGCGCGATTGGCGCGATGACCGATGACGACGTGGCGCCTCTGCATGCGGCCGCAGCGAAAGGAATGGCCGCCTATGCGAGCGAATTGATGCGAGTCGTTTCAGAGCGGCCGCATTTGGCGGAGGTGATGACCGTGCTTCTGTATGAGACCCTCGGCCCGACGCTCGGAGCTGGAAACGAAAATGCCGCGTCGGTCTGGGGTATCGCGCACAATTTCGCGCGCAGGTATCCGGAGTCGCTGCGCCGCGCAGGCTTCATCGGCGAAGGTGGCGAGCTCGGTAACGCCTTGTTCGACGCGATGTTGAAGAATCGCTCGGGAGTGGTCGTCAGCATTGATCCGTATGAGGAAACCTGGCGGAGAATTCACGGGGGGCGGATTGATCTTGCGATCCCCGAGTTGATGCCCGAACTTAAGTTACTTCGCAACGAGCATCCGTCCCGCGACCCCGAGTTCCCGTTCGTACTCTCCGCAGGCCAGCGGCGCTCCTCTACCGCGAACACCATCATCCGCGATCCGCAATGGCGTCCGAAGGATCCAGCGGGCGCCCTCTGGATGAACCCGGCGGACGCCTCCGCACTTGGAGTCCAAAGCGGTGGCCGCGTACGGATCATAACGAAGCGTGCGAGCGCCGAGAGTGTAGTCGTGCTGACAGATACAATGCTGCCTGGTCATGTCGCGCTGCCGAACGGAACCGGCCTGTGGTACCCCGACCGCGAAGGCCAGGAATT
Source organism: Binatus soli (SeqCode) (assembly GCF_050015535.1). NCBI lineage: Bacteria > Candidatus Binatota > Binatia (SeqCode) > Binatales (SeqCode) > Binataceae (SeqCode) > Binatus (SeqCode) > Binatus soli (SeqCode). Next base: position 68,439 of record NZ_JBEKBF010000007.1, on the reverse strand, counting down.
TCAGCACGGGGTGGCGCCTAATGAGCTTACGGTGACCGAGGACCGCGACTGGTTCGCGGGCACCCCTTTTCACAAGCACGTGCCGGCGCGAATCGAGGCGGTTGCCTGATGCGGCGAACTCGCTTCGACCGGTGGCCGTGCCCCATCGCACGCACCACGGACCTGGTTGGCGATTGGTGGACGCCGCTCGTGATGCGCGAGGCATTTGCCGGTCGCCGCCGCTTCGAGGATTTCCAGCGCGCGCTAAAAGTTCCGCGCGCGGTGCTCGCCCGTCGGCTCGATCGACTAGTCGATGAAGGCCTTCTCAAGAAAGTTTCTTACGAAGAGCATCCGCCCCGCTACGAATACCGGCTGACGGACAAGGGCCGCGCGTTCTGGGACGTGCTAGCCGCGATGTGGCGATGGGGTAGCGATTGGCTGTGGGGCAAAAACGGTCCTCCGGTGATTCTCGTGGACAATGAAACGGGCCGCGAAGTTCGCCCGCTGGTGGTCGACGAAAACACCGGGATTCGCCTGACGGGCCGCCGCCTGCACATCGGTCGCAAGCAGGACGTCAGGCCACCTTCATGATACTCTGTGTGAGCCACCCACCGGTCTTCAAAATCAAAATCGGCTATGGGGCTGCCGGCGGAGATTGCCTGCGGGTGCGTGGCCGCGCCTTTCGCGAAGTATTTGACAGCCAATTTGACAGCCACGGGCTTGGACAAGGGCGGATAAAGGGTACGCGGGCGGAAATAAAATCCCGCTGTTTCGTTTGATTTGGACGCCCGCGGACGCCTTTCCCACCACCTCTCACGTCGGGAACGCGGGTTCGACTCCCGCTGGGATCATTCAAGAAAAAACTTCGGATCGTCGGACCCGGATCGACCTCCTGCCGCCGGCGTTAACATTGTGCTGGCAACGCGTTTAGACCCCCCTATCTTTGTCCGCGCAAATAGCGTACGGTAATTATCTAAACGCTCGGATTGTTCCTTTCTCTAAGCCCGGGAATTAGCCCGGGTTTTCTGTACGAGAGCTTCCCGGCAAATACTTACGGAGGGGCAAAAATGCCCAGTAAATTGTACGTAGGCAATCTGGCCTACTCGGTGTCGAACAGCGATCTGGAAGAACTGTTTTCACAAGCAGGCCAGGTTCAGAGTGTGGCGGTAATCACGGATAAATTTTCCGGCCAATCGAAGGGCTTCGGCTTTGTCGAGATGGCGAATGCGGAAGATGCTTCCAAGGCAATACAGACCCTGAATGATACGGATCTGAAGGGCAGGAACATCAAGGTTAGCGAGGCCAAGCCCCGCGAGTCGAGCTTCGGCGGCGGCGGCGGTGGCGGCGGCAACCGGCGCGGCGGCGGTGAGAATCGCGGCGGCGGTGGCGGCGGCCGCTGGTAAATTAGTCTGAGACTGAGCGGGCACGCGATGCCCGCTCAGTCGTTTTCAGGGGTCGCGGAAACTCCGAGTCCCGCGGCCTCTGCAATTTGTCAATTTTTCAACTGTCTTCGAGCTCCCGTTCTGGGAGACGAAAGACGCTTGCACGTCCACGAGGAGGCCCGGTGCCCAGAATATATGTAGGAAATCTCGCCGAGTCAGTCACGCGCGACGATCTGCGGGCGCTGTTCTCCAAAATCGGCCGAGTAGGCGGCGCGCTAGTGATCACCGACAAGCTCACCGGCAAATCCAGGGGATTCGGCTTCGTGGAAATGATCGAAGTTGACGACGCGATTAACGCCGCCGTCTTCTTCAGCGGCGCCGAACTCGAGGGCCGCAAAATTCACGTCGATCCATACCGTCCCCAGGAACCCGGTGCTCAAAAATATCGCGGCGAACGCAAGCGCCGCGCTCCTGCCAAGCGCAGCACCGGCAATGGCGCCGCGTAGCCGGGTCACAGTGTCGGGGCCGAGCTGAACCATGAAAAGTGAAAAAGTGAAAAGTGAACAATTCAATCGGGAGACGATATGCGCGATGAAGGGCTGACGCCGTGGAGAACGCACGACTGGAAAATTCGTACGATAGAATCGATTGCTCCGGGAGGCGGTTCGCGGCTCGCCTTTACCTGCAGGAGTTGCGCCAGGGTGTTCAATCAAACCACAATCAATAGCCGGACCTGGGCGGTTGATGCGAGCGGCGTTGCGCTGTCCGATACGGTTACGACGCGATGGCTCGCGGAAAGCTGCCAGCATCGCCCGGCGGACGGCGACGAGGACGACCGCAGGCAATTCAAGAACGGCCCGGCGCTGCAAAATTAAAATATTTTTCCGAGCGATGCCGCGATTGAAATTGACAATCCGGGCAATCGCGCTTGGAGCGCTGATTTCAAGTGCGGTCGCTGCTTCCGCCGCCGCGCAAGCGACCGGCCTCTCCCCGCGGAAAAAGCCGGATCGGGGACCATAAAAAAACTTCGAAATAGGGCGTAGCCGCCGCCGCGCGGCCATCTGGTCCGGCATCGGCGAGGTCATCGCCGCCGGCGCCGCGAAGCGCGGAAACCGCCGCCTCATCGCGGCGCGAGCTTTTTCGCTTTTCATGAGCGTATTTGTTAAACCGCAAGGATGACGAACATCCACGACATTCAGACCCCGGCGCTGCTCGCAGATGCCGACGCCCTCGAACATAATCTCAAGACCATGGCGGCCGCTGTCCCGGGGCCGCGACTGCGCCCGCACGTCAAGGCACACAAATGTACGGCTCTTGCCAAAATGCAGGCACGCGCCGGCCATAAGAGCTTCACCTGCGCCACAATCCGCGAGATCGAAGGGATGGCGGCGGCCGGACTCGGCGACGATCTGCTGCTCGCCAACGAAGTGCTCGATGCGCGCCGCCTGGCGGCCGTCAAGGCCCGCGTCACGGTTGCGGTCGATTCCGCGCCCACTATTCTCGCCGCCGCGCAGGCCGGGATAAGGGAAGTTCTCATCGACGTGAATGTCGGCTTGCCGCGATGCGGTTGCCCTCCTGGCGATGCGGGGCGGCTCGCGGACCTGGCGCGCGGCAAAGGTCTCAAAGTCCGCGGTGTGATGGGCTACGAAGGACACGTTGTGGGCCTCGACGATCGAACGACTCGTGAAAAGCTGACTGCGGATGCAATGGGATTGCTGCTTCAAGGTCACCAGGCCGCGGGCGGCGACATAATCTCGGCCGGCGGTACCGGGACATACGACATCAACGTCTGGGCAAATGAAATCCAGGCCGGCTCCTACGTACTGATGGATACGACTTACGCCAAACTGGGTCTGCCCTTTCGTCAGGGGCTTACCGTGCTGGCCACGGTCATCTCCGTCTCATCCTCATACGCGGTAGGGGATTGCGGATTGAAGGCGCTTGGAATGGATCATGGCAACCCGTCGATCGACGGCGGTCATCAAGTGTTGTTCGTATCCGACGAGCACATCACTTTCGTGCCTTCTTCACCGATGAAGCCGGGCGACCGGATTCGCGTCATGCCGGCCCATATCGATCCGACAATCGCCTATCACGAGCGGATGCATCTGGTCCGCGGCGAAGAGATCCTCGAAACATGGCCGATCGATCTGCGGGGATGGTAGGGGGTTGCCGTTGGGTGCTCGGAGCCGGCCGCGAGCCTCAGCCGGGCGACCTTTTGCGTTTGAACGGTAGATGCCGGAATCATCTGCGCGATTGTTCTGCTGAGCGCGGCTATCGACTTAGCTCAGACCTATCGTTCTCAACGGGCAATCGAACAACTGCGCGAACGAGTTGCCCCGACGGCAACCGTCCTACGCGGCGGCGAGTCACCAGCATCGCGCGACATCGCGATCCGCTTCAATCTTCTCGAAACCTGATCGACGCGCGCGGGTCAGGTTTTGAGGAGCCACCACCGATGGCGCCACACGTAGATGATCAGGAACGGCCCGAAGGTCAGCGAGAAAAGATTGATCATCACTTCGACCGCCATCGCACCGTCAATCGACGCATACTTGCCGTTTTCGAGGTCGTAGAGCACGTCGAGCAGCCCGAGGTAAACGAACGAGCTGCCCGCGATCAGTCCCCACAACAGCGCACGTGGGTCCCGCCGTGCAAGCATCAACGCGCAGGCCGCCGCCGCGATCGCAAGCCACGCATCGGCGGCCGGAAACGCGCGTTCGAAAGCAATGTAGGCGGCCCCGCTGCTGGTCTGCACCGCGCCTGAGGTGAAGAAAGTCATCCAGTACAGCACAGTGGCGCCGGCGCTCATCCAGAGCATCACAGTTACCGCGCGCAATGCCGCAGGCGCATCCGCCCCGGTCTCACTCCTGCCGATCTGTCCGGCTTGAACTCGCATGGCTCTCCGAAGTGTGGCGGCCGCAGGTCATTCATCGGCTGCCAGCGCCGGTATAATCTATGCGACAGCACGGCGTTGCTACAATCGTGTCTTTTGCTCGGCGGCACGGCGAAGTGAGGTTGCGCGATGATTTTGAAAGTTGCCCGTCTCGGATTTCCGTCGCTGAGAATCGTATCCGGTCCGGTGCCGGCCGATCGGATCAAAACCCGCGAGTTTCAGCGGCTGATCGATGACATGATCGAGACGATGCACGAGTACAACGGCGTCGGGCTCGCGGCTCCGCAGGTACATCTTCCGATTCAACTGGCGGTGCTCGAAGTCCACGACCATCCGCGCTATCCCGACATGCCGGACGTGCCGCTTACGGTGCTGATCAACCCCGTGGTAACGATTCTCGACAGGACATTGGTCGAAGAGTGGGAAGGATGCCTGAGCGTGCCGGATCTTCGGGGGCGGGTGCCGCGATTCAAGCAGCTCCGCGTGACGGCGCTCGGGCGCGATGCGGAGATGGAAGAAATTGTCGCGTCTGATTTCCACGCGCGGGTGATACAGCATGAGACCGACCATCTGAAGGGCGAAGTTTACCTGGACAGGATGCCGGATATGCGGGCGCTGGGGTTTCTCCAGGAATGGCAGCGCTTCATGGTGAAGGCGGAGAAGCAGGAGGAGTGAGAGGGCACCGCGCGTGCCTACTTGGGGGGCGGGGGAATCTCCGGCATCTTGCCGGTGGCCTTGAACGACGCGATCGCCTTGCGCATCTCTTCGTTCTGTGCGGCGAGAATGTTTTGCTCGCCCTGAACTTTCGTGAGCTCGGCTTTGAGCTGCTCGTTTTCATTTTGAAGCTTGAGCAGCTCGGCGTTGAGTTGCGAGACCTGCTGGCTCTGCTCCTCGATGCGCGTGCGGTAACTGCTCGAATAGAGAAAGAAGAGTAGAGCTGCGACTATCGCGACGATCAATCCGCCTATGAGCAATCGTGCCATCTATGCACCCTTCCTCAGGAGTCACGAGCCGATTTTGCAAGCGCGCGCATCAGACAGATTAGCCGATCGGCACGCGAAAAAACTGAATTGACTTCCCTGGCCGGCCGTCCCTAAAATGCCGTGGTTCGCACTTCTGGTCGGGAGCCATTTGCACTACATTAAGAATTATGCACGATACCCGGCGCCGATGAACGTGGGGATCGCTGAATTTCGCACACCGGCCAAAGCAGGCTTTTTTGCATGATAGAGGTCCAGGAGCTAACCAAGTATTTCGGCGCCACGCTTGCCGTAGACGACGTTTCGTTCAAGGTCGAGAAGGGCGAGATCATCGGATTGCTGGGCCCCAACGGTTCGGGCAAGACGACGATCATGCGGGTTCTGACGGGATTTTTCCCGGCCACCTCGGGACGCGCGCTAATCGGCGGCCTCGACGTGGCGGAACATTCGCTCGAAACGCGCCGCCGCGTCGGCTACCTGCCGGAAAACATGGTGCTGTACCCCGATCTCAGCGTCGATGCGCTGCTCGAGTTCGGCGCGCGCGTGCGTGAGATCGATCCCGGGACGACGCGCGATCGAATTGAATATTCGCTCGATACGTGCGGGCTCAAGGACGTGCGGCGCAAGCTGATCGGCAAGCTCTCGAAAGGCTATCGGCAGCGCGTCGGAATCGCGCAGGCAATCCTCAGCGATCCCGAGGTGCTGATTCTCGACGAGCCGACGGTCGGACTCGATCCGCGCCAGGTGGTCGAAATCCGCGATCTGATACGTTCGCTGGCCGGGCACTCGACGGTGCTGCTGTCGACGCACATACTGCCCGAGGTCAACATGACGTGCCGGCGCGTCGTGATTATCGACCGCGGACAAATCGTCGCGCAGGACACGCCCGAGCACCTGACGGCGAAACTGCAGGGAAGCGACCAGACGATGATCACGGTCGGCGGTCCGTCGCCGGCGGTGCGCGAGGCATTGACGGCCGTCAGGTTCGTGCAAAGGCTCGAGGATCGTCCGGTCGAAGCCGGCACGACGGGCGTGTGCTCATTTGTCGCGTACTCGAGCGGGCACGGCGAAGAAGTCCGCTCGGCGCTCGCCGCTTGCGTCGTGCAGCACGGATGGAATCTGCTCGAAGTCAAACCGATGGCGCTCAGTCTCGAGGATCTGTTCATGCGGCTGGTCACCAGGGAGGAGCGGGTTTAGGTGCGCCGCAAGCGAAGTTCAATGTGCATTGAGGTAGTCGTAGTCGATGTCTAACCGTGCGGGCACGCTGGAAGTCGCTGGCGCCGCCGCCGAGTCGCGACGCGCCGCGATCCGCGCCGCGGGGACGGGCTTTTCAGTGGGCAGGATGCTCGCGGTGACGCGCAAGGAATTGCGCTCGTACTTCGCCTTTCCCCTGGTCTATGTGCTGTCGGGCGTGTTCCTGGTTTTGGCGGGATACTATGCGTACACCGACCTGGTTTTCTTCGTCACGATCGCGTTCGCCCGCGATATCATCCAGAACTACTGGCAGTTGCTGTTCTCCGATATCCGGCTATGCCTGCTGCTGACGCTGCCGTTCATTACGATGCGGCTGTTCGCCGAGGAGCGCAAGCTCGGCACGATCGAATTGCTTTACACCTATCCGCTGCGCGACGGTGAAATACTTGGCGGCAAGTACCTCGCGTCGGTCGCGATCTTCATCATGATGCTCGTGCTGACGACGCTCTACCCCGTTTTCATTTACAGCATCCACTGGTTTCCGCTGTTCCCGCTCATCGCGGGCTACCTGGGCCTGCTGCTGCTCGGATGCGCGTTTATCGCGTGCGGCGTGTTCATTTCGTCGCTGTGCGAGAGCCAGGTGATGGCGGGGATGGGCACGATCACGCTGCTGCTGTTCTTCTGGATTCTCAACTGGAACGAGGCGGCGTTCACCAACTCGTGGCTCGAACTGCTGCGCGCGTTCTCGTTGTTCGATCAGTTCGGCGGCTTCGCCAAGGGCGTGATCGATCTCGATCACGTTACTTACTTCATCTTTTTCACCGTCTTTTTTCTGTTTCTCACGCAGCGCTCGATGGAGGCGCGCAAGTGGACCGGCCGGCGCTAAAGTATTCGCCCGCGGCCGCGCGCCGATCGATCTGGATTAACTCCGCGGTGCTGTTTTACACCGTGATCGCATTCGGCGCCGTGCTGTTCGTCGCCAATGCGATAATTTCCACCCGTAACATCCGATGGGACCTGACGCCGTCGAAACGATTTTCGCTCTCGGATTTCGACAAGCGCGTGCTCGGCGGACTGACGCACGGCGTCAAGGTGATGGCGTTTGTGCGCACCGAGGATCCCGCCTACCTCGAACTCGCGGATTTGTTGTTTCAGGCGGCCGCGTTCACCCCGCGCCTGACCTACCAGGTGATCGACGTCAACAAGGCGCCCGGGCTGGCGCGCGAGTACGGCGTGTCGAGTTACGGCGAGGTGATCGTGGAATCGCAGGGGCGGCGCCGCGACTTCGACAACGCGCGCTCCGACGAGCTGATTCCGGCGATCCTGCAAGTCTCGTCGGAGGCCAACAAGCACATCTATTTCACCATTGGGCACGGCGAGCGCGACCTGTTCGATTCCGATCGCAGCCTGGGCTACTCGCAATGGCGCGGGCTGCTCGAACAGAACAACTATCAGATCGATAACGTGTCGCTGTTCGCAAGCGGCGTGCCCGAGGACGCCAGGGTGGTCGTGTCGCTTGGGCCGCGCAAGGATTTCCTGCCCGAAGAATTGGCGGCGCTGGCCGCGTACCTGGGTCACGGCGGGCATTACATCGCGATCATCGATCCCTATGGATCGCCGACGCTGGCCGGGTTCCTGAAAAAGTACTACCTCGATTTTATTCCGCAGGTCGTCGTCGATCCCGCGTATCGCCTGACCGCCGGCGAAATCCTCACCACCCAGATTCCGCTGCGCTCGGAAGAAAATCCGATGAGCCGCTCGATGGCCGCGCCGGCGGTCTTCTCTTTGGGACGCGGCGTGATGATAACCGGGGCGGTCGGCGCCGGCGCGCCCAATGACTTGAGGATCGCGCAAGAGGACAAGTTCCTCTCGTCGTCGCATGAGAGCTGGGCGTCGAACGATCCCAATGCATTGACGACCGGAATCACCGAGTACCAGGCGGGTCGCGATATCAAGGGTCCGATTCCGGTGGCCTCCGAAATTGACTTCGCTCCGGCGTCAAATCCGCACATCCCGGTAACGCAGATGACCCGGCTGGTGGGGATCGGCAGTTCGGCCTTCGCGTCGAACCAGTTTATCGAGATGCTGGGCAATCGCGACCTCGCGGTGAGCCTGATCAATGAGCTGGCCGGCGATGAGATGCTGATCGCGAGCCGCGAACGGCTCAACAAAAACGAAACCGCCGCCTTCTATATCAGCGATCGAGAGGCGCGTCACATGCTGATTTTCGGATCGGTCGTCGAACCGGCCATCCTGTTCCTGATCGCAATCACGGTCATGGTGCGCAGGAGGTTTTTTGCGTGAGCGCGCGTCCCGCAATCTTCTACACGATCGTTTTCTTCATCCTGTTGCCGATCTATTTCTGGATTCAGCCGAGCATAAAGCCGGCGACCGCCTTGGAGCAGAAAGAAGAGAGCCTCTTGAAGCTTGGCGGCGGTATCGACGCTATCGCCATTTCGAGCGGATCGGAATCGCTGCGTTTTCAGAAGACCAAGGACGGCAAGCTCTACGAACTCGTCGCGCCGCCGGGAAAATTCGTCCCCCATGACCTGATGGACGCGATGGTGTCGCTGCTGATGAATGCGAAGTCGGTCGAAGTGGTCGCGGAGAATTCAAACGACCTAGCGCAGTTCGGACTCGACCATCCGAAGTCCGTGATAACCGTCCAGGGGCCTGACCAGCCGCAGCCGGTCAAGCTCGCGTTCGGCAATGAAAACCCCACCCATACCGCAATCTACGCGCAGATCGAGGGAATCCCCAAAGTGTTTCTGCTCGGCGAGAACATCGAGTACTACCAATCGCTGATGTTCCAGTGGATCGAGGGCAAGCAGGGCAAGAACGCCTAGCGCACCGCTGCTAGTGCGCGAGTCCCTTTTCATCCAGCAGACGCTCGAGGACAAAGCGGGGGCACGCGGCGGCTCGGGCAATGTCGGGCGGCGCTGCCGGCCGCGTCGCTGGATGATAATTTAGCAACTCTTGTTAGGTCTTGTGTTGCTCTGATAGGCTCGGAACCTCCGATGGAAACCGATCGCCAATCTCGCCAATCACTGCGCACCCGTCGCAACGGGCCGCAAGCTGCGTGGCCCTTCGATCTTCGGGTCTTCGCCGCCATGGCCGGGCTATGGGCGCTGTGTCTGGCGCTCAGGGCGTTCGTTCACATCGGCGATTTCGACGTCGTCGATCCGATCGAGACTATTTTTGCCGGCATGCGATTTAACGGCGACGATGCGCGCGTGGTGCTGATCGTCGAGGCGGGAATATTCGGGGTGATGGCGATCGGAGTTTTTGCGCATCGCCGATGGGGTCTGTTGCTCGCGCTTTGCTACATGGTCCAGGTCGTGATGAGCCATCTCGCGTTCGTGATCGCGTACCTGCCAATTCGATCGGAGTGGATGAGCGTGCGCGTGGTCGCGTCGCAGGGGCCGATGATGGTGCTGATCGCGCTGTACCTCTGGATTCGCGCGTGCGATTTGATTTTCGATTCGCAGCCCGCAGAGGCGCGCCCGCGGCAATCGTCGGACGCGAATCATCAGGCGGCGGTTCGCGCGGCTTCCGGCGCCGGCGATGTCGCCGCTGTCGCTGAATAAGTATCTCAGTGGTGGCGACGGTGGGAGTTGGTCTATCCCGCCTCTACGAGATCACTGGAAGGCGGCTTTTTAGCCCCAGACCGCAATTCGCTGCAACTCCACGCGCATATCTTGATGCGTGTCATGTCTCTGACCGAACATTTCCACGACAAGATCCGTAGGAAGGACGCCTTCCGGCACGTCTCCGTGAATATCAGGCAAGTCCCATGGCTTATCATCGACATCCGTTATCGACTGAGATGGGCTCGCTATGAGGAAAACTTTAACCCGAGCGACGACCGAGTTCCCCTTGTCTTCAAATTCTCCGAGGAAGCAGCTCAGATTGTCCCCACCATAAATCTTCCCGTCCTTCAGGAACATGACGCCGTAGCCGGGTTTCGGGTCCGCGTCCAATCCTTCGTATCGCGCGATGTAGAAGCCATCGAATCGTGTTGGCATTCTAGTCTCCTCAATTTTCCACAGACTCTCAGTTGCGGATATCGAACTGGAAAGCGGGTTTTCGCCCTACCATTTGCTGATGTCAAGACACTTTTTGAACTTCGCCTTCAGAACCGGAAGCTGCTCCATCAGCCATCCAAGTTCCGTGCTTTTGATTTCGGCTATTTTCTTGGGGTCATAATCGGCAGCACGAATGTACCATAACTGGCGCGCGAAGATGATGAGTCAACGAAGCCCAATGGAGAGGGGGAATTGGTGGCGACGGTAGGAGTCGAACCTACGACACTGCGGATATGAGCCGCATGCTCTAGCCAACTGAGCTACGTCGCCACCGGGAATCGTCAAATGTAGCGTGAGCGCGCAAGCCGCGAAAGACCCCGGGCAATTCAAAGCTTTTAACCGGGATAACTCCGAATCTCAATCAGTTATTCGATTTCGTATACGTACTTCAAACTCAGGACCGTAGGGCGGTCTCCGCCCTTCTCTTATTCTGCTCGCTGAGTTGCGAGAGCGGTGGAAACGGGTTCCGCGTCTGCGGCAGGTTCTTGACCGCTTGCCCACAGGATTCGCGCCGGAATGACGAGTCCGGCGTAGCAAGCTACGGCAAGATAAAGACTCATATGAATTCCCACCCACATCGATAGCGCCACCGCAAGAATCGACGACAGCACCCCCATCGCGCCGCTGACCCCCCACATCCATGGCATTGCCGATTCCGATACTCTTCCCACCAGTCGCATGCCAATCGGAAAACAGAAGCCGAGCAAAACAGACAGCGGGCCGATCATCGCGACCACGATCATGCATCGGGCCAGCGTCGGGAGTTGGATCGTCCTGTCGATGATCGATTGAGTTGACAGCGTAATCACCAGGATAGCGGCGGCGATGACGAGCGCAATTCCATATATTAGTGAGGGACGAGTTTCGACAGGCGCATGGTCAGATATCCAGCTCCCGATACCGGTGAACAAAATCATTGAAAACAAGATAACCGCAATCGCATATGTCGGATGACCCAGGTACACCGAAAACCTCTGCATGTAAGGAATTTGGATCATCATGAAGCCGAATCCGATCAGCGAGAAGTAGAGTATCGCGGCCGCAAAGGTCCCTTTGCGCATATTTGGGACGCCGAATCTCCACAGCGGCCAGAGAATCATCGCCGCCACCAGCGCCAGCGCTAGTACTGTTAAGATCAGCATGGTGGCGGTCGCGATTATATTTCCTCCGGCGTTCACACCCCAGTGTTCTTTGAGGCCGCCGATGGTTAGCAGAACGCGCGGCTTCAGCACGCTGAAAAAATACGGGCGCTCGTCGGTGGGTGGCGAAAAATCATACGACGGATCCTGAGTCGTCGCGGCCAGCTCGGCGCGCGAATGTGATCTCGCGATCGCACCGAGCAACGGAATTGCCGGCGTGTGACCGGGTGCCAGTAGCAGATCGAAGCCGTAGAGCCTTGCTGCCGAAGATAGCGCTTGTAGATCCGCGGCCGTAAATGGTTCATTGGAAACCAATAGGGTCGCAATCTTTCCGGCCGATGCCATCGCGAGATGATCGGAGGGGTTACGTACGCCTCGATCGATCAGGGCGGCAGTCGCGAGCGCCTCGATCCGGCTGGTCTCTAAAACGTGCTGTGGCGAGAACCAGCGCGACACGCTGAAGATTCCGTCGGGCTTGAGCGCATTGAGAAAGACCCGCCACGCCTCGACAGTGTACAGTCCGTTTTCCGAAAGCGTTAACGCGCCGGCGCCCGTCGCCGCAAAGGTGTCGATCAGTGACATCTGGAGAACGTCGAAACGCTTGGACGAGCGGGTCAGATAGGAACGCGCCTCATCGTTCACCAGTTCGACCTCGGGCTGCTGCACGATGCCGGCAAACTTGCGCATCGGACCCTCTAACAAGTACACGAAGATTTGGTTCAGCTCGATCCCGGTCACGGACTTGCTGTTTGCCCATAGCGCGGTCAGAACATCGCGACCGCCGCCGACTCCAATGATTCCAACATCGCCGCCCTTGCGCAGATGATAAGGCAAAGACGTCACATCGAAGCGAACCCAGGCGAGTTCCGATGCGTCGCCGTTCCACTGGGTCATCGCTGTCGCGGCGCCGCCATCGATGTACATTTGTGCAAGAGTGACCGACTTCTGCGGGATTCCGCTTCCAGGACCCCAGTAGTAAGGCTGGGAAGCGACCGGCTTCTTGACCGTCACCTGCGAGTAGGTATTCCAAGCCTCGAATTGAAGTTCGGAGGCCAATTGTGCCTCGCCCTTGGTGAACATCACGCGGAACCCGTGCAGCGTGAAACTGTTCAGAAGCGCGAGCCCGAAAAGGATGGGCACTGCCGCCAGCATCGAGCGGCGAAGTCGCATGTCCGCGAATCGGCAAAAGCAGAGCGCACCTATGCCGGCGAGCGCTGCGACAAAAAAGGTCGCCGAGGCGATGTTCGCCCAATGTAATAGTGGAATAACGAGGATGCTGCCGAGCGAGGCGCCCACCATGTCAGCGGCGTAGGTTAGCCCGATCTTCCCCGGGACCCGCGTGAGCATGAGTGCGACCACGATGCCCGACAGGTAAAACGGCACAGCTACCAGAATCATCACGATCAGCAAAGCGAAAATAGCAATCAGCGAGGAATCCAGTTCGATCGGAATCATAAGGCTGAGGACGTGCGTTACCGGAATGGCAAGCGCGAACCAAACCGATGTGGAAACCAATTCTGGCGCGATCCGGTGACTCTCGTAGCGCTCAGGTTTGATATAAACCTGCACGGCGCCTGCCGACATGCCGAACATCGCCATCGAGATCGCGAAAAATGACAGATGATACCAGGTCAGCACTGACAGCAGCCGGGTATCGAGCATTTCCAGCGATAGCGTTGCCAACGTGGTCAGGAAGAGTCCTGTCAGAGACCAACCACGATGCCCGAGAGGAGCAAACCAACGCTTAGGTATTGATTTGGGCGGTAATTCCGTATTAGGCGCCAATCCCTTTATGCTTCAGTAAACCGGAATTTCCGTCCTGACTCTCCGATTCCAACCCGCCCTATAGACCGAACGGCCTTCCTCTGCAAGGTTCTAGCCGGTTTTGGTCAACCGGTTTTTCCAGCGGCGCCAATCCGGGTTCAATTCAGCGCAGCGGGATGCTGCGTGTCTTGACCGCCTGATGCCCACGCTGGACCTGGTAGAGCACGCCCTCGGTGAACTCGACGCAGGTCAGCTTGCCGCCGTACACCAGGCCGGTGTCGATGCCGAGTTTGTACGGCAGATCGATCATCACGCCACGCATCGGAGTATGGCCGAACACAACGGTCGCGTCGATTTTGTGCGGATTGAAAATGAACTCCTGCCGAATCCACAGCATGTCCTCGGGCTGCTGCTCCTCGAGCTGGCGGCCTGGCTCGATGCCGGCGTGGACGAACAAGTAGGGCGGGCGCAGGTAGCTGGTGGCGAGGCGGCTCATGAAGTTCAGGTGCGCGTCGGGCAGCCGCGCAAAGGCATCCTCGAGGTCTTCCTCGTGCACGCCGTAGCTGTCGAGCGTCGCGATGCCGCCGTTGAACAGGAACGACTCGCCGTAATTTCCCGGCATGCCGAGGAACGACAGCATCATGTCCTCATGATTGCCCTTCAGGAACACGCATTCCGCATCGCCCCGTTCGAGGTCCAGCGCGAGCTCGATAACGTCGCGCGATGCCGGGCCGCGATCGACGTAGTCGCCGACGAATACCACCGTGTCGCCGGCGGCCGGCGCGATCGACTTGAGAATCGCGCTCAGTTCATCGGGGCATCCGTGGATATCGCCGATCGCGAACAGGCGTCCTTCGGTTTTCGATTTTCGGTTGGCCGTCATCGCGAGGCCGGCGTCAGTCGGCGCGTTTGGAGCTGCCGTTGTGGAGCAAATCGATCAACGACTTGCGGTCTTCAATTATACGGCGCGCGGCGCTGTAAGGGTTCAGTTTGCCCGCGCGAATCTCGTCGAGCACGCCCTGTGCGCCACCGTCGGCGACGGCGCGTGCGGCGCGCTCCTCCAGTTCCGCCGACAGAACCTCCACGAACTCGCGGGTGCGGCGCTCGGACTCGCGCGCCGAATCGATATGTGCGCGCAGGTATTCGCCGTGCTTTGCAATCGCGCTGACGACTGCGTCGACACCTTTATCGGTTGCGGCCTGCGTGAGCAGCACCGGCGGCCGCCATCCGTCGCCGGAGCGCAGGTGCACGCCAAGTTCCAGCTCGGCCTTGACCCGATCGGCCCCTTCGCGGTCGGCCTTGTTGACGACGAAGACGTCGGCGATTTCGTTCAGCCCGGCCTTCATCACCTGCACGGCGTCGCCCGCCTCGGGCACGGTAACGACAACGGTGGTGTCGGCCAAATCCATTATCGAAAGTTCGGTCTGTCCCACGCCGACGGTCTCGATAATGATCACGTCGCTGCCGTAAGCGTCGAGCAGTTTGACGATTTCGCGCGCCGCGCGGCTGAGTCCGCCGTGGCTTCCGCGTGATGCGAGGCTGCGGATATACACGCCGGCGTCCTTGTAATGGTCGGTCATGCGGACGCGATCGCCAAGGACGGCGCCGCCGGAGAACGGGCTCGACGGATCGATGGCGAGGATGGCAATTTTTTTGCCGAGCGCCCGATACTTCGCGATCAGATGGTTGACGAGCGTCGATTTTCCAGCGCCCGGCGGCCCGGTTATTCCGACCACCTGTGCGCGGCCGGCTTTTGCGTAGATTCGCTCGATGATCGCGCTCGACTCGGGAGCGCGATTCTCGACCATCGTGATCAGCTGAGCCAGCGCGCGCATCTCGCCCGCCTCGAAACGCTTGAGCAGCGCGTCCAGCCGCGCGTTTGTGGTCTGGACAGTCGCGGCGGACTCGGCGGAATTGGGTCGGGATTCAGCAGGCATACGAGCTTGTCCAGTCATGATAGCGGCTTGCGATCGGGCGGCGCAACAAAACCCCCGCCGGTGAATAGATCGCGGCGGGCGGCATTGTTTTCCCTGCGTCCGCGCTTTAGTCTCAGTTCACGGAATGAAGCTTCCTGACATCTACACTGACTGGAAAATCGTGACCGGCCTCGCGCTGATCCTGCTGGGCGCCGCCAACTGGGGCATCGGGCTGGAACGGACCGAGACTTACAGCCGGATGATCATCGCGCGCACGCAACCGGCCGCCGCAACGGACTATCGGAGTTTCGACGAACTCGATGAGGGCGCGGGTGGCGCTGCGGTCCTCGAACCGCTCACGGCTGAGCAACGGCAGGCGTCGTACGCGACGGCGCGGACGGATTTTTATCACGCGGTATTTCTGGCGGGTCGCGCGATGGTGTTGCTTGGACTGCTGGTCACCTTGCTGGGCTTTATCAGCGTGATTCAGCAGGATTCGCGCCGCGCGTTTCGCCGCCCCGAGGAGGACGCGCGGCTGCCGCGCGGGTTGCCGGGCGCTCCACGGGCTCCGCAATAGAATTTCTACAATGGTAACGGAGCTGTCCGGGCGCTCGTGCGCGAAGATCAATTTGTTCCTGCGCGTGACCGGGCGCCGTGGCGACGGCTATCACGAACTCGACTCGGTGTTTCTGCCGGTCTCGCTCGCTGACGAAATTCGCGTCGAAATCCGCGCCGCGGACGATCCCTCGGTCACCGTCAACTGCGACTTGCCGGAACTCGCCAGGAGCCGGAACAATCTGGCGGCACGCGCCGCGCGCTCATTCATGAGCGAATTCGATTTGATCGCCGACGTGTCGATCGATTTGAAAAAACGCATCCCGGTGGGCGCTGGACTCGGCGGCGGATCGAGCGACGCCGCCACGATATTGTGCATGATGGCGGCGGCGGCGCAGCTCACCGACGAAGCCGCGGCGAGCAGGCTGCGTCGAATCGCGCTTTCGCTCGGCGCCGACGTGCCATTTTTTCTCGATCCGCGCCCGTCGCGGGTAACGGGTATCGGCGAGCGGATTGTGGCCATCGCGGGAGTCCCGCGATGGCCCATAGTTATCGCCGTGCCGCCGTTCGAGGTTTCGACCGCCGCAATCTTTCGCGCGCTCGAGCCCGCGGGATGGAGCGGTGCGGCGCCCGACGCGCACATCGCGTCGATCGCGCAGGGCGATATCTCCGCAGAGATCGCGGTAAACGACCTGGCCGCGGTCGCGATCGCGCAGTTTCCCGAGATTAGCCGCCTTAAAGGATTGCTTGAAGATTCGGGCGCTCGCGCGGCGCAAATGTCGGGCAGCGGCGGAGCGGTCTTTGGCGTATTTGATTCGACCAACGCGGCCGAAAGCGCGGCGATGAAGATCCGCCGGCGTGCGCCGTTCGCAAAGGTGATTGCGGCGACGACCCTGGATGGTAATACCGACGGCGAATCCGATGGCGAATCTGACGCCAGGTAGCCTGAAATCCAGCAAGCGCACCGGGGCTGTGCATGGTCGCAGGGGCGACGGATTGACAGCGAAAAACCGCATCAATAACATCGCAATTCCTGCACACCGGCTGCTAAAGTCGAAGTCCGGGCAGGTTCGCCGCGACAGTTGTGCAGTGCGGTCCCGCGGCGGTTCGGTCCGAATAGATTGGATTGCTCGAGATTCGCCGGCTGAGCGCCCATACATGGCGTTTCGCCGGCGGTTAGTTTTAACTGTCTGGTTGGGAGAAGCGCGGGCCCTGAGCCTTTGAATCCAAATGCGCTGGGCGGTCGCCAAGCTGGTAAGGCACCAGGCTTTGGACCTGGCATTCGAAGGTTCGAATCCTTCCCGCCCAGCCAATCTGCGCGATAATTTGAGGTACTTGAGGAATCGCATGATGATCACGACGCGGGGGAATTGAAGATGTCGGACAGGGTCAAGGACCAACTCGAAGTTTTCGCCGGGAACTCCAACCCCGCGCTCGCGCGCGAGGTGACGGAGCATCTCGGCGTGAAGATGGGTGAAGCCGAGGTTGGCCGCTTTCCCGACGGCGAAGTGATGGTCGAAATCCGCGAAAACGTGCGCGGTGGCGATTGCTTCGTCATCCAGTCGACATGCACGCCGCCCAACGAGAACCTGATGGAGCTGATCCTGCTCACCGATGCGCTGCGGCGCGCGTCGGCCGGGCGCATCACGGCGGTGATCCCGTACTTCGGCTATGCCCGGCAGGATCGCAAGGTTGCGCCGCGCGTGCCGATCAGCGCAAAGGTGGTAGCCGACCTGATCACGACCGCGGGCGTGAATCGCGTGCTCACGGTGGATCTGCACGCCGGGCAAATTCAAGGCTTCTTCAACATTCCGGTGGACAACCTGTACGCGATGCCGGTGTTGATCAGCTACCTGCGCAAGCGCATCGAAGGAAAGAAGGTTTCGGTGGTGTCGCCCGACGCGGGCGGCGTGGAACGCGCGCGCGCCTACGCGCGGCGGCTCAACGCGAACCTCGCGATCATCGACAAGCGCCGCCGGCGTGCGAGCGAAGTCGCCGAGATGCAACTGGTCGGCGAAGTGAAGGACTCGATCGCGCTGCTGGTTGACGACATGATCGATACCGCCGGCACCATCACGGAGGCGGCCAAGGTGGTCGCCAACGCCGGCGCGTCGGAAGTAATCGCAGTCGCGACGCATCCGATCCTGTCGGATCCGGCCTGCGATCGCCTGAATAAATCGAACATCACTGAAATTGTTACGACCAACACTATCCCGCTGCGCGCCAAGGCACAGGCCGAACTCACCAAGCTCCGGGTGCTGTCGGTCGCGGGCCTGCTGGCGGAAGCAGTCAAGCGAATTCATAATGAGGAGTCGGTAAGCTCGCTCTTTGCATGAGCGCGCGAACCATCAAGCGAGGACACAATGGAGACCGGTGAACTAGCCTGCGAGAAACGCGCCACCCGACCCAAGGGTCAGAACAACGCGCTGCGGCGCAATGGCCGCGTGCCCGCAATATTGTACGGACCCACGACTGCGCCGATGCCCCTGGCGATCGATCGCCTGGAACTGAAGGCCAGGATTTCGGCGGCCGCGCACACGCGCATCATCAAGCTCAAGTCGAGCACCGCGGAGATCGACGGCAGGTACGTGATTTTCAAGGACGTGCAGCGCGCGCCGGTGTCGGGCGAGATCCTGCACGCGGATCTGTACGAGGTGGATCTCAAGCGGCCGATTCGCGTCGAAGTGGCGCTCAAGTTCACGGGCAAGGCCAAAGGCCTCGCCAACGGCGGGATACTGGCGCCGCTCGAGCGCACCGCTACGGTGGAATGCCTGCCGCTGGAGATTCCAGATTCGATCGAGGTTGATGTTTCTGAAGTTGACATACACGAGGTCGTTCACGTCTCGGCGGTCAAGTTCCCCGGCAACGTCAAGCCGATCTTCGACACCGATTATCCAGTGGTCACCGTGCTGCCGCCGACGGTTGAGGAAGTGGTAGTCGCCGCGGTGGTGGAACCGGTCGAAGGCGCGGTTGTCGAGGGTGCGCCGGTCGAAGGCGCCGCGGCAGCGCCCGCGGAGGGTGCAGCCAAAGAAGGCGGCGACAAGGACAAGGCTGCGAAGAAGCCCGAGGCGGCGGAAAAAAAGAAGTAGCAGTTGGCGCTCGCGCGCGTCGCGAAACAAGCGGCGCGCGCGAGCAATACAGATGTGAGGGGAACGGGCGGGCAGCGCAGGCTGCAAGTCCGGTGCAGGGGGAGGGCCGCTATGAGTTTCGTCCATCTTCACGTCCACACGCAGTACAGCCTCCTCGACGGCGCCAACAAAATCGGGCCGCTCATCGATCACGCCAAGGCGTCGGGGATGGAAGCGATCGCGATAACCGATCATGGCAACATGTTCGGCGCGGTCGAGTTTTATCAGAAGGCCAGGGCAGCCGGAGTCAAGCCGATCATTGGATGCGAGGCGTACCTCGCGCCGGGCAAGCGCACCGATCGCACGCAAGTTCCGCGCAGCGACGACTTCGACGGCGGCGGCAACTTTCATCTGATCCTGCTCGCGCAGAATCGTGAAGGTTACCGAAATCTCTGCAAGCTGCTCACGACCGCGTACCAGGACGGGCTCTACTACAAACCGCGCATCGACAAGGAAATCCTCGCCGAGCTGTCCGGCGGATTGATCGTGCTGTCGGGCTGCCTGTCAGGCGAGATCGCGCGATGGCTCCGGCAGGATCGCATGGACAAGGCGCGCGAGACCGCCGAGTCGTACGCTAAAATGTTTCCGGGCCGCTACTATCTCGAACTCCAGGACAACAAGCTCCATTCGCCGTACAACGAGGCGCTGCGCGAAATCGGCAAACAGGTCGGGCTGCCGCTGGTCGCGACCAATGATTGCCATTACCTGCATCGCGAAGACGCCAAGGCGCACGAAGTCCTGCTCTGCATCCAGACCGGCAAGACGATGGCCGATGAGACGCGATGGCGTTTCGATACCGACGAACTTTACGTCAAGACGCCCGACGAGATGGCGAGCGCATTCGGCGCCGACGCTGAAGAGTTGCGCAACAGCGTCGAGATTGCGCGGCGAATCGATTTCGAATTCGAATTCGGCAAGTTTCATTTCCCGGTTTTCAAGTCCGGTCCGGGCGTTGACCTCGACGCCGAGATGGAGCGGCGAGCGCGCGAGGGGTTGACCGCCCGCCTGGCGGAGATCCGCGCGCGCCGCGCCGATTTCGACGAGTCGCAGTACCAGGAACGCATCGATCGCGAGATTCCGGTAATCCGCGACATGGGCTTCGCGGGCTATATGCTGATCGTCGCCGACTTTATCGGCTACGCGCGCGGGCTTGGAATTCCGGTCGGTCCCGGCCGCGGCTCGGTGGTCGGCAGCCTGGTCTCGTACGCGCTGGGAATCACCGAGGTCGATCCCGTCGAGCATCGGCTGCTGTTCGAGCGATGGCTGAATCCGGGGCGTAAGTCGATGCCCGACATCGACGTGGACTTTTGCTTCGAGCGGCGCGACGAGGTGCTCGATTACGTGCGCAAGAAGTACGGCGACGATCACGTCGCGCAGATAATCACGTTTGGAACGATCAAGGGCAAGCAGGCGATCCGCGACGTCGGCCGTGTGCTCGGACTGTCGTTCGCCGAGACCGACAAAATCGTCAAGCTATATCCGGCGCCCAAGCAGGGCCGCGATTTTCCGCTCGCCGACGCGCTTGAGATGGAGCCGCGGCTCAAGGCCGAGCGCAAACTGCATCCCGATCTTTTCAACTACGCGTTCAAGCTCGAAGGCCTGCTGCGCCACGCGTCGCGCCACGCGGCGGGCGTCGTCATTTCCGATCAGCCGCTCACCGACCTGGTGCCGCTGTACGTGGACAAGGAACGCGACGAAGCCGCGCTGGCTATCACGCAGTATTCGATGAAGGGCGTCGAGGAAATCGGGCTGATCAAGTTCGACTTCCTCGCGCTCAAGAACCTGACGCTGATCGCCGACACGCTCGCGCTGATCAAGGCCGGCGGCAAGGCGCCACCGGACCTGAACCGGCTGCGCCTGGACGACGCCGACACCTACAAGATGCTCTCGCGCGGCGACACGGTCGGCGTGTTCCAGCTGGAAAGCTCGGGGATGCGCCGGTTTATCACCGAGCTCAAGCCGACCTGCTTCGACGACGTGATCGCAGCGGGCTCGCTGTTTCGTCCCGGTCCGCTCGACGCGATCCAGGACGGCAAGACGATGGTCCAGCACTACGTGGATCGCAAGCACGGCAAGGAGCCGGTTGAGTACGATCACCCGCTCCTGGAGCCGGTGCTGCGCGATACTTACGGCGTTATCGTGTACCAGGAACAGGTGATGCGCGCGGCGCAGGCACTGGCGGGATACTCGCTCGAACAGGCCGACATCCTGCGCGCGGCGATGGGCAAAAAGAACCATGCCGTGATGGAAAAGGAGCGCGAGCGGTTTATCGAGGGCGCGAAGAAAAATGGCGTCAATGCCGTGCTCGCCAATTCGATCTTCGAAAAGATCGAAACGTTCGCATCGTATGGATTCAACCGGTCGCACGCCGCCGCGTATGCGCTGACCACCTACACGACCGCATACCTGAAGGCGCACTACCCGCACGAGTTCATGGCGGCGCTGATGTCGCTCGACATGGACGACGTCGACAAGACCTACAAGAACATCGCGGCACTGCGCGACATGAAGATTGCGATCCTGCCGCCCGACGTTAATCAGAGCCGGGTGAAATTCACGGTGGCGGGCGGCGCGATTCGCTTTGGCCTGGCGGCAATTCGCGGCGTCGGCAGCAAGCCGGCGGAGGCGATTATCGCGGAGCGCGAGGCAAACGGTCCGTTCGAGAGCATGGCGGATTTCTGCATGCGCGTAGGCACCCAACTGATCAGCCGCCGCGTGCTCGATGCGCTGATCAAGTGCGGCGCGTTCGATTCAGTGAGCGCGGTGCGCGCCGCGCTGATGGCCGAGGCGGAGCAGGCGATCAAACTCGCGCAGAAGGCGCAAAGCGACGCGGAGAAAAACCAGATTGGCCTGTTCGGGGGCGCAGTAAAAGTGCCCAAGCTGGCGGCGCGCGAGCCGATTCCCGAATGGGATGCCAGAGAGAAACTGAAATTCGAAAAAGAAGCGCTCGGCTTCTACATCACGGCGCATCCGCTGGACAAGTACGATCGCGACCTCGCACGAATCAGCAAAGTCACGACCGCCGATCTGTCCGCCGCGCCCGACGGAAGCCCGGTCCAGATAGCCGGCGTGATCCACGCCGTGAAACTGAAGAACAACAAGTCGGGCAAGCGTTACGCGACTTTTTCGCTCGAGGATCGCGAAGGCGCGGTCGAGGCGATCGCATGGTCGGAGACCTATCAGAAGTTCGAGGCGATTATCATGGGCGACGAGCCGGTGGTCGCGCGCGGCAAGCTCGACGTTGACGACGAGCGCGCGCAGATAATCCTCGAAAGCCTGGTGCCGCTGGATTCGGCGCTGCTCGATTCGATCCGCGAGGTGCGGATCACGGCTCCGATGAGCCGGCTCGAAAACGGCGGCCTCGATGCGCTCAAGGCGATGCTCTCGCGGTATCGCGGCAAGTCGATGACGTACCTGCATCTGAGCCTGGAGGACGGCCGCGAGGCGGTGATGCTGCTGGGCGACAGCTATCGCGTGACGCCGACCGATACGTTCATCGCGGAGATGGAGCAGATTTTCTCTCCCGGCGCCGTCGAGTTGAGATGAGAGCACGGGCACGCTGGTCGAGCGAGCGGGGCGGGGGCGTACCGAGGATCGCGAATATCTGATAGACTGAAATGATAAGTTTTACGCGATCGAGGTATAACAATCTGGCAAAATCCTACGACGTCGCCCACGAGCATCACGAAAGCGCCATCCTGGTCGGGATCGAACTCGGTACCGAAGCGGGAATCGGCAGCGAAGAATCGCTCGACGAACTCAAAGCCCTGACCGAAAGCGCCGGCGCGGAAATCGCCGGAGTCGTTCGCCAGCGCCTGAAAGCCCCCGACCCGCGCACCTTTATCGGCAAAGGCAAAGCCGCCGAAGTGCGCGAGCTGGCGCTTGCGAAGGGCGCGTCGCTTGCGATTTTCGACGATGCGCTCAGCCCCGCGCAGGCGCGCAATCTAGAAAACGAACTCAAGATCCGCGTGATCGATCGCAGCCAGCTGATTCTCGATATATTCGCGCAGCGCGCGCATACGCTCGAGGGCAAGCTGCAAGTCGAGATCGCGCAGCTCAGCTACCTGCAGCCCCGGCTGACGCGGCAGTGGTCGCATCTTTCGCGCGTTCGCGGGGGCGGCGCGGGAGGCGGCGGCGTGGGTACGCGCGGACCCGGAGAAACGCAGCTCGAGGTCGACCGGCGGCGGCTGCGCGAGCGGCTCACCCGCCTGAAAGCGCGGCTGGGTGAGGTCGAACGCACGCGCACGATTCAGCGCCAGCGCCGCCTCGAGGTTCCCTATCCGACCGTCGCGCTGGTGGGTTACACGAACTCGGGCAAGTCCACGCTGATGAACGCGCTGACCGACGCCGGCGTTGAGGTCGCCGATCGTCCGTTCTCGACGCTCGATCCGACGATTCGGCGCCTGAAGCTGCCGGGCAAGATGAACGTGATGATTGTCGATACGGTAGGCTTCATCCATCGCCTGCCCCATATGCTGATCGACGCGTTCAAGGCCACGCTCGAGGAAGTGCGTACCGCGACGATGCTGCTGCACGTGGTCGATGGGAGCTCGCCGCTGGTGGCAGAAAGGATGACGATTGTCGACGAAGTGCTCCAGGAAATCGGCGCGGGCGCGGTGCCGCGTATCGTCGTCATGAACAAAGCCGACCTGGCCGAAAACCCGCCGCATGGAAACGGCGCGCACGACACAGTCTCGATCTCGGCGCTGAAGGGCGAGGGTCTCGACGATTTGCTCGACGCTATCGGGCGCCATCTCGGCGGCTCGCGCGAGGAAGTGTCGGTCACGTTCCCGGCCCGGCGCGGCGACCTGGTGGCAATGGCGCGACGGGATGGAGAAGTGCTAAGCGAGGAGTACCGCGACGGCCTGGTTTCGGTGCGGGCCCGCGTCAGCGCGCCCGTCGCGGGGCGCCTGCGCAAGGCTGCGGACGCCGTAATCTGACCGCGCGTTGAAGCCGATTCAACGATGGCAGCGCCTTCACATACTCGCGTCCATGCGCATCACAGCGCGCAGCCCGCGCCCTCGTACGGCAATCTGCTGAATCTGCCCAACTTTCTGACCCTGTGCCGGATCGGTTCGATTCCGATCTTCCTGACATTTCTAACCCGCCAACGCTACACGGCGGCGCTGTATGTCTTTGTCGCGGCCGCGGTGACCGACGGACTCGACGGCACGCTCGCGAGGTGGTTCGACTGGCGCACTGAACTGGGGGCGTTTCTCGATCCATTCGCGGACAAGTTGATGCTGGTGTCGGCGTTCGTCGTTCTGACGATCGGCGGCGAGTTGCCCGGCTACCTGCTGAGCGTGGTCCTGATCCGCGACATCGTAATCGTCGTCGGCTACTTGATGATTTCGTTCTTCACCGGCGAGCGGGTGCCGGTCCGGCCGAGTTTTATTGGCAAGCTGAGCACGGTTCTGCAGTTGGGGTGCGTGATCGCCGTGCTGGCGCGAGCCGGAAACCACTGGCCCGAAGATTTCAATGCGCTGCTAATCGCAACGGTCGCGGTCACCGCGGCGTCGTTCGTACACTATATGTATCGCGGGCTGGTGTGGCTGCGATCGCGCGAGCCGGAGATGTTCGCGTAGCAGGGACCAGCCTCTGCTGCGGATAAGCGCGGGTCAGACGATCACTTTGGCGGCGCGAAGTTCCTCGACCTGACTACGTTCGATCCCGGCCTCGCGCAGAATCTCGTCGGTATGTTCGCCGAGTTTGGGCGGCACGCGCCACATCTTCATCGGCGTTTCCGAAAATCGCGCACCGGGATTCACGGTGCGCACGCGGCCGGCGCTGGGATGCTCGTAAATCGAGAAACTCTCGTTTTCGACGATTTCCGGATCCTGCAGGAGCGTTTCATAATTGTGGACCGGGCCGCATGGAATGTCGGCCTTCTCGAGCACGGGCAGCCATTCGGCGGTGTTTTTTTCTGGAAAGACCTTTGCCAAGCCGCGCATGAAATTACGCCCGCGCTCGGCGCGATCCGAGGTCTCAGGCCAGAATTCGGGATGCCCAACCGCCTCGGCCAGCCGCTTTGACTGCGCCTCGGTGAAGGGCGCGATCGTGAGCCATCCGTCTTTCGTTTTGAAAGGATCGAGCGAAGTGCTCTTGGGCGCAAGGTGCTTGAACTCGTCCTCGGGCAGCAGCGTGTAGCCGTAGATCGAATCGTTGGCCGTGAAGGCCATCATCGCCTCGAGCATCGGGACCTTGATGTACTGGCCGACGCCACGGGCGCGCGCGGCGTGCAACGCGCTAACTACGGACAGCGCCGCAGTCATCCCGCTCACTTTGTCCGCCAGCGCCATCTTGACGGCGGTTGGCTGGCCGGTTTTGACGCCCTGGAGGTAGGCCATGCCAGAGTAGCCTTGGATGACGGGATCGTAGGCGGGAAAATTCGCCAGGCGGCCCTTGGGCGGAAAGCCGCAGATCGAGCAATAGACGACCTTGGGATTGGCGCGACGAATGTCGGCGTAGCCGATTCCGAGGCGCTCGACGACACCGGGGCGATTGTTCTCGACGAGAGCGTCGGCCTTAACCGCGAGCCGGCGCACCAGGTCGCGGCCGTGCTCCTTCTTGATGTCGATCACGATGCTGCGCTTGTTGCGGTTGAAGTTCAGGAACGCCGCGGTGAGGCCGCCGCGCTGTGGGCCGACGCCCCGGCGCATCGAGTCGCCGTCGGGCGGTTCGATTTTGATCACGTCGGCGCCAAGGTCGCCGAGCAGCTGCGTACAGAACGGCCCCGAAATGACGGCGGTCAGGTCAAGAACGCGAAAACCAATCAGCGGTCCATCAGCCATGACAAAAATCCTTCAAGCGCAAGCCCTTGGGCGTCTGAGATAGTAGCTGCGATAGCGCGGCGAGTCACGCAGCCCGCAGTTCAATGCGGTTTTAATCAGCTATTGAACCGAAATTTTATCTGTCGCCACAATTCCCCAGTTTACCCGTCCCAGTTCGTCAGATCACCGACGCGAAGCCTGCTTAACCCGCCCAGCGCGCGGCGTCAAGGCGAATCTGGCCGGCGGCGGAGACCCGCGCCACAGAAGGAAAGCTCGCGGTCAGGGTAGCTCAGTTGGCGGGAGGCTTCGGCACGCTCATGCCGAATGCAACTTTCAAGTCGTCGCCGTTGAACGGATAGACGTGGACCATCCAGCCGAACGCCTGTTTGAGGAAATGACCGCCCGCGGCTTCACACTCGGCGGCGTCAGCGATTTTGCCGGTGAACCCGAAGCGTCCGTCGGCCAGGAAACCCAGGCGGCGGTTGATTGCGGGTGCGGACCGACTTGACGCCGCCGGCATCATGCCCGGCATGTCGAGATGCGTCGCGCCGATGTCGCCGCGCAAGACGTCGTCGAGCGTGATTCCGTTGGGCAGACAGATGTTGGTGTGAGCGTGCCAATGCGCCACGCTGAGCGGAACCAACGCGTCGAGTTGATCGGGCGTGTAGTCGGCGGGCGCGCTATACATCGCGCCGACCAAAACGTAATCACCGCTCGGATTTTTCACGTAAAGCAGCGAGCCGGGACGGGTTGGATCGAAATGGCCGCTGTATTCCTGTGATGCGGCGCCGTAGTCGGTAAAATGGTAAACCTCCTGCGGAACCGTCGGCAGAAAGATCTGATAGCCCTGCGATAGCGCCACTCTGGAATCGTGATACTTGGTGAGCGCGCGGCGAAGCGTGCCGATCAGGTCATGCGCGCGTTCGATGTCATTGGGCGTTTGCGGACGCGAAGATGTCATCACCATGTGCGCATTCATGCCCATCTGACCGCCCATCGCGTTGGGCGCCATGTCGTGGCCGTCCATTTCTTCCATCTCGGCCATATCGTGCGCGAATGCAGGTGCGTTGATTGAAAGAGCGAGCGTGACAATTAGAAAACCGAGCCTCTGTCTGTTCATGCGATCCCCCGACGTATAGCTTCAGTCGCGATCGGCCCGGATGCGCGCGTGTTCCAACGCCGGCAGTTCGCGCCGCACGCGGTCCTGATACTCGAGGTCGATAGGCGCCACCACGACGCCTTCCTGATCCGCCGCGCGAGCAATCACGCGTCCCCATGGATCGACGATCATTGAATTGCCGTAGTCGCTGTAGCCGTAAATGTTGGGACCGAACTGCGCGGGCGCGATCACGTACGCCTGGTTCTCGATCGCGCGGGCGCGGAGCAGCGGCTCCCAATGCGCCTCGCCGGTGGGGAACGTGAACGCGCTCGGCACGGCGATAACTTGCGCGCCGGCAAAAGTCAGCCGGCGATAGAGTTCCGGGAAGCGGAGATCGTAACAGATGCTGAGTCCAATCGCGCCAAGAGGAGTTCGAGCGGAGACGAGCTGCGCGCCGCCGAGTTTGGAATCCGATTCGCGCACCGTCACGCGGCCGGGAAGATCGATGTCGAAGAGGTGAATCTTGCGATACACGGCGATTCGGCCGCCGTCGGGGCCGAGGATCGCGGACGTGTTGTAGCATCGCGACTCGCCGGCGGCCTGTTCGGTGATCGATCCCGCGACGAGGTGGATTCGCAGCTCGCGCGCCAGGCGCGACATCAGCGTGAGCGATTGACCGTCGAGCGTTTCTGCCGCAGCCGCCTGCTCGTTACGCTTGCCGCGCCAATTGAAGACCTCGGGCAACGCGACGAGGTCTGCACCGCGAGCGGCGCCGACGCGGACGAACCGTTCCGCGCGTTCCAGGTTTGCCGCCTTGTCTGGTCCGGCGGTCATCTGGATTGCGGCTGCCAGGTAGGTCATCGCGGGATTTCCATTGGGCATTATGACGGGTTGGGCGTCGGGTTAGTAGCGCCGCGCCCGCGAATTACCGCGCGCCGCGCGGCTCGGTACGAGTCCCGAAATCGCCTTTGACTAGACGCCCTGTGCGGTCACGATTGCCGGACAGGGCGTTTGCTCCTGTTGCGATGGCTGCGCGGTCTCAGCCGGCTACTCTCCGACCCCCGTCAGCCTGATGGTATGGACGCCCGGCGCGTTCGTGCCGCCGGCGCAAGCGTTGGCGTAGGTCCCCGGATCGCTCGCGACGGTTACGTTGACGCAGGCGCTCTCCGTCACGTGGCTGCTCAGGGTGCCCTCGGTCGCCGTGAATGTCACCGGGTAGCAGGTCACATTCGCCGCCGCCCCAACCGGGCAGGTCCCCGGAGTCGAGCTGACGGAGAAATCGGCCGCGTTATTGTTGCTCCCGCCACTGTACGGCGCGGGGTTGGCCGTGCTGCCAATGCGGACGCCCAAGGCCCCGATCCCGAACGTCGGAGATGCCAGGTCGGCCACCTCCAGGACATTCGCCGTCACTGGCGACCCCACCACCGCCGTGCCCACCGCGGCGGTGGCGCCCACCGTGTCGGGCACAGTAGTGGCCGAGAGCGTAACGGTGTGGTACGGAGACGGCGCCAAGTCGGGGCTGGTGGTGATCGTCAAAGTGCCGGACTCGCTTGGCGGCGTCAAAGCGCTCGGCGAGTAGGTGTAGGCAATCGTGCACGGGTCGCCCGTATTCCCGGCCGCCGGCACGACCGGCGGCGAGCCAACACAGGTACCGCCGCCAGCCAGAGCGAAGCCGGTCGCGCTTTGCGTGATGCTCGGGGTCAGCGTGACGGGCTGCGACTGCTTGTTGGTGATCGTCACGTACTGCGTGACCGTTTTGCCGAAGTCCTCGTTCGTGATCGTCACGCTAGCGGGTGAAGTAGTCACATCGGCCGTGCCGGTCCCCTGCATGCTGATGGTCTGCATGCCCGCCGGGGCATCATCGATGATCGTCAGCGCTCCGGTGCGGCCATTGGCCGCACTTATCGCGCTCGGCGTGAAGCTGACGGTGATTGTGCAAGTGTCCGGCGACGGCCCCACGGTGTACGGGTAACCCGTTGAGCCGCACGACCCGCCGCCAGTAACGTTGAACTCGGCGGTTGCAGAGCCGTCAGCGCTTGACGGGGTCACGCTGGAGATGACCAATGGCGCCTGGCTCTTGTTCGTCACCGTGACGGTCATGGTCGCCGAGGTCTGTCCGGCGACTTCGGAGCCGAACGAAAGCGTTGCCGGCGCGGCGCTGCCGTTGGGGGTCGGCGTTGCGGTTGGTGTGGCCGTCTTCGTTGCCGTTGCAGTCTTCGTTGCCGTTGCCGTCTTGGTTGGCGTGATGGTTGCCGTCGCGGTCGCAGTCGCAGTCGGGGTTGGCGTCGGGGACAGGGTGGAATCGCTGATGAGAAGGATGTGCGCCTGGTAGGGCTGGAATGCGTCGGAGAAGGTTGTGCTGGTGTCCGGCGCACTGCTGACTCCGGTGTCGTAGTCGAGAATGCTGGCCGCCGGCTGCGCAAGCGTGAACTCGGCGGTGACAGGAGACGCGGTGTAGTTGTACGAGAACAGGTAGCGGGTTCCATTGGCCCCGACCTTCGTCTTGGTGAACACGGTGCCCTGCGCGGAGTTCGCGGTGATCACTGCGGCGTCGGGGCTGAGCAACACCGGCTCCAACGATTTGATCTCGGTGGTCACGTTGATCAGTTCCTGGTAAAGCGCCGCGTGCTCGACCGGATCGCTCACCCAGCCGAGTCCGCGCTCGCCGTATGACCAGTAAAAGAGGCCGGTCGCGCCCTCCACGATCGCCATCCAGCTCATGTCGTGCAGCTGCTGCTGGGTCGGCCATGCGGATTCCAAGAACGTCTGGAAGAACTGGATGACGGTCCACACCGGGCGCGAGCCGCGTCCGGCCTGAAACGCCGCGCGAGTCCATTTCGCAACTCCGGCGAGATCGTTTCCGCTGGCCGCGGTGATCGGATAGGGGTCAACACCCAAGACATCCACCGTGTCCTTCCAGAACGGGAGATCGGGCGGGAGGGCGAGCACCGCCAGGTTGAAGCCCGAGGGATCGTTCGCCTTGATCAGCGAATACTGGTGGAACGTTTCCGGCTGCAGGCTGATCGGCGGCTCGTCCTGAACGTAATATCCCACCACCCCAGGGTCGGACGACAACGCGGAGGCGTAATCGGAAATCAGCTGATCCTGATCGTCGGTTCCAAACTCTTTGGCGAGAGTGGTCGGAAAATCCCCGTTGTTCGAATAGAAGTTGCCCACGGTTGGCAGAAACGTCATCCCGAATTCCTGCGTTGCAGTGGTGTAGGCGGTAATCGCGCACGTCGGCGCATCGGCAAGAAAGTAGTTGATAATCATGTTGATCGGCGCCTGCGCGATCCCGGCAAGCTCCTTCACATAGTCAGCCGTGCCGCACGACCACCCGGTCGTGTCGTAGATTCCGAGCACGAAGTGAGGATTGCCATCGATGAAATGCGCGAGGTTGGCCGGGTCGATCCACGCCTTCATGCCCGAGCGCACCGATGCATCGAGCTTCACGATCGAGTAGGGGCTCTGCGCCATCAGCACGTTGCCGCTGGAGTCCTCGAGCATTCCCGCAACCTGGTAGGTCCCAAGTGGCAAGGATGTCATGTCGAGGGTGCCGGTGAACTCAGTCGACTCGGGAGTGAAGGTCTGACTGGCAACCGTATTGCCCCCCGCGTTGACCGCGACGATTTCGACGCGAAGGCTCTCCAGCGACGTCCCCGCCGGCGGAGTGACGATCAGGTCCATGCTTGCGACCTGGCTTTGATCCGAAAACATCAGTCCGCGGTAGTTCGGGTATAGCAGGAACATCTGTAGCCCCGGCGGCATCTCCTGCTGCAGCGACATGTTTGCAAACCATGCGTTCCCGGTCGGCTTTGAGCCGTAGACCTGCGCGCGAACAGACGAGGTCACCCCTGAGGCGACGACCAGATGCTGCAGAGTCGCGCTGGTCCAGTTGGTGGTGCCGCTGATGATAGGAGAACGGACAACCTCGAATAGATCGAACATCGGGCCGGTTGACTCCGTGCCCGCAAACTCTTCCGTCATGATCTGGCCGCTGAGCGTGTACGCCTGTCCGCCGCTAACCTTGAGCGAGTTCATTGCGACCGGATCGCCGCAGGAGGTTGCGGACTTGAACTCCAGGCTAGCGGCGCCGTTGGGTGCTAGCGTGGTCGGATCGATGCCGAAGCAGGGGCTCCCAAATATCCACCCCGCCTTTCCTTGCGAGAAATCGCCGTTAACCAGCA
This sequence comes from Binatus soli (SeqCode), assembly GCF_050015535.1. NCBI lineage: Bacteria > Candidatus Binatota > Binatia (SeqCode) > Binatales (SeqCode) > Binataceae (SeqCode) > Binatus (SeqCode) > Binatus soli (SeqCode). The sequence continues at coordinate 37,365 of NZ_JBEKBF010000007.1, read as the reverse complement.
GATTGGAACTCAACGACCAGCCCACTTCTGGAGCGGTCAAGCCGCCGTCGACAATTGTTTGGGCAAAGGCGGGAGATCCGCATATCAGTGAAAGAGTATACAATATTAGTACCAACACAGAACATTTAGCTAATGATATAGTAGCTAATGATGCAGTAGCTACTGATGTACAGTAATAGTATCGATGCGACATGATCGTTGCCCCCGCTTGAGTCGATGTGCACTTCGCCATCACTCATAGAGCAACTTCTCTGCCACTGGAGGTTTGTCATCCGTCGATACTCACTGGATACTCACTGATGCTCCAAGGCGGGACATTCTGTCGCGTAACAACGCACGCTCTTCACGCCGATGACACATTTCACTTGACGAGCGAGCTGGTCGAGGTTCTCCGCTGCTTCAAGAGCGGTTGAAAGTTGAGATAAGGTGCGACATGGAATTGCCGATACTGTCCAAAACTGGACAGCACCGAATTGCCCTCAGTGCCGGCTTCCCTAAGATTCGAGGGACCGCGTTCGGGCCTTGCCCCGCGCGGCCTATTCTGTTCTAAGGTAGGGGGGACGACCAAATGTCCAAGGTCACGGTTATAATTCCGACCTACAATCGCGCCCACATTCTAAGCCAGGCGATAGAGAGCGTGCTTGCCCAGACGATGGGGGATTTCGAACTCGTTATCGTCGACGATGGGTCAACCGATGGCACCGCTGAAATAGTTCGTGGTTTCTCGGACTCGCGGATCCGTTACATCCAGCAAGCAAATGCGGGCCCAGGGATGGCAAGAAATCGTGGCGTCGCGGAGGCCACGTCTCAGTACGTTTCATTTCTCGACTCAGATGACCTTTGGACACCCGACAAACTCTCGTCCTGCCTCACCTTTCTCAGCAACCATCCAGAAGTCGGGGGAATATTTCATGATCTTGAGTGGCGCAGTGGCGATGAGGTCAGGCCTTCGTTCGTGCGCGCTCATTCGGCCCGGATGCTGGCATGGCTTGCGGGCGGAAGCTACCCCGAAGGCACACTCATACCAGATCGCGAACTACACCTATTGCTACTCCAAGAAGTTCCAATCAAGCCCACAGCACTGATCGTTGACAAGCTCGCTTTCAAAACAAGCGGTGGCTTCAACAGTTGGGTATGGGGCGAGGACTGGGAATTTCTGCTTCGGTTTGCAAAACAGAACCGTCTGGCTTACTTGGACCGTCCCCTTGGTGTGAGAAGAACCACACCTGATTCGGCGCAGTTGAAGGAGATCAAGCGAAATTTCACGGTCGCGTGCGAACTCCTAAGTAGCCAACGGTCGCTCATCTCGTCTCAAGACACCGAGGCACTCGCTGCAATTTCAACCGGCATAACACAGATAGCGAAGGGGATGAGCTGGGAATACCTCAAACGAGGAAAGCGACTTCCGGCTATAAACACTTGTCTCATCGGCTTTGCAAAGACCGGCAACGTCGAACTGCTCTTTAGGGCGCTCGGTGTGTGTCTACCTATTTCACTGTTCCGAGCCGCGAAAACCTTATATCGAGGGCGCTCTCGCGCGTCGTGGATCGCATAAATTCGAGATAACGTGACTCGCCTGCACCCGTCCGGATTGCGTGGATGGCGCCGTCGCCGTGCTGGAGGACCTCATCTCACCTGCCTAATCCGTTTGCTGCAGCAGGTAGCCCATTATCGGCAGTGAGACCAAAATCGATAGGACGCCTGCGGCCGCGGCGCCGGTGGGCCCGTGCCATGCTGTGAATGGATAGATCACGATGGCTAGAACCCCTGCGCGGGCAGCCGACATAATGGCGGTTCGTTCCGGTTTTCCCAGACCGTAGAGAAAGGTTCGCCCGATCACTAGGAAGCCCTGAAGGAGGCCGTAAATGCACAGAACCTTGAGCGGAGTAACCGCATCAACCCAGGCTGGTCCGAATAACCGGAGAACGGTCTTCGCGCCAAAGGCGAAAATGAATGCGACGTACGCCAGCCCGACCACGGCCACAACCGCGTTCACCGACCAGAACAGGCGCGCTCTCGCGTGGCGATCCCTGCGCAATCGCGCCACCATCGGAAACGTCACCACGGAAGCGGCCGTCGTAAATTCCGCGACCGGCATCTCACCTGCGCGAAAGGCTATTTGGTAGTTGCCGAGCGCGCTGGGGCCGAGCAGGTGGCCTACGACCAGATTGTCGAGTTGCTTTGAAATGAAATCGCATAGCGCGCTAAAGCTGGCCCACAATCCGAACGAAAGCATGGTTTTCGCGCGAGCCATGCTGAAACCCAGCCGCGGCCAATGAGGAAACAGCCAGTAAGTCAAAACGACCCGCACTGCGCCGCCCATGAACATCGAGAATACGATACCGCGCCAGTCCCGCCAGTAGAGCACAGCCATAAGACCGAATATTAGGCTCGCCACAACCTCCGAAACGTTCAAGATGGTCATAAAATGGAAGTCGAGACGCCGGTATAGAGATATTAGGCGCGGACTCTGAATCGATTGCAGGATTGGAAGCGCGGCTATAGCCCAGAAAACCGTGTAAGCGTCGCCCAGATGGAAGAAGGCGCCCAGCGGACGCGAGAACACAACCAGTATCAATCCAATAATCAGGCCTCGGACGACGGAGGTCGTGAATAAAGTGTCAAGATAGGGGTCGATCTCATCTTCTTGCTGGACGAGCGCCGATCCTATGCGCGGATCGGTAGCGGCATTGATTGCTGCAAAGATCAATGTCGCACTGGCGATCACGCCGAAGTCGAACGGTTTGAGCAATCGCGCGAAGACGACGTACCGCAGAGCGGCACCAATTGAGCTGAGTCCGCGCGCCGCGGTGGTCCAAGAAAGACCGGTGAAAAAGGTCTTGAGTACAGCCCCTCCGAGTTCTTGAGGGGTCTCCGCGCTGTGATCGCTTGCGTCCGCGGCGTTCATCTTTGGCGCCGCCTCAGCCGATGGTGCCGCTTGGCCTACCGCTTCATGGGGCATTTTGGGATTTTCCCGTGTTTCCCTTTTGTATGCGGCCATCGGGAAACAGCGGTACCTGCGAATGAAAGGCTAGACTTCCTAATCGACCGGACCTTCTGTACCAAAACTGTCATTCACTGCGATGTTACGGACGCAATTCGCACGATGCGGACCGTGTGGAGAGTAGCGCGGCCAGCGTGCGGTGTCGACCATTGGGTGCTATAGCCCTTGCCACGTTGGCGCAGCGCCAGCACGACCTCCGCGCACACACGCTGGGCGTGTGCACCAACGGCCATCGCGTGGTGCGCGATTTGCTGCTGCCCGGGGCCGAGAGTGAGCAAGCCTGGCTCGAGGCGGTGCGCGCGCTGGCCACCCGTAATCTCGGCGCTCCGGTGCTGGCGGTCATTGATGGCAATCTGGGGCTGAGCGCGGCGCTTAAGGTGCAATGGCCTAAATTCGCGATTCAGCGCTGCGCCTCTTCGTTTCTCATGTAGCGTGACTGGTTCGTCTTGGCCAAGCGAGCAACAACAACTATTTCATTTCCCAGCTTCGGCCTGAGACGTGTGAGCACGCGCAGGGGCCAATCCCGGCGCCTTGAAGAACTAAATCTTACCCGATACAGATATCGTTGAACCTGGAAGCCGCAGTGCTCTAGAACATCCCGAAGCTCGGTGTACGAATATTCCCGGACATGCCCCATGTGCCCCAGATTATCCAGCTTGGACCACTCTGTTATCGGATCGGGGCCTGTGCGGCCGTGCCGTATAATCCTGCGCAACGCATCGATGCCGATCCCATTCGGCATCGTCAAATACATAAATCCATCCTCGTCCAAGAGGCTCCTGATGAACGACATCGTTTTTAGAAGATCAATGCGAAGATGTTCGAAGATCTCGCAGAACACTACGCACTGGAATTGTCCGACCATCTTCGCCGCGGCGGGGCACGGCCGCTCCACATCAAGCTGCGCGACCTTTATCCCGAGTACTCGCTCTACGTGGCGAAATCGGTTCGGATGCAAATCCACGCTCACGACTTCCATTTCCGGGTGCGCCTTCTTCATGAGGTATTCAAAAACGAAGGGTGCGCCCCCGATATTCAGGCACCTTGAAAATTCATAGTTGCGGGTTAAGAAATCGACGTCCCATAAAGCCCGGCCGGCGTGATACCGGGCATAGTTCTCCGCCCACAGCCAGAGCTTCCTGTCCAGGCCGAGTTCCGGGACTAATTTGAGGTAATCGGCGGTAGCGTCCTTTGCCTGCCCCCAACCATAACATTTCGCAGGCTTTGGTGAGCCACTCCTTTTGCCTGGAATTCCCATTTTGAATCCTGCTTTAGACTCGCAGCAACTTGCCGAGATTGTCAACGAGCACTCTCAGCCTCGGCAACCTCCACAGCGCCGAGGGCTGGGCTGCTCCAAGCTGCTCAGCGACTACCGGCGCTCCAGCCGCGCGATGAAGCACGACGATGCCCACCTGGATCTCGTGATCGAAGCGCTCGCGCACCGAGTTGAACACCGCTGCCATAGAGCGACTGCTCGTAGGTGGCGCCGGGTTGATACTTCCAGGAATCAACCAGATGGAGCCGGCCGGCGCGGGCGATGAACAGGATTCGCTCCGAGAAGTAGCCGCGGAACAAGGAACCGCACTATTGCGCTAAAGTCGCATATCGGATCGAGGTACTTTTGCGCGCCCGCCTCGAGGTCGTCGTAGAAGCCGGCTAGCACGCACTCGCTTGCGAACGTCTCGCGCCACTTCTTGAGCTTCGCCGCATGATGATGCCATTGATCGGGCACGTACGATTCGATGGCCTCAGCTCGCAATCGCTCGGCCGTGCAGTTACCGATCGACCACCTTGAGCACCATCGGCCTCGAAAAATAACTCTGTTCCAGCACCAAATGTGCGGTCCCCGGGGATTCCCGCCGGAAGTAGAACACCTGCGAGCTGTACATCCAAGGTGTCCAATTTCGCGGGCGTCGCTCGTCAGGCCCCCCTATCAATTTCAGGACCCCGCCAGAATTGTGAGACACATACCAGTAATTGTCATCGTAGGGCCGCATTGAAAGCGTCACGACTAGTTGCTGCCCGACCGAAAGCGCAACCGTCTGGCCAGTATTCTGCAGGTTGACATGCAGGGTAACCGGGCGCGGCGGGCGCGCTGGCTGCCCGGCGGATAGCGCAGAAGGCGCAGCGGAGAATAGTCCGGCAGCAATCGCGAAGCACGCGAGCAGGCACGACTGACGGAGCGATGGTTTGACCATGATTGCGCGAAGCCTTTGAATCAGAATACTACCATACGAGCAGCCGGGGCAAAAAGCGGGAATTAAGTTGCATTAGGAAAGCCCGTACTAGCAGAGCCCGCGGTTCCCGCGGCGACGACTGTCCGCCGCGCGCTAGCGGATTTTTTCGCCCGCCGCGATTGCCGGCGTTTTCGTGAACTTGAGCATGAAGCGATCGGTCTGACCGCGATGCTTGAACACAATCCAGGTGCGATCGTCTTCAGGGTGGCGCAGTGCGCTCGACGCTCCGGACAGCCTGAAGCCCGCCTTCTCCACATCCTTGATTAGAAAATTCTCGTCGATTCGGTGGAGCGTGGTGGTCACCGTATTGTTGGCGCCCGGCTGCGCGCTGTGATCGACGATCCCGTAAATCCCGCCTGGCTTGAGCGCCCTGAACACCGCCGCGTTCACGTTCTCGCGATTGAGCTTGAAGCCGACCATGTCGTGGTAGTTGAGATGGATGATCACTGCGTCGAGCGACTCCGGCGGCACTGGCAGCAGGTCGGGCGCATCGAAGGGTTTGCTGACCTTGACGACGCTCTTGAGCGCCGGCTCTTTCAGCCGTTCGTTCCATGTATCTTCGATTTTCTTGAACTGCTCAGGGAACGGACCGTTCTGCGAGTAAACCGTACCGGTCGATCCGACGATTCGCGCATACAGCTCGGTCATGTACCCGCCGCCCGCGAATATATCGGCAATCTTCATCCCGGGCTTGATTCCATAAAACGCCATGATCTGATCGGGCCTGCGTCCTGCGTCGAGCGCCTTGTCCGCGGCTGGCCGATCGGGCGAGTTGATCGCGTTGGTAATTTCCTTGGGAATCTGCGAGGCGGGGACTGGTGCGCTTTCAGCCACGCTCACCGCAACCGGCGCAAGCGGATTCTGCGCGCGCGCCGGCGGTGAGATCCACGCGACTCCGGCGAATGCGACTATCGTTGACAGGACCAACCGCCACGTTCCAATACGCATTGCCATAGTCATCTCGATTCTCCGCGTGACGTTTGATTCCTCTTCCACGAGCGACAGGTAACACACCGATCGCAAAACGGGCAATGCGGTTTCTCCCGCCCGTCCTGCGCGCCCCGCAAACCGCAAAGGCAGGCGGCGGGGGAGTGGACGTGGCTATCGTGCACGCGGCAAGATTAACCATACGGCTTTTTGTTGCTCGCCATGAACCCAGAGACCGAATCCAATTCCTGAGACACCCCCAGCTTCAGATGAACCCAGAGACAGAATCGAATCCCTCAGACATCACGCCCGGCTTCGGCGGACTTCGCGTCGTCGCGTTCGAGAGCCGCATGGCGGCGGAAGTCGCGACGATGATCGAGCGGCGCGGCGGCGTCGCGATAGTCGCGCCGGCGATGCGCGAGGTGCCGCTCGAGGACAATCACGCGGCGCTGGATTTCGCCGATCGCCTGCTGGCCGGCGAAAACGAATTCGAGGTGGTCATTTTTATGACCGGCGTCGGCACGCGCGCGCTGTTCCAGGCGATGGAAACGCGCCATCAGCGGGCGTCGATAGCGGCTGCCCTGGCCGCAATCACAACCGTGGCGCGCGGCCCGAAAGCGATTCGCGCGATGCGCGATCTTGGGGTCGAACCCTCGATAGTCGCGCCGGAACCGAATACCTGGCGCGAAGTGCTGAGCACGCTTGCGTCAAAGATCGAGCTCAAGGGCAAGCGCGTCGCGATCCAGGAATACGGAGTTTCCAATCACGAGCTGACCGCGGGGCTCGAGGCGCGCGGCGCCCGGGTCACGATTGTTCCGGTCTATAGATGGACGCTGCCGGCCGATCGCGCGCCGCTACGGGCGGCGTTGAACGCGATTGCGGCGGGCGCGGCGGACGTGGCTATCTTCACCAGCTCGAACCAGGTCACAAACGTCATTCAGCTCGCGGAGGCCGAGGGAATCGGCGACGGCGTCAAGCGCGGATTCGCGCGCATGGCGGTTGGCTCGATCGGGCCGGTATGCTCGGAGCAGATTCGCGCCTACGGGCTCCGCGTGGACTTCGAGCCGGAGCATTCGAAGCTCGGCCATCTGGTTAAAGCGGCGGCGGCGCAAGCGGCTTCAATTCTCATCGCGAACCGCGCTGACACGCATCGAATTGAAGCGGGTGCGGCGCCAAATCCGCGGCGCAGGGCGATTTCCAACGCGCCGCGGTCTCCCCTCGCCGACCATCCGATGCTCAAGGCGTGCCGGCGCGAAGCTGCCCCCTACACTCCTATCTGGCTGATGCGCCAGGCGGGCCGCTATATGCCGGAGTATCGGCGCGTTCGCGAGCGTCATGATTTTCTCGAGATGTGCAGGCGGCCCGAGTTGGCCGCCGAAGTCACCGTCACGGCGGTCGAGCGGCTCAAGGTGGATGCGGCGATCATTTTCGCCGATATCCTGCTGCCTCTGATCCCGATGGAAGTCGGGCTGCATTTCGAAAAAGGCGACGGGCCGGTGATCGATCGCCCGATTCGCACCGAGGCCGACCTCGAACGGCTTCCGGCCGTCGATGTGGCGGCGCTCGGCTTCGTTGGCGACGCGATCAAGCTGGTCCATCGCGCGATCGGCGCGACGACTCCGCTGATCGGATTTGCCGGGGCGCCGTTCACGCTCGCGTCGTACCTGATCGAAGGCGGCTCGTCGCGCCAATACCAGGCGACCAAAACTTTCATGTACATGCAGCCCGAAACGTGGCATCGCCTGATGGAGCGGCTGGCGCGCACGACGGCGGATTATCTGAAGATGCAAATCGCGGCGGGCGCCGACATCGTCCAGATTTTCGACAGCTGGGTCGGCAGCCTTGGCCCGGACGACTATCGGCGCTTCGTGCTGCCGCATACCGCCTCGGTGATCGCGGCGATTCCCGCCGACGTGCCCGTGATCCATTTCGGAACCGTGACCGGAAACCTGCTCGAGTTGATGCGCGAGGCGGGCGGCGACGTTTTAGGTCTCGATTGGCGCGTCAGTCTCGCCGACGCGTGGGCGCGGCTCAATTACAGCGTGGCGGTACAGGGCAATCTCGATCCGATCGCGCTGTTCGCGGACGTTTCCGAAATCCGCACACGCGCCCGCGCGATTCTCGATCAGGCCGGCGGACGCCCCGGACATATCTTCAATCTCGGCCACGGAATACTTCCGGATACGCCGGTCGATCACGTAATCGCGCTCGTCGATGCGGTTCACGAGATGAGCGCGCGCTGACGCTATGACCGCGAAGGCAAGGTGCGACGCGGTGTTGATGATTGGATTCGGCGGACCGACGCGCGCCGACCAGGTGCGGCCGTTTCTCGATGGCATGCTGCGCGGGCGGCCAATCCCGCGCGAGCGCTACGAGGAGGTGGTGCGTCACTACGATCTTCTCGGCGGGCGCTCGCCGTACAACGATCTCACGATGCGGCAGGCGGCTGCGCTACGCGAGCAGCTTGCGAAAAAAGGCGCGTGCGTGCCGGTCGCGGTCGGGATGCGCAACTGGGAACCGTATGTTGCCGACTCGGTCCGCGCGCTCGCTGACGGTGGATCGCGGCGCGTGCTCGGCTTCATCATGGCGGCGCATCGCAGCGAAGCCAGCTTCGAGCGATACCAGGCAACCGTCAACGACGCGTGCGCTGCGTTGAGCGAAGCGGCGCCCCAGTTCGTATATCCCCAGCCGTGGCACGACCATCCGCTGTTCATCGCGGCGGTGGCGTCGCGCACGCGCGAGGCGTACACGCGACTGGACGAGCAAGAGCGATCGCGCGCGCGGCTGATCTTCACCGCGCACAGTATTCCGCTCGCGATGGCGCAGGCCGGGCCGTACGTCGGGCAGCTTACGCAGTCGGCGCGGATGATCGCGGCAGAGCTTGGGATCGGCACATGGCAATTCGCGTATCAAAGCCGCAGCGGGAGTCCGCGCGAGGCGTGGCTCGAACCCGACATCAAGGATACGCTTCGGAGCCTGGACGCGAAGGCAGCGGTGGTCGTGCCGATCGGTTTTTTGTGCGATCACGTCGAAGTGCTGTACGATCTCGATATCGAGGCGGCGCAAATCGCACGCGAGGCGGGAATCAGGATGGAGCGCGCGCCGACCGTCGGGGACCATCCGTTGTTTATCGAGATGATGGCTTCGATAATCGCGCCGTACGCGCGCGGCTGACGGATCGAACGAGGGAGAAGCTCAAACGGACTCCGGCACGCATATCAAACGGGTTGCGGTAATAGGCGGGGGAATCACCGGTCTCGCCGCCGCGTATCGGCTTCGCGAGCTCGCGGCGACGCGCGAATTTCCGCTTGAAGTGGAATTGCTGGAACGCGGCGCGAGATGCGGCGGAGCGCTCGAGACGATTCGCCGCGACGGATTCGTAATCGAGACCGGCGCCGATTCATTTTTGTCGGAAAAAACATCGGCCGCCGAGCTCGCGCGACGGCTTGGTCTCGGCGCGGAACTGATTCCGACTCGCGAGATCTACGGCAAGACGTTCGTGGTGCGCGCGGGGCGGCTGGTCGAGGTCCCGGCGGGATTTATGATGCTCGCGACGGCGCATTTCGGGCCGGTTTTTCTAAGTCCGCTTTTCTCGCCGCTCGGAAAATTACGGATGGCCCTGGAACCATTCATCGCGGCGCGAACCAGCGGCGACGACGAGAGTCTGGAGTCATTCGTGACGCGGCGACTGGGGCGCGAGGTGCTCGATCGCGTTGCGCAGGCGCTCGCGGGCGGTATCTACACCGCGGATCCGAAACGGCTCAGCACCACGGCGACGATACCACGCTTTGTCGAGATGGAGCGGCGCCATGGCAGCCTGTTCAAGGGAATGCGCGCGGCAGAGCGGGCGCGGGCGTCGAAGGGTCCGGAGGTGAGCGGCGCGCGATGGAGCCTGTTCCAGAGCTTCAGGAATGGGATGGCGACGCTGCCCGAGACGATCGCGGCGCGGCTGGGCGGGTCGATTCGCACGGGAGCGGAAGTTATCGCGATGTCGCCAACGGCGGACGGATGGCGGCTCGCTTTGGCCGGTGGCGGCTCGATCGACGCCGACGCGGTAATCTGCGCCGCGCCGGCGTACGCGGCCGCGCGCATCGTGTCGCCGCTTGAGCCCGCGGCTGCGAAGTTGCTCGGTGGGATCAGTTACGCATCGGCAGCGACGGTCAACCTGACGTTTCGCGAGAGCGACTTCGAGGGTCCTCCGCGCGCATTCGGCTTCGTGGTGCCGGCAATCGAGCATCGGCGCATAATCGCGGCCAGCTTTTCGAGCTTCAAGTTCGAGGGACGCGCACCTGCGGGCGCAATCCTGGCGCGCGCGTTCATCGGCGGCGAGCTGCATCGCGAAATGATGAACCTTGGCGACGACGAGATGATCGCCGCAGTGCGTGACGAGTTTCGCGCACTGCTCGGCGTGACCGCGGCGCCGGGAATCACTGTAGTCAGGCGATGGCCCGATGCGATGCCGCAGTACGACGTCGGGCATCTGGCGCGGGTCGCCGAGATCGAGCGCCTCGTCGCTCCAATTCCCGCCTTCGCAATCGCGGGCGCGGCTTATCGCGGCGTGGGGAGTCCCGATTGCGTGCGCAGCGGCGAGGCTGCCGCGGATACGATCTTCGCCAAACTCTCGACGCCGAAATAAGACTCCGATGATGGCGCGGCCGTGAGCGTCGAGGGAGATCCCGGAGCCGAGGGCGCGGCGCATCGGCCGCGAGTGATCGCGCACGCGGACATGGACGCGTTCTTCGCGTCGGTCGAAGTGCTCGACAATCCTGCCCTGCGCGGCCTGCCGGTAATCGTGGGCGGGCGCAGCGCACGCGGGGTCGTGACGTCGGCGTCGTACGAGGCGCGCAAATTCGGCGTGCGTTCCGCGATGCCGACCGGGCAGGCGCGCAAACTGTGTCCGCAGGCGGTCTTTGTGCCGGGCAGGATGGATCGCTACGTGGAAATCTCGCGGGTGGTGCGCCGCGTATTCGAGAGCTTCAGTCCGATCGTCGAACCGCTCTCGCTGGACGAGGCTTTCATCGATCTGACCGGCACGGAGCGTCTGCTCGGGCCGCCGCTGAACGCGGCGCGCGATCTCAAGCGCCGGGTGCTCGAAGAAACCGGGCTGGTCGCGTCGGTGGGCGTGGCGCCGACCAAGATGGCGGCGAAGATTTTGAGCGACATGTCGAAGCCCGACGGATTGCTCGCGGTGGAATTGGAAGAATTGCGCGATTTTCTGACCCCGCTGCCGGTCGAAAGGCTGTGGGGGGTCGGACGGGTGACGCTCGCGCGGATGCATGAGTGCGGGATCAAGACAGTCGGCGACCTTGCGCGGCGCGACCCGGCAGAGTTGAAGAGCCTGTTCGGCACAATGGGACCGCATCTGCATGAACTGGCGTCGGGCAACGACACGCGACCCGTAATCGCCGACTGGCAGCGCAAGTCTTACGGCGAGGAAAATACTTTCGCGCAGGACCTGGCGCTCGACTCGGATGAAATCCGGCGGGTTCTGATCGCGCATGGCGACGCACTGGCGCGCCGGCTCCGCGCCGACGGGGTGCGCGCGCGCACGGTGACGCTGAAGCTGAAGTTGGCGCGTCCACTCGGCGGCGGGCGCTATCCACTGATCACGCGGAGCTTCTCGCTGGACGGCACGACCAATGACGGGCCGGAAATCTCGCGCGTCGCGACGCAGTTGCTGTCGAAGGTCGGCGGGGATGACCAAATCCGTCTCGTCGGCGTGCAGGTGCATCAGCTGGAGCGCGTGGACAGCGCGCAGCTCGGGCTGTTCGACACAGGGCCCGCGGACGATCGCGATCGCAAGCGCGACCGGCTCAATCGGGCGCTGGATTCGGTGGCGAAGAAGTTCGGCGACGAGGCCGTGACGCGCGGGCTGGCGCGCGCCGAGCGCGCCGCGCCGACGCGGCGGATCAAATGACCTGACTCCCGGCAGTGGCGCGCCGCTTGCAAAGATTGCTTAACTATGGTTAATATCTTGCCTGATGCAAGCAGTTGGACGCCGCGACCCCATCTTCCGCGCGATCGAAGCGATGACCGCGCTGGCTGAAATCTTCGAGCGCCGGCGCGAGGTGCTGGCGCGCGACGCGGGTATCACGATCGAGCAGTGGCGGGTGCTCGAGGAAATCTCGACCCAGCATTTTATTCCGTCGATGTTCGCGCGCAGCCGCGACAGCTCGGCGGCGGCGGTGTCGAAAATATTGCGCCAGCTTCTCGACAGCGGGCTGGTCTCGGCCGCGATTGGGCGGGCCGACCGCAGGAAGCGGCGCTACAAGCTGACGGCGAAGGGAAGCAGAACGCTGGGCGAGCTGCGCGCCTCGCGGCAGGCGGCGATCGAGGCGATCTGGACGGGATTTTCGCGCGACGAGCTGGCCGCATTCAGCGCGTTCGCGATCAAGCTGTCCGATCGGATCGAAGGTTATTCGCGCGGGAAAAGTGCGCGGCGAGCGGCGGCGGTCTGATGAGCTTCAACGGCGCTCTTTTAGTAATTTAGAAATTGTTACGCGGCCGGATGCAGATCCGACGCGGCGGGAGTTGGAAACGCAATGGCCGCAAAGACCCTGTTCGAGAAAATTTGGGAAGAGCACGTGGTCCGCGAAAAGCAGCATGAGCCGTCGCTGCTCTACATCGACCTGCACCTGGTTCACGAGGTCACGTCGCCGCAGGCGTTCGAGGGCCTGCGCCATTCGGGGCGCAAAGTCCGCGCGCCGCATCGGACCTACGCCACGCAGGATCACAACGTGCCGACGACAGATCGGAGCAAGCCGATCACCGATCCCGATTCGAAACTGCAGATCGAGACGCTCAGACACAACTGCGCGGAGTTCGGGCTGCGGCTGTTCGATATCGGCTCGCGCGAGCAGGGGATCGTGCACGTCATCGGGCCGGAGCTCGGCCTTACGCAGCCGGGCATGACGATCGTTTGCGGCGACAGCCACACTGCAACTCACGGCGCATTCGGGGCGCTCGCGTTCGGAATCGGCACGAGCGAGGTCGAGCACGTGCTGGCGACGCAATGCCTGTGGGAAGAGCGACCGCAGACGTTTGAAATTCGCGTCGATGGAAAGCTCGGCGCGGGAGTCGGTGCGAAGGATTTGATCCTCGGCATCATCGGCAGGATCAAGACCAACGGCGCGACCGGACACGTGATCGAGTACCGGGGCGCGGCGATCGAGGCGCTGTCGATGGAAGAGCGCATGACGGTGTGCAACATGTCGATCGAAGGCGGCGCGCGAGCCGGGATGGTCGCGGCGGACAAGACGACGGTCGAGTATCTGCGCGGGCGCCGGTACATTCCGGCCGGCAAGGACTTCGACCAAATCGCGGCGCGATGGCTCGAATGCCGCAGCGACGGCGGCGCGAAGTTCGATCGCAGCGTAGTATTCGACGCCGCGACGTTCGCGCCACAAGTGACGTGGGGCACGAATCCCGGGATGGTCACCGACGTTGGAGGAAGCGTGCCCAATCCCGCGGAGATTGCCGACAAGCAGCAGCGCGAGACGGTCGAGCGGGCGCTCACCTACATGGCGCTTCGGCCGGGCACGAGAATCGAGGACATCAAGATCGATCGGGTGTTCATCGGATCGTGCACGAACTCGCGGCTGAGCGATCTCAAGGCCGCCGCCGGTATCGTCAAGGGACGCAAAGTCGCGCCGACCGTGCGGGCGATGGTCGTGCCGGGATCGCAGGAGATCAAGGCGGAGGCGGAGAGCCTCGGGCTGGACAGAATTTTCACGGAAGCCGGCTTTGAGTGGCGCGAATCGGGATGCAGCATGTGCCTGGCGATGAATCCCGACGTGCTGCAGCCGGGCGAGCGATGCGCCAGCACGTCGAATCGCAACTTCGAGGGGCGTCAAGGCAAGGGCGGGCGCACGCACCTGGTGAGCCCCGCGATGGCGGCGGCGGCGGCGATTGCAGGGCATTTCGTCGATGTGCGCGAATGGGCGAATCGGCCGGGGTGACCTCTGCACCCAATGGTAAAGACAGGATGCGGGACTTCGTCCCTGTTGGAAGTTAATCAGGAGACACAGATGCAGGCATTCAAGAATTTCACCGGGATGGTCGCGCCGCTCGATCGCGCCAACGTCGATACCGATCAGATCATCCCCAAGCAGTTTCTGAAAGCGGTGGTACGGACCGGCCTCAAGAAGGGCCTGTTCATCGACTGGCGGCTCAATCCCGACGGCGCCGAGAACAAAAATTTCGCGCTGAACAAGCCGCGCTTCCAGGGCGCGTCGATTTTGGTCGCGCGCAACAACTTCGGATGCGGAAGTTCGCGCGAGCATGCGGTGTGGGCGCTGGATGACGCGGGTTTCCGCGCGGTGATCGCGCCGGAGTTCGCCGACATCTTCCACAACAACTGTTTGAAGAATGGTTTTCTTCCGATCACGCTGCCGGCCGACGAGGTCGAGCATATTTTTCGCGCCACCGGCGACTACGAGGCGTACCGGCTCACGATCGATCTCGAAAAGCAGACAGTGTCCGATGATTTCGGATGGACGGCGCATTTCGAGATCGAGCCGTTCCAGAAGAAGTGCCTGCTCGAAGGTCTCGACGATGTCGCGCTGACGCTCGCGCACGAGGACCGGATCCTTGCGTACGAGAAGGCGCATCCACTACCGCATCGCTTCGAGTAGATGCGTCGCCGGCGACGCTGGCGCCGCGCGCGTCGCGGGGGGAAACTGATCGCAGGCGGCAAATCGCATGAAACCAATCTTCTCGATGACAATCGTCGCGCTGTTCTCGACCGCGCTGGCCGGATGCTGGTTTTATTCGAGGCCCGACGCGGCGGGATGTCAGAAGACCACCTACGGGGTCGCGATAGCCACGACCACCAGCGAGAACTGCCCTCCTTCTGACGCCAGCAAACCGCCGACGCCGCCGCCGATCGCACCGCCGATACCGCCGCCCTCGATGCCGTGATTCGTGCGTCGAGGCGGTAAGTCACGCTCGTGATTTTGCCAACGACAATCACCGCGGGCGCGGAGCACGATCGCATGCGGCTGGACGTGTTCGTTTCGATGCGGCTGGCCCCGGAGTACTCGCGCTCGCAAGTGGCGCGGATGATTAAGGCGGGACTGGTTACAGTCAACGGCGCTGCCGCGCGCGCGTCGAGCGGGGTGCGGACGGGAGACAGTATCGACGTCGCCGCGGCGCCCGCCGGTGCGCCGTACGATCCTTCAAATTACAAAGAAGGTGACGCGCCGGAGATTTCCGTAATTTTCGCCGATGACGAAATAATTGTCGTGAACAAGCCCGCCGGCATGACGGTGCATCCCGCGCCCGGGCATCCCGCGGGCACGCTGGTTGACGCTCTGCTGGCGCGATTTCCCGAACTCGCCGCGATGGCCGAGCCCGACGGCGTGCTGCGTCCCGGCATCGTGCATCGCCTCGACAAAGACACCTCGGGCGTGATGGTGGTGGCGCGGACGCCATTTTCGCGCACCGCGCTTTCGCGGCAGTTCAAGGAACGCAGCGTCAGAAAGATCTATCTCGCGATCGTCAAGGGCATCGTCGCGCGCGATCGGCTGACGATCGAGCGTCCCGTCGGGCGCCATCCCGTCGAGCGCAAGCGGATGTCGGTGCGATCGCATGCACCGCGCGACGCGGTCAGCCATCTGACGGTGCTCGCGCGGTTCGATCCCGCGGAAGCGGGCGAAGCGGGAGCGTCGCTGGTGCGCGTGAAACCGGACACCGGCAGGATGCATCAGATTCGCGTGCATCTCGCGTCGATTGGTCATCCGTGCCTGGGCGATCCCTTATATGGCGGCAAGGCGGGAGGCGGTGGATTTTTTCGACGACAGGCGCTGCATGCGCTGGCGCTTTCGATCGCGCATCCAAGGTCAGGCGCGCGGCTCGAATTTGTTGCGCCGCTGCCAATCGATTTCGTCGAATTTCTCGCGCTGAAGTCATTTGCGGCGGATGCGCGCGAGATTCGGCGATGGATCGAACTTACTTGAGGCCCGCTGACACGGCGGCGTGCGTAGCTGCTACTTTGACGGCCCGTACTTCTGTGCATCCATGAGGGCGAACGAGTACCCGACCATAGCCTTACTAAGCCCGTCAGCCCCTTCGGTCCCACCGACCGATGAATAGAGCTCCATAGCGGAGACATTGCTTCGATCGGTCAGGACCCATGCCAGTGTGCAGTTGCGGGTTCGGCCCACCTCGAGCAAAGCCTTCAGCACGGCTTTGCCCAACCCGCTACGCCGATGCGACGGCGCGAGCCCGACCTCGTTGATCCACAGTTCTGGCCGCTTGTCGGGATGGACATAGTGGACCGCGGACGCGAAACCGACGACCAACCCATTATCGATAGCAACAGCGATATGATGTCGAGGGTCTTCGAGAAACTCCCTGGTCAGGTCCGCGTCAATCGGATTGTCGAACACCTCTGCGGCGACGTTCATAAGAATGCTGTCATCGCCGGGCCGCAAAACCTTGATTTCGATGGCCATCACCTCGCCTCCGTCGTCCAAGTTATCTGCCAGGACGGGTGCCAATCGCGTTTTTCTCACGGACTTTATATGCGAAAATCAAATTAGATCACTACCGGCGGCCTGAACCCCGTTGACACGGCGCCATCGCTTGGGTAGCGTTTTGGTTGAGCTTCCGCACTGAGGACGCTGAGACGGGTGGGGTGTTGAGTCCCGTTTCCCTGCGGTCCGTAATTCCGAACTCGAACTCAAGGCGTTAGTTGTTCCGAATCCCGGCCGCTCGAGCACTCATGAATCTATAATGGTATCTCCCGTCGTGGGAGGCCATTTTTACAAACGACCATAGCCTGCGGCGTGCGCGCATAAACGGCGGCGAATTGCAGCAGTCAAGAACATGATGGAGTCCAGGTTGCGGGGAAGGCATATGGGCAAGAGCAGAGGGGTTGCGAAGAGCGACGAAGGGCGTTTCGACGACTCGCGATCGTCGAACGGAGCGCCGCGCCAGGTAAATCTGGATGGCAATCCGAATCTTCCGCCGCTGGCGCCGGTGATCAGCGAGGAAGGGGTGCTCAACCTCAAGTCGCTGAAGCGGGCGAAGATAACAGAACTGGCGCAGATGGCGCGCGACTTCAACGTCGATGGCGCCACCAACATGCGCAAGCAGGAGATGATTTTTGCGGTCCTGCAAGCGCAGGCGGCCAAGAACGGCTCGATCCTGGGCGAGGGCGTGCTGGAAATTCTGCCCGACGGCTTCGGTTTTCTGCGCGCACCGGACTACAACTACCTGCCCGGTCCCGACGACATTTATATTTCGCCGAGCCAGATTCGCAAGTTCAATTTGCGCACCGGCGACGTGGTTTCCGGCCTGATTCGCCCGCCGAAAGAAGGCGAGCGCTACTTCGCGCTGCTCAAGGTTGAATCGATCAACTACGAGGATCCTGAAAAGGCGCGCGACAAGATCCTGTTCGACAATCTGACGCCGCTCTATCCCGAGGAGCGCATCAAGCTCGAATACAATCACGAGGATTTGACCACCCGCATCATCGATTTGATCGCGCCAATCGGCAAAGGCCAGCGCGGACTTATCGTCGCGGCGCCGTTCACGGGCAAGACGATGATGCTGCAGGCGATCGCCAAGGCGATCGCGCACAACCATCCCGAGATCGTGCTGATCGTGCTGCTGGTCGATGAGCGGCCCGAGGAAGTCACCGACATGCTGCGTTCGGTGCAGGGCGAGGTCGTAAGCTCGACCTTCGACGAGCCGGCCACGCGTCACGTGCAGGTGGCCGAGATGGTAATCGAGAAGGCGCGGCGGCTGGTCGAGCACGGGCGCGACGTTGTGATTTTGCTGGACTCGATCACGCGGCTGGCGCGCGCGTACAACACGGTGGTGCCGCCGTCGGGCAAGATACTGTCGGGCGGCGTCGATTCCAACGCGCTGCACAAGCCCAAGAAGTTTTTCGGCGCCGCGCGCAACACCGAAGACGGCGGCAGTCTGACGATTATCGCGACGGCGCTGGTCGATACCGGCAGCCGAATGGACGAAGTAATTTTCGAAGAGTTCAAGGGCACCGGCAATCAGCAGATAGCGCTGGACCGGCGCTTGCTGGAAAAGCGGATTTTCCCGACGATCGATATCCAGCGCTCCTCGACGCGCAAGGAAGAGCTGCTGCTGCCGCGCGCCACGCTCAATCGCGTGTGGATACTGCGCAAGCTGCTGACCCAGCTCAACGCGGTCGAGGCGATGGAATTCCTGATCGACAAGATGGACAAGACCAAGACCAACGAGGAATTCCTCGAGTCGATGAACGCCTAAGGGGCGCGGCAACCAACCGGATAGCGCCTCAGGTGGCCACAGATAACGGCTGGGTCGATGACTCTTTTGCCCGCAAAAAGCGTATAACTTGCCGGGTGGGCCACCTGAACTCCCGCCACGCGGCTGCGTTGGCGTTGGTGGGCTGGTATCTGATGATGCCGCCCGATTCCAAGGTTCCTCATTCGGTTGATTCGGAGGCTCCACTTTCGCACTGGATCACCGTCGCCACGTTCGACGCTCCGGAGAGTTGCGAGAAGGCGCTCGCGGAACTTCAGAACAAGAGCCAGGACCCGATCGAGCTCGACAAAACCGGGAAACTCCGGCGTTTACAGAAACGGGGGCCTGATCCTGCGTTGGGACGCGCGCGCGCGATTAACGCCGGCTGTGTCGATAGTGACGATTCCCGGCTGAAGGGAAAAAAATAGGAGAGCGGCATGGCGCTTTCTTACTTCGCGGCGGCCTGATATTAATCCAAGGTTACCCCGCGTAAGGGGCCAAGAGGCAGGAACAAAATTCTATGACTGAAATCAGCATGAAGCAGCTTCTGGAGGCCGGCGTTCATTTCGGCCATCAGACCAGCCGCTGGAACCCGAAGATGAAGCAATACATCTTCGGCGCCCGCAACGGTATTTACATTATCGATCTTCAGCAGACGGTAAAGATGTTTCGCGCGACCTACGACTTCGCGCGCGACCTCGCTGCGGCGGGCGGCACGATGCTGTTCGTCGGCACCAAGAAGCAGGCCCAGGACATCGTCAAGGAAGAGGCCGAGCGATGCGGGATGTTTTACGTCAACAACCGCTGGCTGGGCGGGATGCTGACCAACTTCCAGACTATCCGCGCCTCGATCGACAGGCTCAAGAAGCTCGAAGAAGTCATGGCCGACCCGGAGATGATTCGCGCGCTCAGCAAGAAAGAGATGAGCGACAACGCGCGCGAGCATGAAAAGCTGATGAACACGCTGGCCGGGATCAAGAACATGCGCAAACTCCCGGACGCGCTGTGGGTGATCGATACCAAGAAGGAAGATATAGCCGTTGCGGAGGCGAACCGCCTCGGTATCCCGGTCGCCGCGGTGGTGGATACCAACTGCGACCCCGACCTGATCGCTTATCGAATCCCCGGCAACGACGACGCGATCCGCGCGATCAAACTGTTCACGGCGGCGGTCGCCGACGCGATCATCGAAGGCAAGCAAATGGCCGAGGAACGCGCCAAGGGGCAGCAGGATATCCGCTCGGACGCCGGCGCGGCGGCAGACACGGGAGCATCGCCGCCCGATTCTCCAAGCGCGGTCTAGCCGATAAATTCGACCTTCAGGCCCCGAAACGGAGCGGGTCAGTCGTGGCCGTCGCTTGCAGTATGCCGACCGGCCAAGAATACTAGCTCAACTCAGGAATTGTGATGGAACTAAACGCGAATCTGGTTAAAGAACTGCGCGAGAAGACCGGCGCCGGCATAATGGATTGCAAGAGAGCGCTGGCGGAGACGGCCGGCAATCTCGAAAAGGCCGTCGTATGGCTGCGCGAGAAGGGAATCGCCGCGGCGGCAGGGCGCGCCGGCCGGGTCGCATCCGAGGGATCGGTCGGTTCGTATATTCATGCGGGCGGCAAGCTTGGCGTGTTGATCGAAGTCAATTGCGAAACCGATTTCTGCGCCAAGTCGGAAGCGTTCCAGGCGCTGGTGAAGGAACTCGCGATGCAGGTGGCGGCGGCCAATCCGCGCTGCGTGCGACGCGAGGAGATGTCCCCGGCCGTTATCGAGCAGGAGCGGCAGATCTACGCGTCGCAGGCCGAGGGCAAGCCGGCGGCGGTCGTGACCAAGATCGTTGATGGCAAGATCGAGAAATTTTACAAGGAAGCCTGCCTGCTCGAGCAGGCTTACGTCCGCGATCCCAACAAGACTGTCAACGATCTGCTTGGCGAGGCCGCCATCCAGATGCGTGAGAAGATCGACGTGCGCCGCTTCATGCGCTACCAATTGGGTGAGGCGCTCGAGGGCAAGGCAGGCACCGCGGCCGCCTGACGCGGGCGGATTTGCGGACGCGACCGGGCTTCAACGGGAGCATCGACGGGGGCTTCGAGAGATGGCTGAAGTTCAAAGTGCGCCGAACGGCAAGCCGCGCTTCAGCCGTATCCTGCTTAAATTATCCGGCGAGGCGCTCGCTCCCACGCAGCGGTCGGGCCTCGATCTCGACGCGCTGGCCGAGATTGCGCTCGAAATCAAGGAAGTGGCGGCGATGGGCGTTCAGCTCGCGCTGGTAATCGGAGCCGGCAATTTTATCCGCGGCAGCGACTACGAGGCGCGCGGGATGGATCGTTCGACCGCCGACCAGATGGGGATGCTGGCGACGGTGATCAACGCGCTCGCGCTGCAAAACGCGCTCGAGCATGCCGGCGTGGTCACGCGAGTGCTGTCCGCCATCGAGATGCAGGCGCTGTGCGAGCCGTACATCCGCCGCCGCGCCGTGCGCCATCTCGAAAAGGGCCGCGTGATCATATTCGCCGCCGGCACCGGCAATCCCTATTTCACCACCGACACGGCGGCGAGCCTGCGCGCGATGGAAATCGGCGCGGAGGTAATCCTGAAGGCGAGCCATGCCGTGGACGGCGTTTACGATCGCGATCCGATGCGCGAGCCGGGGGCAAAGCGCTTCGATCGGCTCACTTACATCGAGGTGCTGCAGAAGAACCTGAAGGTGATGGACTCGACGGCGATCTCGATGTGCATGGATAATCGCCTGCCGATCATCGTGTTCAATTTGCGTAAAGCGGGTAATATAAGAAGGGCCGTGATGGGTGAGCAAATCGGGACCCGGGTGGAGAGCGGACCGTGAGCATGCTTACGGACACAATCGAGGACGCGCGCAAGGAAATGGACAAGACCGTCGAGGCGTTTCGCCACGAGCTCGCCCGCGTCCGCACCGGCCGCGCTTCAACCGCGCTGGTCGAAAATCTGCAGGTAAATTACTACGGCTCGAAGACTCCGCTGCGGCAATTGGCCGGGTTGGCGGCGCCCGAGCCGCGCTTGATAGTGATCACGCCGTACGACAAGGGCGCGATGCACGACATTGAAAAAGCGATCCAGACTTCCGATCTTGGCCTGATGCCGATGAACGACGGCAAGTTGATCCGGATTCCGATCCCCGAGCTGACCGAGGAGCGCCGCAAGGAGCTGGTGAAGCACGTCCGCAAAATAGGCGAGGAATTCCGCGTCGGCATCCGCAACCATCGCCGCGACGCCAACGACATGCTCAAGGAACTGCACAAGGAAAAGCAGGCCACCGAAGACGAGATGCGATCGGGCGAGGCCAAGGTGCAGCAGTACACGACCGAGTTCATCGAGAAAATCGACAAAGTGCTGACCGCCAAAGAAGCGGAAATCATGGAGGTCTGAACTCGCCCGTCTACGGCGCGACCTTCTGTGAAACCTGAACCCCAAGTGGCCATCTCACTACCACTGAGCGATTTCCCAAACCTGTCTTTGGATCCATCGCGGATGCCGCGCCACGTGGCGATCGTGATGGACGGCAACGGCCGCTGGGCGAATCGGCGCGGGCTCTCGCGCCACGAGGGCCATCGGCGCGGCAAGGATTCGGTGCGCGCGGTCGTCGATGCGGCGCGCGAACTCGGCATCCCGTACCTCACGCTGTACGCATTTTCGAGCGAGAACTGGCGCCGGCCGACCACTGAAGTCAGTTTCCTGATGCAGCTGTTCCATCGCTATCTCATCACCGAGACCAAGCGCCTGATGAAACGCGACATCCGCGTGGTGGCTTTGGGAGACACCGAGCGGTTACCGCCGCGGGTGCGCGAGGCGTTGGCCGAGACCGTCGCGGCGACGCGCGAAAATCGCACGATGACGGTGGCGCTGGCGTTGTCGTACGGTGGGCGCCAGGACATCGTGAACGCGGCGCGATCGATCGCGCGCGCGGTGGCAGAAGGCGCGATTTCACCCGATCAAATCGACGAGCATCTGCTGGCGCGCGAACTGACTACTGCCGGGCTTCCCGATCCCGACCTGCTGATTCGAACCTCGGGAGAACTGCGAATCTCCAATTTTTTTCTTTTTCAACTCGCCTATACCGAACTTTATTTCACCGACACTCTGTGGCCCGATTTCCGCGAGCGCGAATTCCTGAGCGCGATCGCCGCCTACCAGCTTCGCGAGCGCCGCTTCGGCGCGATCTCGAACGGCTCCGACACCCGGCTGCGTGCTCAGAACTAGGCTCCTGACAGCGGCGGTCCTGCTGCCCGCGGTGGGGGCGCTGGTAGTTTTCGCGCCGGACTGGTTCTTCACGATTTTTGTTGCGATCGCCGCAATCTGGGGACTCTACGAAGTCGCCGCGATGACCGGCGCTCTGCACATGGTCGCGATACCGCTGTTCGCCGTCGTCGGTGGCGTGCCGTTGTTCGGGCTTCTCTACGGCGGCGACGTGGGATGGCTCGCGCCGGTTTTGGTCATCCTCATGATGCTTGCGCTGGTGGCGCGAGTTGCTGTTGCCGGCGGCGCCGACGGAGCACTCAGAGGCCCGCGACTCGCCTTCATTGGCGCGGCGTATGTCGGAGTTCTGTTCCCTTATTTCGCGCTACTGCGCAATGGTCCCGGCGGCATCGGCATGCTTTTGCTGGTCATCCTGTTGGTGGTGGTGAGCGACAGCGGTGCATACTTCGTCGGGATGTATCTGGGCCGGACGAAGCTCGCGCCCAACGTCAGCCCAAATAAGACGGTTGAAGGCGCGGCGGGCGGCTTGATCGCGACGATGGCGGCCGGGTTGTTGCTGTTTCAGATACGCGGTGGCTCGTGGGATGCGGGCCCTGTCCTGCTATTTTCGGCTATGATTTCCCTTCTCGCGCAGCTTGGCGATCTGGCCGGCTCGGCATTAAAGCGAGCCGCGGGAGTCAAGGACTCGGGCTGGATTTTCCCGGGGCACGGCGGTCTGCTCGATCGAACTTGTTCGCTAGTCTTCGCGGTGGTTTTCGCCTACTATTGGTCTCGCTGATGCGGCTTTGGGAGCCGCATTTTCAGGCTCTGCATAAGGACTCCCGGGTAGAAATTAAATGATACAGTCGATTCTTTACGCAGCACTGGTCTTTGCAGTGTTGGTGGTCGTGCACGAGGCGGGACATTTCGCGATGGCGAAGAAGGTCGGCGTCCGCGTGTTGCGATTCTCGATCGGCTACCCGCCAAAAGTATTTGGATTCCGGCGCGGCGAAACCGAGTACTCGATCGGCGCGACTCCATTCGGCGGCTACGTCCGAATGCTGGGCGATGAAGTCGGCGAGAAGCCCACGGCTGAAGAAATCACCGTGTATCTTCACGAAGTCGGGCTTGACCTGATTGGCGCGGCGCGCGAGCGCGGCGTGCTTCGAGCCGCGTCAGGATTCGACGACAATTTGCGCTTGATTGCGGATCGCCTGGGCGAGTCGGGCGCTGGCGTTGCATACAGCGTCGTCGGGCGCGAGCTCAAGCCCGACGAAGCAATCCTCCTGGGCGAAGTGCGCCGCCAGCCCAAAGTTGACGACGCGATCAAATCGCTGGCGGAACATCCTCCCATTAAGCTGACCGAGGCGTACTGCAAGCGGGCGTTCCCGACTCAGCCGCTCGGCAAGCGCGTTCTGATAGTGCTGGCGGGACCGCTGGCGAATCTTATCTTCGCGCCGATTCTGCTCACATTTGTTTTCATGACCGGCGTGCCGGAGTTGCTGCCGGTCGTCGGCAAGACCACGAACAATCTCCCGGCGGCCAAGGCCGGACTTCGCGCCGGCGACCGGATTCTCGCGGTTGACGGACGGCCGATGGAAACCTGGGCCGATTTCTCGAAGACGGTGAAGGCGGGAGACGGCTCTCCGGTCAAGCTGGAAATTGATCGGCCGCAGAAGGGCGCGTCCGCGCGCAGCACTATCGTCATCAAGCCGACCCGGCTCGACCAGAAGACCATTTACGGCACCAACGCGACCACCTGGGTAATAGGGGTGCAGCCGCGCGGCGACGAGACAACCAAGCGGTACGGTCCGTTCGCCGCGGTGAAAGAGGCGGGCCAAACCTCGGTCGAAATGAGCGTCCAGATGGCGGTCGGAATCGCCAGCATTTTCTCCGGCAGTACTCCCGTGCGCGAAGCGCTCGGCGGACCAATCATGATCGCGCAGATGGCCGGGCAGGAGGCGCATCGGGGGATGGCGAACCTCGCGATGTTTACCGTGATGCTGAGCCTCGAGCTCGGCATCATAAATCTGCTGCCGGTGCCGCTGCTCGACGGAGGACATTTGCTGTTTTTCGCCTTCGAGGGCATAAAGGGCAAGCCGCTCGAACTTCGTTACCGGGAGGCGATGCTCCAGGTGGGACTGTTCTTGCTCGTGGCACTGATGGCGTTCGTAATTTTCAATGACATCTCGCGTATTGTGCAGGGTTAATCGGCTGCTCGAACAGGCGGCCGCGACGCGCCCGGTCCTGGGACTCGACACCTCCACTCCGATGGCAAGCCTTGCCCTGATTGCAGGCGGCAAAGTCGCCGCGTCTTTGGCGCGGCCTGTCACCTCACATGGCGCCGCATTGCCGGGCGCTGTCGATGAACTTCTGAACGCGGCGGGACTGGCGATTGGCAGCCTCGGCGCGATCGCTGTCGGGACCGGGCCGGGATCGTTCACGGGACTTCGCATCGGGCTGAGCTACGCCAAGGGAATCGCGATGGCGACACGATGCGCACTGGTCGGCGTGCCCAGTTTCGACGCGATGGCGTTGGCTGCGCTGGAGCGCGACAATACCGATCCGGGGCGGCTGATCTGCGTGGTTGCGGATGCCCGAAAGGGCGAAGTTTACGCAGCCCTTTACCGGGTCGTGGCCGATGGGCTAGAAAAACTGTCAGAGGAACTGGTAATCACGCTGGATCACCTGGCATCGCGCATCACCGAGGATGTAATGTTCGTCGGTGACCAAAGAGTGAAGGAAGCGGCGGCCCTTGCACAATCGCGGGGCCGTAGGGTGGCGCTTTCCGAAACAGGGATGCTCGATTTGCGTGGAGTTTGCGTCGCGGCGATTGGCGGGGCGCGGTTTGCCCGTGGTGAAACGGATCGCGCGGATTCGCTGGAGCCGCTATATATCAGGACGCCGGAGGCTACGTTCAAGCCCACTAAGAAAAATCCGGCGGACATAGGCACGGAGGGCGTATGGAGCATCGAGAGGAAGAACTCATTCGGCAGCATCTGAACCACGACGAGGAACTGAGAGGCCTCTACACGCAGCATCAAGAGCTGAAACAAAAGCTCGAAGTTTTTAGAAATAAGCTTTACCTGACCAACGAAGAGGAAATCGAAGAAAAGCGGATCCGGAAGCTTAAGCTGGCCTCGAAAGACCGCATGATGGCGATTCTCGGCCGCTATCAACAAGAGGCTCGCTGACGCCACAGGTCCGGGCCATGAGCGCGCGCACTCCACCGCATGACAAGTCATACAATATCGGTTCTGGTAGAAAACGAATTCGGCGTGCTCGCACGCGTCGCCGGACTGTTTTCGGGCCGCGGCTTTAACATCGAGTCACTGACCGTCAACGAGGACCCGCTCGATCCGACGGTGTCGAGGATCGTGCTGGTGACTAGTGGCGACGATCAGATCGTCGAGCAGATCAACAAGCAGCTCAACAAGCTCGTCTCCGTCATCAAGATAACCGACTTCAAGGACGTCGAGACGATCGACCGCGAGATGGTAATCGTCAAGGTCGCGGTGGACGAGCGCACGCGCTCCGAGCTCGACTCGATCGTAGCCGCGTTCCGCGCCCACGTAATCGACATCGGCCCGCGCGCAATCACCGTCGAGCTGACCGGCGACTCCGAAAAGATCAAGGCCTTCATCGCGATCGTGCGCCCGCTCGGAATCAAGGAAGTGGTCCGTTCGGGCAAAGTCGCGATGGCGCGCGCGGTCCAGCTGAGCCACGACAATCATCAGAGTCGCCGGGCGCGCGAAGCTGAATAATCTGATAGCGGGAAAATTCAGGAGAACATTCAAATGAAGGTTTATTACGACCGCGACGCGGACCTGTCCGCGCTCAAGGGAAAGAAGATCGCAGTCATTGGCTTTGGAAGCCAGGGACATGCGCACGCGCTCAACCTGCGCGACAGCGGAATGGACGTATGCGTCGGGCTGAGCAAAAGCTCGCCGTCGCGCGAAAAAGCCACCAAGCAGGGTCTGCCGGTGTTCGACACCGCCGACGCCGCCAAGCGCGCGGACGTAATCATGATGCTGGTGCCCGACGAGATGGGTTCGGAGATTTATGAGGCCGAGATTGCCCCGCATCTCACCAAGGGCAAGTACCTGGCCTTCGGTCACGGCTTCAACATCCATTTCAAATTCATCAAGCCGCCCGCCGACGTTAACGTCTTCATGATCGCGCCCAAGGGACCCGGTCATCTCGTGCGCTCCGAATACACCAAGGGCCGCGGCGTGCCGTGCCTGCTCGCCGTGCACCAGGATCCGTCGGGCGACACCACCAAGGTCGGGCTCGCGTACGGC
The DNA here is from genome assembly GCF_050015535.1 of Binatus soli (SeqCode). Lineage (NCBI taxonomy): Bacteria > Candidatus Binatota > Binatia (SeqCode) > Binatales (SeqCode) > Binataceae (SeqCode) > Binatus (SeqCode) > Binatus soli (SeqCode). The sequence goes on along the minus strand of NZ_JBEKBF010000007.1, from coordinate 10,444 downwards.
AGTGCGATCGGCGGCGGCCGCGCGGCGATTATCGAAACCTCGTTCAAGGAAGAAACCGAAACTGACCTGTTCGGCGAGCAATCCGTCCTCTGTGGCGGACTTACCGAACTCATCCGCGCCGGCTACGAGACGCTGGTCGAGGCCGGCTACGCGCCCGAGATGGCGTACTTCGAGTGCCTGCATGAAGTGAAGCTGATCGTGGACCTGATTTACGAGGGCGGAATCTCGAACATGCGCTATTCGATCAGCAACACCGCCGAGTACGGCGACATGACGCGCGGCAAAAAGGTGGTGGGCGCTCAGTCGCGCGAAGCAATGAAACAGATCCTGGCCGACATTCAGTCCGGCAAGTTCGCCAACGAATGGATCGGCGACTACAAAGCGGGGCTGCCGCGTTTCCGCGAACTGCGCAAGGAAGCCGGATCGCATCCGATCGAAGAGGTCGGACGCAAGCTGCGCGCGTTCATGCCGTGGCTCGCGAGCGATCGGCTGGTCGATAAGTCGAAGAACTGAACCGCCGTGGCGGGCGAAACCGACAGCGGGCGCCCGGCGCCGGGCGCCGTTCTTGCGCGCATCGCAGGCGCGATCGGAATAGCGGCCGAAGGCGCGGCGCTGTCGCTCGGATTGGCGGTAGTCGGAATCATACTGATTGCGCTGGGCCTCAAGTCGCTGGGTGCGATCCTGGTACTGGTTGCAATCCCGATTGCGCTTTTCTTTCGCGATCCGGATCGCTATCCGACGCGTACCGAGAACGTCGTGATTTCAGGCGCCGACGGCAAAATCACAGACATTTCCGACGTATCCTTTCCGGGCTCGACGGGCCGGCTCGGCCATCGTGTGTCGGTGTTCATGTCGCCGCTCAACGTCCATGTGAACCGCGCGCTGGTCGGCGGCGAGGTAACAATGGTCGAGCACACCGCGGGCGAGTTCCGCGCCGCGTTTCGCGACGACGCCAGCGAGCACAATGAGCGCAACCTGATTGCGATGACCGACGCGTCGGGGCGGATGTTCGCAGTCCTGCAAGTGGCCGGATATCTCGCCCGGCGAATAGTTTGCCGGCTTCGCGTGCGTGATAGAATACAGCCGGGTCAGCGGATCGGCCTTATCATGTTCGGAAGTCGCGTCGATCATTTTTTTCCGTCCGAGTACCGGGTCATGGTGGCGCTCGGACAACGCGTGCGCGCCGGAGAATCCATCATCGGAGCAATCGAGCAATGAGCCGCAATTCCCGCCGCTCGCGCGAAGAGCGCGCCCGGATGGAGCTCTATTCGGGTCAGAGCCGCGACGCGGGCCTCAAGGCCGAAGGCGCGCTGCGCCGCGGCGTCTTCCTGCTGCCCGCGACAATCACCTCGATCGGCCTGCTGTCGGGCTTCTACTCGATGGTCTCCGCGGTGAGCGGACACTTCGAGGTGGCCGCCGTGATGATCATAATCGCGTTCGTGTGCGATGGACTCGACGGGCGCATCGCTCGCGCGTCGCGCACCTCGAGCCAGTTCGGGGTCGAGTATGACAGCCTCTCCGACGTAGTCGCGTTCGGCGTCGCACCCGCGATGCTGGCCTATTCATGGGCGCTGAAACCGATCGGTTCGCTCGGAATCGGCGTCAGCGGACTGTTCGTGCTGTGCTCCGCGTTGCGCCTGGCGCGCTTCAACGTACAGACCGCGACGGCGGACAAGAGCCGTTTCGTCGGCCTGCCCGTCCCCGGCGCGGCCATGATGATCTCCGGGCTCGCGCTGGCCTACAGCTACTTCGAATTCGATTCGCCGCGCACGCTGTGTACCTTCATGGTGCCGATCACGCTTGCACTCGGCGGCCTGATGATCTCGCGTGTGCCCTACCCCAGCTTCAAGGCGATCAAGCTTGAAAAACGCGCGCAGGTCGAACTGGTAATCACGATGATGGTGCTCGCCGCGATGCTGTTCGCGATGCCGCAGCTCACCGCCTTCCTGCTCTCGACTGCGTACGTGCTGTCGGGTCCCGCGCTGATGCTGCACGGCGAACGGCTGAGCGCCAAGGTGCCGGTGCTGCGCCCGGTCGCGCCCGCCTCCAGCTCGAACGACAAGTCCCGTGGTGCGACAGGGACCGCGCAAGCATCCGAGCCCGCCCGAGGCACCAGCGCTCTCAGCGAGAATCCACGCGCGCAGCAGTAGAGCGCTTGCCGGGCACAACCGGTCCTATCCGCCATCGACGACCGCCTTGACTGACGTATCCGCCGCCGCTTAGAATCCGTACAAGATGTATTGCAACCTGCTACCGGAGCTGCTGCTGAGCCTGGCCCTTACAGGGGCCCACGCCAGGCGCGCGTCCGGGCAGGTCTAACGGCCTGATTAAACTGAGACACACGCCCCGGGCAGTGGGCCGATCGCAGCCGCCCGGGGCGTTTTCTTTTTTCACTTTCCGCTCATGGCGAACGATCGGCCCGCTGATCCCCCGGCGACAACGCGGGAGGAATGACGATGGCACAAGCGAACACGGCCCCGAAGGACGCCGACTACGTCCGAATCTTCGACACGACGCTGCGCGACGGCGAGCAGTCGCCCGGATGCACGATGAACGTCGAGGAGAAGATAGCGCTGGCGCGCCAACTCGAACGCCTCAACGTCGATATCATCGAGGCCGGTTTCGCTGCTTCTTCGCTTGGCGACTTCGAATCCGTGAATCGGGTCGCTCAGGCGCTGACCCAACCCGTCGTGCTCAGTCTCTCGCGCACCCGCGAAGAGGATGTCGATTCGGCGCTGCGCGCAGTCGACAAGGCCGCGCATCCCGGAATTCACATTTTCATCGCGACCTCGGAAATACATCTCAAATACAAACTCAACATGAATCGCGAAGACGTGCTCGACGCCGCCACCTGGGCCGTCACGCGCGCAAAAAAGCATCTCGACTACATCGAGTTCTCGTGCGAGGACGCTTCGCGCTCCGACTGGGACTATATGGTCGACGTTTGCAGCGAGGTGATTCGCGCCGGCGCCACCGTGATCAATCTGCCCGACACCACCGGCCACGCGATGCCGGAGGAATTCGGCCGGATGTTTGCCTACATGCGCGAAAAAGTTCCCGGCGCCGACAAAGTCATCTGGAGCGCGCACTGTCATAACGATCTCGGCCTGGCGGTCGCGAATTCGCTGGCGGCGGTCCGCAACGGCGCCCGTCAGATCGAATGTACTATCAACGGAATCGGCGAGCGCGCGGGTAACTGCTCGATGGAAGAAGTCGTGATGGCGATGAAGACGCGCCGCGACCTGATGGGCGTGGGTTCGCGGGTCAACACGCGGCAGATCTATCCGGCCTCGCGCCTCCTGTCGCAGGTCATCGGCCAGTCCGTGCCGGCCAATAAGCCAATCGTGGGCGCCAATGCGTTTGCGCACGAAGCCGGAATCCATCAGGACGGCGTGCTGAAGTACAAGCTCACCTACGAAATCATGAAGCCCGAGGATGTCGGTATCCCCTCGAACAAGCTGGTGCTGGGCAAGCATTCCGGGCGCCACGCATTTACCAACCGGCTCAAGGAGCTTGGCGTCGATATCGACGAGGTGGATGTGAACAAGGCGTTCGCCGAGTTCAAAACGCTCTGCGACAAAAAGAAAATTGTGTACGACGACGACATCCTGGCGCTCGTAACCGAGGAGGCGCGCCGGACAATCGATCACTTCGAGCTGGTCGATTTGAAAGTCGGCTCGTCCAGCAAGAGCACGCCGCACGCGGAAGTCACGATGCGTGTGGATGGAAAAGAGTGCTCGGCCGAAAGCGAAGGCGACGGGATGGTCGACGCGTGCTACAAGGCGATTTACAAAATTGCCGCAATCAATCCGGCCCTGGAACGTTACGCGGTCAAAGCGATTACCGGCGGCACCGACGCGCTCGGCGAAGTGAGCTGCATGATTCGCGACAACGGCGTGACCGTCGCCGGTCAGGGCGCGCATAGCGATATCGTGATGGCCAGTGCGCTCGCGCTGGTAAACGCGCTCAACCGGCTGAAGTCCCGCAAGCATGCTCCGCTGAAGCCCACCACCGACGTCCCATGAGCCGGCCTGGGGCTTGCCCGCAACATTCACTTGGGCTACTGCTTTGAGGGCTTGAGTTTGAACTTGAATTCGCTCTTCACCCTGTGCGACGTGTGGCTTTTGGCGGCGCCCGCCATTGAGGCGAGGTTTGCTACAGCGCCGTCGCGCCAATCTGCGCTCTTGATTTTCGAGGCGATACACTGACGGGTCGAGACGGTCTGACGCTCCTCCCGATCATTCACGTCCAGGCGTTCAGCGCTTTCGCATGGCCTATAAAATTCTAGTTCTCAAAGGTGACGGCATCGGCCCGGAGGTCGTCGGCGAAGGCCTGCAGGTTCTCAAGATCATCGCGCGGCGATCCGCCGTCGATCTCGAGTTCAAGGAGGGCATGATTGGCGGTCACGCACTCGACACCACCGGCACTCCGCTGCCCGATGAAGTGCTCAAGCTCGCGCAGGACAGCGATGCGATCCTGCTCGGCGCCGTCGGCGGACCGAAATGGGACAAGCCCAATGCAGAGAAGCGTCCCGAGCAGGCGTTGCTTGGATTGAGAAAAGCTTTGGGCCTGTTCGCCAACGTCCGTCCCGTCAAAACCGTCAAAGAGCTGGCGGCGGCGTCGCCGCTCAAGGCCGATGTGATCGGCGGCGTCGACGTGGTCCTCATTCGCGAGCTGACCGGCGGTATCTATTACGGAAAGCCAAGCGAAAAGCGCATGGCGAAGGACGGCCGCGAGGCGGTCGATACCTGCTTTTACACCGAAGCCGAGATTACCCGCGTGCTCAAGTTTGGCTTCGAGCTGGCTCGCGAGCGCCGCAAAAAACTGACCTCGGTTGACAAGGCCAACGTGCTCGCGACGTCTCGCTTGTGGCGCGAGATCGCGACCGAGTTGAGCGCGCAGTTCAAGGACGTCGCGTTCGAGAATCAATTGGTCGATTCGATGGCGATGCATCTGATACGCCGTCCCAGGGACTTTGACGTGGTCGTCACCGAGAACCTGTTCGGCGACATCCTGACCGACGAGGCCTCGGTAATCGCCGGCTCGATGGGCTTGTTGCCGTCGGCGTCGCTCGGCGAGGAGCTCAACAGCGCGGGGTTCCGCATCGGGCTCTACGAGCCGATTCACGGCAGCGCGCCGGACATCGCGGGCCGCGACGAGGCCAATCCGCTCGCCGCAATCCTGTCGGCGGCTCTCCTGCTCGAGCATTCACTCGGGATGCGCTCCGAAGCCGAGCTGATTTCGCAGGCCGTCGATTCTGTCGTGCGCGACGGCTATCGCACTCGCGACCTTCACGGCGGCCCCGGAACGCAGACCGTGGGATGCAAGGCGATGGGTCGTCTGGTGCGGGAAAAGCTCGAGAGCACCGAAAGCGAAGGCGAATGAGTATTTCCCGCGAGCCGAGAGTGGCGGTTGTCGGCGCCACCGGCGCGGTCGGCAACCAGCTTATCGAACTGATCGTCGCGCGCGGATTCCAGCTCAGCGAACTGAAACTCTTCGCCACCGAAGCGGGCGCCATGCAGACCCTCGACGCCGCCGGTGAAGAGCGCCTCGTCGATGCGCTCGAGAGTCCCGCCGATCTTCGGGATTTCGATGTCGCTTTTCTCGCAATCCCTGCTCCGCGCGCCGGCGAAATTGTCGCCGCACGGCCGGGACCGATTCTGATCGATCTGAGCGCGGCGAATCGCTCACCCTCGGATGTGCCGATGGTCGCGCCCGGACTCACTTCGCGCGAGGCGATCGCGCAATTGCGCAATGCGATGGTTTTCGCAACTCCTCATCCCGTCGCCCACGTTCTTGCCACCTGTTTGAAGGCCCTTGGCGCCCGCGGTGGATTCGCCGCCGCCACCGCGATGCTCGGCGCAAGCGCCGGTGGCAGGGACGTGCTGACCGCCACGGTCGATCAGACCACGGATCTCCTGAGCGCGCGCCTCGAGCTCGACGATGATGAAGTCCAGCGCGGCTTCAATGCCTTCATGCGCGAGCATGAGCGCTCCGTCGCGACTGCAATCGCTGCGCAAGTCGCGACGCTACTCGACGGCTCGCCCGTGCTTTCCGTGCAGGTCGCCGCAATTCCCGTCCTTCACGGTTCCGCGTTGACCGTCGATATCCCGCGGCCCCGCGATGGCAGAGGCAACGGCGATGACGCGGTCGAGCTGCTGCGCGTCGCCCCCGGTATTCTGATCGCCGAAGAGGGCGAGCCGCTCGGCGTGATCGACGCCGTAGGCCAGGAGGCAATCGTCGTCAGCGTCGAGACACGCCCCGACTCGCTGTCGCTATGGTGCGTGTTCGACAATACGCGCCTGGTGGCTCTGGGAGCGCTCTGGATCGCCGAGACGCTGGCGCTCAGCTCGCCGGCGCTGGCCTGACCCGGCCGCCGCGCGATGGTCCTCAAGCTCACGCTCGAGTACGACGGCGGCAACTATTCCGGATGGCAGCTTCAGCCGCGCCACGATTCCATACAGGGAAGGATCGAAGCCGCGCTCGAGCGGATTTTCTTAACCCCGGTGCGCGTGTACGGTTCGGGCCGCACCGACGCCGGCGTACATGCGCGCGGGCAGGTCGCTTCGATTTCAATTCCACGTCCGTTCGACCCCGCCGAATTGCAGCGCGCTCTCAACGCGATGCTGCCGGCCGACATCGTGGTGCTCGACATCTCACCCGCGCCCGATCATTTCGACCCGCGCCGCGCCGCCCGCTCGCGCGTGTACGAATATCGCGTGTTGAATCGCAAGGTCGCGTCCGCCTTCGAGTATCGCTACAGCTGGCTGGTCCGCGACCGTCTCGATCTTGCGGCGATGAACTGCGCCGCGCGCATCTTTGTCGGCGAGCACGATTTCGCCGCGTTCCGCTCTCTCGGCACCGAAGTAAGGACCACGGTCCGCCGCGTGATTGCAAGCCGATGGACGCGCGACGCCGACGTTCTTCTCTACCGCGTCGAGGCAACCAGCTTCCTGCGCCACATGGTGCGCGCGATGGTCGCGGCGATGGTCGACGTGGGACGCGGCAAGCTCACGGCTGATAAAATCGCCACGATTCTGGCCGGACGAAATCGTCAAGCGGCTCCCGCCAACGCGCCGCCCGGCGGCCTTTACCTCGTTGAAGTCCGCTACTGACGGCGCGATCGTGCAGATTGCGCGATCCGTCGGCGCAAAACCCTTGGGGCTCAACGCGCACGCGACGGGCCTGTGCAAAAACCATCACGATCCCTAGAAAAAATCGCGATTTTCGTCCCGTCCGCACTTGAAATTGTCGCGCTACTGGTTCACCCTCACTGAAAGCCCGCAACCCGGGACGCAAGGAGGAGGATGATGACGCAGTCGCAGGTAGCAGCCTACATGGCTGAAAAGCTCGGACTCACCAAGAAGCAGGGGAAGACCGTGCTCGAGGAACTCAACGCGCTGGTCGTCCGCGAACTCAAGAAGGAAGGATCGCTGCGGCTGGCCGGCCTCGGTATCTTCCGCAAGCGCAAGACCAAGGCGCGCATGGGCCGCAATCCGGCCACCGGTCAGGAGATCAAGATTCCGGCGCGCACCAGGCTTCGCTTCACCGCCGCCAAAGCGCTGAAGGACTCGGTTCTCGGCGCGAAATAATCTCTTGGCCTGACTTTTGTGAACCGCGGGAACGGACACGGTCCGGTTCTCGTGGTTCGCTTTTTTCCTGTCAGTCCTTCCCGGCGGGCTTGCGCCGCGATGCGGTGTTGCGTGCCTCGCGCGCGCGGGCAAGAAACTCGCGGATCCTGATTTCGTATCCGCGCTCGGACGGTTCGTAATATATCTTTTCTTCCAATTCGTCCGGCAAGTAGTTCTGCGCGACCAGCGCGCCTTCGAAATCGTGCGGATAGCGGTAGTCCTTGCCGTAGCCTAGTCCTTTCATCATCGGCGTCGGTGCGTTGCGCAAATGAAGCGGCACCGGCAAGGCGCCAAGCGTTTTCGCGTCTTCGTCCGCCTGGCGCATCGCGCGATACGCAGCGTTGGACTTGGGCGCACTGGCCAGGTACGTCACGCCCTGCGCAAGCGGAATCACGCCTTCCGGCATTCCGACGAAGTCCACCGCCTCCTTGACCGCGATCGCTATTTGCAACGCGCGCGGATCGGCGTTGCCGATGTCTTCTGACGCAAACACGACCATCCGCCGCGCGATGAACAGCGGATCCTCGCCCGCCTCGACCATCCGCATCATCCAGTAAATCGCGGCGTCGGGATCGCTGCCGCGCATGCTCTTGATGAAGGCCGAGATGACGTTGTAGTGCTCCTCGCCCGCGCGATCGTAGAGCAGCGCCTTCTGCTGCGCCGACTCGCGAATATGTTCGGGCGTGATCAGCGTCGCGCCGGCGTTTTGCGCGAACTCCGCCGCAATTTCGAGCGTGCCGAGCGCTCGCCGCGCGTCGCCGCCGGCGTGTCGAACTATCTCGTCGATCGCGCCGACTCCCAGCTTGAGTCCGATCCCGCCGAGCCCGCGCTCCTTGTCGGCGAGCGCGCGATGCACCAGCGTCGCAAGGTTTTCCTCCGAGAGCGGATACAACACGAGCAGCCGCATCCGCGAGAGCAGCGCCGAGATCACCTCGAACGAAGGATTTTCCGTCGTCGCGCCGATCAGCGTGATCAGCCCGCTCTCGACATGCGGCAGAAACGCATCCTGCTGCGCGCGGTTCCATCGATGGATCTCGTCGATAAAGACCACGGTGCGTTTGCTCGCGTCGAGATCCTGGCGCGCCGCTTCCACCGCCTCGCGCAGATCGGCGACGCCCGACGTTACCGCGGCAAGTTTGCGGAACACCGCGCCCGATTGTTCGGCCAGCACTAAAGCAAGCGTCGTCTTACCCGTGCCCGGCGGGCCCCACAGGATCATCGAATGAAGCACGTGCGCCGCCACCATCTGGCTCAGGAACTTTCCCGGACCCAGCAGATGCTCCTGGCCGACAATTTCGTCGAGCGTGCGCGGACGCATCCGATCCGCCAGCGGCTGGCTGAGCGGCGTGCGCGATGGAAACAGACTCTGCGACGAATCGGCTTTGCGCCGTGCCATTTTTGAAAAGTATCACAGTAACCGGGTCCGGCTAAGGCGGCTCTTACCCCTGTCCCCGCGTCGTTGCGCGGGTGGCTGGGCTGATCTAGCTTCAAGACGGGCTGGACAGGAGCCGGCACCAGTTATGATCGTTGGCATCGATATCGGCGGTTCGACCACCGACGCCGTCATCCTCGAAAATGGCGGCCTGCACGTCGTAACGATCGAGGCCAACGACCCGGTCGCCGCGGCTGCCGGCGCGCTCGGAAAACTCGCCGCCGACTTCGGCATCAAACTCGAAGACATCGAATGCGTCGCCGCCACCGGCGCGGGCTCGCGGGTACTGGCGAACTCCCTGCTGGGCAGGCCGGTCGTCAAGGTCAACGAGTTCACCGCAATCGGAATCGGCGGCACTTCGCTGGCCGGAAAGGAAAGCGCGCTGGTCGTCTCGCTTGGCACCGGCACCGCAATCGTGTCGGTCACGCGCGACAAAATCGAGCACTTCAGCGGCACGGGGGTCGGCGGCGGCACGCTGCTGGGACTCGCCAAGCACATGCTCGGCGTCTCGACGATCGAGCGGCTTGAAAAACTCGCGCGCAAGGGCGACCTGCGCCGCATCGATCTCAGCGTTCGCGACATCGCCGGCGGCGCGATCGGCGACCTGCCGCCGTCCACCACCGCCGCCAACTTCGGCAAGATAAGCGCCGACGCGACGCCCGAGGACAAGGCGCTGGCGATCATGAACATGATCGTGGAATCGATCGGCGTGCTGGCAATGGCCAGCGCGCGGGCCTGTGGCCAGGAAAATATCGTGCTGACCGGCAAGTTGTCGCGCCTGTTCCGATTCATGCAGGAGATGAGGCGGCTCACTTTTCCGTTCGGCCGGCGCTTCGTGATTCCCGAGCATGCCGATTTCGCGACCGCGATCGGCGCTGCGCGCCACGCCCGCACGCACGAATAGCCCGCCGCGCATCGCCGTTTTGCACGGGTGCGGTTAATTTCAGGGATGCGGCGTGATCGCCACGATTGTCATTTGGCCAGTTTCAGGACCGTAGTACCAAAATACGCGAAATGCCGCCGGCGTCTTGTTTTCAGCGTATGCCTCGAAGACTTTTTGGCCTTGTGGGCCAAAAAGCCTCGAGTATTCATGTGTCCGCGGACTCGGATGGCGGGGAGTGCTTTCCAAAAGCCCTAGTGTCTTGCGAACAGCGCAGAGTCTTTTTGCCGCACCTGGGTCTTTGGTTAGAGCCACAAGTGATCCTTGTGCTTCCGGCGTGAAAAGGAACTTGAACTTCCCCACCGGATCGCTCCCCTAGGGAACCTCTGCACAGGTGGTTGAGCGCAGATCGTTTGGAAAGTGAGTCATGAAAAGTATCGCTGGAGGTGAGAACTCTGTAACGGTTGTTGCGCGGGAAGCGGCCGCGCGGGATTACTCGGA
>NZ_JBEKBF010000006.1:0-192078 GCF_050015535.1 Binatus soli (SeqCode) | reverse complement strand
GGCAGCAGACCCTCGACCAACGTCGCCGGCTGCACTACTCAACTGCAGCCTCAACCTCAACCCAGATGGGCCAGATCCTCTCTTAAATCGATTGCTGACTTGTCCAAAAGGTTCTGACGACGTACAGCTCACTCGAAACGAGTTGCCTCCAGCTGGAACGAAAAATCGTTTGTATTGCTTAGACCAGTAGGTTGAAAACGAGGCACCCTGCCAAGTTGTCACACTTTCGAGTTCACCCTTGGTGAACGGCTCTTGCGATTTGAAATGGTCAGCAAGGAACTCGAAAACCTTCCGTTGGTTCTCCGTCTTCTTTTCGTCGGATTTTGGCGGCATCCCCTTTCACCTCTCTTCACACCTTTCCCATATTCGCCCTCCCAATGGAAGCTTCCAAAGTCAAGACTTCTACTTTGCCGGAGAGCTTCAGATAGTCGTCCAATCCCCCGGCGACGTAAAAATCCCGGAGTTTCCAGCCATCGCCTCCAAGCACAACAAGGGCGCGTTGATATTCGCCACTTCTTAGGGCGTCCTCCAAGCAAATTATCTCAAACGGAACCTTCTGCTCGGCGGTCCCTGACACCTGTTGCCACTTCACAGAAATGAGCAGTTTTTGGCCACCTTTTTCTGCCACAATGTCGACGAAGTGTGTCCCGCCGCCTAGCCTCGTTCCGTTTCGGACCTGTGCGTGACAGGAGTAGCCGCCCCGCTCTAGGGCGGGCAGCATCATCTTCTCCAGTACGGCTCCGGTGCCAGTATCGCGGTGGGCCATATGACTATAGATTTCTAATGGCTAAGACTTCCTCAGCAGGTGTCCGGTCGCCAGTGCAATTGATAAGGCGAGGTGCTTTTAGCACGACAACCTCGAATCCCAACTCCTTATATAGGTTCCGGATTCGGTCTGTAGCCTGATTGGAGAGCACGACTGGGCCATTGTGCCGAGCAAGCCACTTGGCCAATCTCAGCTGGTCGTCCCAGCCGAAGTTCTCCTTGGAGTATTGTGTAAACTCAACGTCGTATGGCGGATCGGCATAAATAAAGTCATCGGTCTGTAGCTCAAGGCTCGCGAAATCTCCGCACCGAAACTCCCAAGCAGCAAAGGCCGACACATACTCGGTGAAGTCTCTTTTATAGTTGAGATTCTTATACCGGCCAAACGGGACGTTGAATTCGCCCTTGCGATTGAAGCGGCACAGACCGTTGTAGCAGGTGCGATTCAAATAATAGAAAAGACTGGCTGCTTCTTTGCTGTCTGCTTTGCCTTGGCTGATGAGCTGATTGAAACGCAGCCTACGCGTGTAGAAGTAGGTCTCGTCGTTTTGCATTCTGAGTGAGATGCGGAGACCCTTCTTGAGCCAGCGGTAGAAATTTATCGCGTGTGGATTGATGTCGTTTATCAGCGCGCGTTTGGGATTCAGGCCGAGCGAGATCGCCAGCCCGCCGCACAGCGGTTCGACGAATCGTCGGGATTGATGCGGCTTCCACAACCGTGCGAGGTACGGAACCAGCCAACGCTTCCCGCCCGCCCATTTTAGAGGGGGCTTCGGAGCCTCCCTGGGCACCATCAACTCCGCAACAACTGCCATTGGTCTGATACCTTATAGGAAGTTACCAGAGCGCGCTCAAACTGATTTCGCTCGTTTATCCAGAGGGGGCGGGGATCTGCCGGCTGGCGTAATCGTCCGCCCCTTCCGCTATTCCTGCGCTGTTTCCCGCATCAGCCCCAGCGCGACGCGTTCGGTCCGCCTTTCCGCCCCCGGAGTTCGACCTGCCGGCCCAACTTTTCTCCGGAAAAATGCATCGCCGCACGATGTGCGGTGTGATGCCGCCGTCAGGTTAGGCCGTTTCGGCCATTGCGGGGCGGGCGGCCGTTGGAATGGCCGTTCGTTTCGTACGCTTTGTAGCGATCAGGTTGCTTGTATAGGGTTCGCCGCCCGACACCAAGAATTTCTGCGGCCCGGGACTTGTTCCCACCGGCAAATGAAATCGTCCGGGCAATCAACTCGCTTTCGACCTCTTCCAACGTGGAGCCAAGTCGAACCATGAAGCCGAGTTCCGACCCCGGTTGAGAGGCGAGAGTTGTCGATAAATCACCAACCGACAGCATCGGCGCCTTGGACACGATGACGGCGCGCTCGATCGTGTTGCGCAACTCGCGAACGTTGCCCGGCCAGTGATGGGCATTGAGGGCGTCCAGGCAATCAGAAGCGATCCCCTGAACCGCCTTGCGATGCTCCAGGTTAAATGCGCGGATGAACTCTTCGGCCAGTAACGGCACATCATCGAGCCGGTCGCGCAGCGGCGGGAGTTCAATCGGAAACACGCACAACCGGTAGTACAAATCTGCGCGTAGCCGACCCTCGCGGATAGCGCGCTCAAGCGGACGATTGGAGGCGGCCAGAATCCGCACATCAACCGCAACCTCCCCAGAGCCCCCAAGCCGCGAAATCTTCTTATCTTCGAGAACGCGGAGCAGTTTGGCCTGCATCTCCGGCCGCATCTCGGTGATCTCGTCGAGCAGAAGGGTTCCGCCGTTCGCACGTTCGAAACAGCCTTCGCGACGGCGATCCGCACCCGTGAAGGCGCCGCGCTCGTGGCCAAACAGTTCGCTTTCGATCAGGGTCTCAGGAACGGCCGCGCAATTGATGGCGACGTAGGGCCGCCTATGGCGCGGCGATTTGTCGTGGATTGCACGTGCGGCCAGCTCCTTCCCCGTACCGCTCTCGCCAGTAATGATCACCGGCGCGCTCGTGGGAGCGGCTTCTTCAATCAGGCGTATGGCCCGGCGTATCGCTAGCGACCGACCAACCAATGTTCGCTCGCGAGTCTCTAAAAATCGAACCCCACCTCCGCCGCACAGCCGAGGCGTACACATAGTAGGGTTGTGGATAACCTGTCAACAGGTCGCTTCTTTTTACCCCGCTGTTAACAAAACCTTAATGACCCTTGCGGAAGGACGTTCTCGCGTGGCTCTGCCCTGTTCGCCTAATCTCAAGCGCCGAACCAAGAAGGGCGATTGCTCGCTGGCGAGACCAAGCGAGGCGGTGACTCGCGCCTCGACCGCACGCGGCTAAATAATTTTCTCATCATCGATGCCTACGAACTCGCAATCGCTCCGCCAGGCGGCGGGAATTCGTGTACGGACCACCGAGCGCAGATTGTGCCGATTTTGCACACCTGATCGGTGAAATCGGCGAATCGGCTAAGCTTCTCGGGCGCTTTTCGCCAAGTGTGCAGAAATTGCACAGGCACACTTTCTCTTCCGCCAAATGATCGCCAAATCTCTCTGTGCGACGGCGTGTCCACAACCGGATCGCGGCTAGTCGGTCGGCGTTCAGGCCAGATCGAGGAACGGCACCGCCGTTGCTCAACAGAACATCGGATGAGTGTGGGGTTGCGGGGATCTTTCGATGCTGGGGGTCTTCTATGTCGTACCAACCGCCGCACCCAGTCACGCCGCGGGCACCCCTGTCGTCCGCAATGATCGACGAGCTTGTCTCCGATCCATCACGCGCAAAAGGTCTGGTTCTCGAATCCGTTCCAGAACTCTTGACCCAGGTCGCGTCGCGCGTCGCCGCGCTCAAGACGCTCGAAGGCGCGCTACTCTCCCTGATGCTGAGCCAGCGTATCGCGGCTCGAAGCTTCAGCAACGCGAGTGCACTGTTGGCTGCGCCCGAACTCGCCAAGCTTTTCGGCGTCCCGGAATCGTGGGTCAGAGAACAGGCTCGCCTCGGCAATCTGCCTTCCTTCAAACTCGGTCACTACGTTCGGTTCAGAATCGAAGAAGTAGAGCGCTTTCTGACAGAGCGCGCTAACCAAGCCGCTTGACTTTTCTTCGGTTCGACTATACGCTCCGTATAGTCATGACCGGTGTGGATATTCGTGCGCTCAGGGGAAAATTGGGCTGGACTCAGATGGCCTTGGCCGAGGCCGTGGGAGTAACCTCGAACACCGTGGCTCGCTGGGAGCGCGGCGAAATGGCGATCTCCGAACCAGCCTCCAGACTGCTCCAGAAAATCGCCGCCGAAGAAAAGTCGCGGACTGGGAAGAGGTGAGGGCACTATGGCTTTGATCAAGCGGTATCACCAAGCGGAATGTGTGGGCGGAGATTGCGATTGTCCCTGGCGGCTCGACTACCGGCCGCAAGGACTCGCGGGACCTCGGAAGCGGATTGAGTTCCCGACCAAGAAGGCAGCCGAAAAACATCTCGCGACAACGGCACACAAAGTTGCGCGCGGCGAGTACATCTCGCCCGAGAAAATTCCCACGTTCGCGAAGGCCGGCGAGGAATGGTTACGCGATAAGGCCGATCGCCATCCAGCAACCGTGCAAGGATGGCGCGTTCATCTCAAACACCTGGCCAAGCTCGACAACCTTCGGCTCGATCGGATTGACGTAGCCGCGGTCGAGCGCGTGCGCGATGAACTGCGCGCGAACTTGGGCGCCAAAACGATAAGCGCGGTCTTGACCACCTGCGCCGCAGTATTCAAACTCGCACAACGCCGCGGTTGGGCCGCCAACAATCCGGCGGCAATCGCGGAGCGGCCGCGCAGGGCGGTTGCGGAATTAACTGTCGCCGACCAAACCGACGAGAGCGAGAAGGGATTGCGTGCCGTCCGGCCCGACGAGGTCTTGAGCGTCGACGAGATCAAGAAGCTGCTCGATCACGCAGCGCCCGGCCTTTATCGGACTCTATTTGCGACCGTCGCGGCAACGGGCATGCGGCCGGAGGAAGTGTACGCCCTGAAGTGGACCGACGTTTTACTCGACGCCGCTCGAATTTCCGTCCGACGCTCGCTTTCGTGGTCACGCGGGTTGGAGGAGAAGGGTCGAGTGCGGCCGAAATTTTACGAGCCTAAGACGCGTTCCGGCTATCGCACGCTGCCGCTGCCAGCGGCACTGGTCGCCATGTTGAAGATCTGGAAATTGCAGAGCCCGCACTCCGAACACGACCTCGTCTTTTGTCGGCTCGACGGCCAACCGCTGCATCGATCGAACGTTTTGCGGCAGGGCCTCTATCCGGCTCTAGGTCGGGCGGAGCTCCGGAGCGCCAACGTCAAGACCTTGCGGCACTCATATGCGAGCGGACTCATCGCCGCTGGCGCGCCCATCACGGAGGTGCAACACCGGCTCGGGCATTCGAACCCGGCGGTCACGCTCAAGGTTTACTCGCATTGGTTTAAGGATGCTGACACCGGCGCGATCGATCGGTTCGCTAAAGGCTTCTTGGGGAAGTCGAAAAAAAGTGGGCAAAAAGTGGGCACTGAATCTGCCCGTCAGCGCCGACCAAAATCGGTGAAGCTCGTAACCGTTTAATATAACAGCGAATTTTCCGGTGCCCCCTTAGCTCAGATGGATAGAGCACAGGATTCCTAATCCTGGGGCCGTGGGTTCGAATCCCTCAGGGGGCACCATCTCCGTCCCGCGCACCTCGATGCGCACACAAATCGACGTGGGAGGTCAGGTCACGGACCGCGGGCGATGGATCGAGTTCAAGGATGGGAAGTACCGTTTCGCCGCGCCGTGGTTCATTTCGTCCGCGGCCGCTGAATTTTCAGAACACAGATCGACCCGGAGATTGGGTCAATCATTTGGACAGCGTATATTTTTGCGGAGCTCAGATCCCGAGAACGTGAATCGACACCGCCGCCGCTTCGGCGCGAACCATGCCTCCTCCATTCTCGGTAAGGCCGACCTTCGGATTCGAGACTTGGCGCTTTCCGGCCTCGCCGCGGAGCTGCCAGAAGATTTCGCAGATTTGCGCCACTCCCGTCGCGCCAACCGGATGACCTTTCGCGAGCAGCCCGCCTGACGTATTCACCGGCATGCGGCCGGAAATTTCGGTGACGCCCTCGTCAATCATCTTCCCGCCCTCGCCGGGCTTGCACAGGCCGAGTTCCTCGTAGGTCATCAACTCGGCCGGCGCCGACGCATCATGCAGTTCGATCACGCTGAGATCTTCGGGTCCGACACCCGCCTTCTCGTAGGCCTGCTTCGCGACGCGGGGCACCACGCCTGGCTGGTCGGCGCCATGATCACTTCCCGACGACAACAGCGAAGCGAGAACCTTGACCGGCTTGTTGGTATAACGATGGGCGACCGATGAAGCGCACAGAATAGCCGCTGCGGCGCCGTCGCCGATGGGCGAACACATCAGCCGCGTGAGCGGATCAGCCACCATCGGAGAGCTCAAAATGTCCTCCAGGCTGTAAACCTCTTGATATTGCGCGTGCGGATTCAGACTGCCGTTGCGATGGTTCTTGACCGCGATGCGTCCGAACTGCTCGCGGGTGGTGCCGTAGCGCATCATGTGCGCGCGGGCGCCCGCCGCGTAAAAGTCCATGAACATCGAGCGCGATTCTCCCGCGCCCCCCGCCTTCTTGGGCGCCTCGCCGCGAGCTTCGCGCTCGGCCTGGAGCCGGGCCTGTTGCGCGTTCATGTCTGCGAGCAACTGCTGCACCAATTCCACATCGACGGCCCCGCTGAATCCCGCGAACGTACGTTTCTTATCCGCGTGGTAAAGCTTCTCCATGCCCAGCGCGAGCACCACGTCGTACATGCCCGAGGCGACATACAGGTGCGCGAGATGAAACGCGGTCGAGGAGCTGGCGCAGGCATTCTCGCAGTTGACGATCGGGATGCCGCCGATGCCCATCTCGCGCAGCACGACTTGTCCGCGGATACATTCCTGGCCGGTGATGAGGCCCGCCGCCGCGTTTCCGACGACCGCAGCCTCGATCTGCTTTTGCTCCAGCCCGGCGCTCGAAAGCGCGCCGTTTACCGCATCTCGCGCGAGAACCTTCATACTGGTGTCGAGGTACTTTCCGAACTTCACCATCCCGGCGCCGACTATCGAAACTTCGCGCATCTGACCGATCTCCTTGTTGATGGGCGGGCTATGCTCGCTCGCTTGGCGTGGACGATAACCCACCCTTGCGGCAATGGGCAAGCCGTGCATCGCGGAGGTGCGCATCCGCCGTGAACACCCCGCGAAAATGTGTGGTAGATTTCGCACCCATGAAAGGGTCCAACGCCTGGGTGATTCGACGGAGCTTGGCCGCATGAGTACTTCAGAAACGCCGGAACATTTCGCTTTCGCTGCCACACTCGATTTGGTCCGCGCGGTTCGCGCCATGCGATGGGACCAGGCGCCGGAGGATGCGCGCGAGGTCGCACGCCACTGCATCCTCGATTTCCTCGGCGTCGCAGTTGCCGGATCGCGCGAACCGCTGACGGAGATCCTCATCAATGAGATCGTCAAGCCTGAAGGATCGTCCGAAGCCGGACTCATCGGGAGCAAGCAGCGCGCGTCGCGGCTGTCGGCGGCGCTGGTAAATGGAGCGGCGGCCCATGCGCTGGATTTCGATGACACTCACACGGCGATGGGCGGTCATCCGTCGGTCCCGGTGATACCTGCGGTGCTCGCGCTGGCGGACAGCGCCGGATTGAGCGGGCGCGAGGTGCTCGAAGCGCTGCTCATCGGCATCGAACTGGAGTGCCGGCTGGGCGCATTGATCGGCGCACAGCATTACGCGATCGGATTTCACTCCACCGGGACCGTTGGAACTTTCGGCGCCGCTGCCGCATGCGCGCATATGCTGCGGCTGGACGAGGATGGATGGCTGCGCGCACTCGGGCTTGCGGGTACGCAAGCTGCGGGGCTCAAGTCGGGTTTCGGAACGATGGCGAAGCCGCTGCATGCGGGGCGCGCCGCATCCAATGGACTGTTCAGCGCACTCGCCGCGCGCGGCGGCTACACTTCCAATCCCGAAATCATCGAGACCGCGCAGGGATTCGCCGTTACGCACGCCGGCGCAAAACCGTCGCGCGAAGTGCTCGATCGATTCGCTGGACGCTTCCTGATTCGCGAGACGCTCTTCAAGTACCACGCCTCATGCTATCTCACGCACGCGCCGATTAATGCGGCTGAGCAGATTCGCGCCGAGAATCGCGTCGATCCGAAATCCATCGATGAAGTGGAGGTGCGCGTTCATCCTGCGCTTTTCGGCGTCTGCAATATCCAGGAGCCGAAGACCGGCCTCGAAGCGAAATTCAGCTTGCGCGCGACGACCGCGATGGCGCTGCTCGGGGAAGATACCAGCAATCTCGAGACTTTCACCGATGCGAAGGTGACCGAAGAGCGCGTGGTGTCCTTGCGCAATCGGATCCGTATCGTGCGCGACGAAAAGACTCCATCCACGCACGCGACGGTCGTCGTCAAAAGCAACGGACGGATTTTTCAGGCCGAATCGGACTCGGGCCAGCCGGCATCCGACCTGGTTGCGCAACGGGAGAATCTGACGCGCAAATTCATGGCGCTGACCGCTCCGATTCTCGGCCGCCGCAATGCCGATGCGTTGGCAAGTGCCGCCCTCAATGCGGATCAACTCGCTTCTGCTTCACAGCTGATCGATCTGACGCAGGCCTCATAGGCTGACGACCTGCCGCGATCGCGTCGAAGTCTTGGCTCCAGTCCTTCCTCGGACGATTTGCGGGTGTAGATCGCGCAGCGTCGAATCGGTGCGCCCATAGCCGAGACCGGCATTTACGAAGATCCGCGGCAATATTTAGGTACGTTTGACGGCAATGTTAAGCACGTTTGACATTTATTTTGAGAATCGCTAATAGAGCGGACGGAACCAGAAGGTGAGGTTTGACCCGATCAAACCAAGAGTGCTCAGGGTTCGGAGTGGCCCCTGTCAAACCACAGAGCATGTCGCGGCTTGAATAAGCATTATGATCTTAAGCTGGCTTCCTCAGGACGTTTCCACCTTCGGTCCGAGCATCGACTCGGTGCTCAAGCTGATCATTTATGTGGTCGGCACGGCATTCGTCTTGGCCGAGGGTACACTTTTGGCGTTCGTCATCTTGTACCGTCGCCGAGAGGGCGGACGGGCGGCCTTTGTGCCAGGCGAGTCGCTGCGCCAGTTGGCATGGGTGCTGATCCCAGTCGTAATCGTCGCCTTCCTTGATGTGGCGATCGATGTTCGGGCAAAGCCGGTCTGGGATCTGGTCAAGGAACAAAGTCCTACCCCGGCATTGACCGTAAAGTTGGAAGCGCTCCAGTTCGGGTGGGAATTCACTTATCCGGGCCCCGACGGCAAGTTCGGCACGCCCAACGACTTGGTCCAAACTACGTTTTTAACGGTTCCCGCGGGCCAGGTGATTCGCTTGCTCATGACGTCGAAGGACGTGATCCACAGTTTCTACGTGCCGCAGTTGCGGCTTAGGCAGGACATCATTCCCGGCCGGGAAATCCCCGCATGGTTCGAGGTAACGCAGCCCGGCAAATATGAAATCGCATGCTCCCAGCTTTGCGGGAACTCGCACTTCGCGATGAAAGGTATCCTGCGAGTTCTCACGCCCGAGGAGTATCAGCAGTGGGTTAGCCAGCACTGGCCCAAATCCGGCGCTGGAGCAGGCAAGAGCGCATCAAGTGCGCGATCGTCCGCAAGCGGAACGAAGGGATAGGCCATGGCCGAGACCAAGCCCCAGTCGGCGCCGTCCACCGATGCTCACGAGAAGATGGGCTTTTGGCGCCAATACATATTTTCTGTCGACCACAAGGTCATCGGCAAGCAGTACCTGTTCCTGGGCTTGTTCATGGGGTATGTGGGCGTGTTCTTGTCGTACGTCTTTCGCTGGCAGCTTGCCTGGCCCGGCACTGCGGTGCCCATTTGGGGAAAGGTGACGGCGCCACAGTATTACGAACTCGTCACGATGCACGGAACCATTATGGTCTTCTTCGTGGCGATGCCGGTCCTGCTCGGCGCGTTCGGCAATTTCCTTATCCCGCTGATGGTCGGGGCGCGCGACATGGCCTTTCCGCGGCTCAACATGGCCTCGTTCTGGACCATTCTCGTGGGCTCGGTCCTCCTGCTTATTTCGTTTTTCGTGCCCGGCGGCGCGTCGCACGCGGGCTGGACGAACTACGTTCCATTGTCCGATGCGTCGAAGTACCTGCCAGGAAATTACTGGGGCGGAAACCTTTGGCTGATCGCCTTGGCAATCGACTTCGCTTCGGTGCTGATGGGCGGCATCAATTTCCTCACCACGGCGATCGCGATGCGCGCGCCGGGGATGACCATCTGGCGAATGCCGCTGTTCGTTTGGCAGGAACTGGTGGCGAGCGTGTTGTTCATGCTGAGCGTCGGACCGCTCATCGCCGGCGTGGTGATGCTGCTGTTCGATCGGATGGTGGGTACGGGCTTCTTCCTGCCGGAAAAGGGCGCCGACCCTCTGCTTTGGCAGCACCTGTTCTGGTTCTTCGGCCATCCGGAAGTGTACGTAGTGGCGATGCCTGGCCTCGGAATTGTGCAGGAGATTCTTCCGGTATTCGCCCGCAAGTCAATTTTCGGTTATCGCATGATCGTATGGGCCGTGATTGTGGCCGGCATCCTCAGCTTTACGGTTTGGGCTCACCATATGTTCGTAAGCGGGATGAATCCGGTGTTGGCGGAGCCGTTCAGCGCGACCACGATTGCGATCTCCATTCCATTCGCGGTGATGCTGTTTGCCATGATCGCGACGCTCTGGCGCGGCCAGATCACGTTCTCAACGCCGATGCTGTTCGCGCTGGGCGCGCTGGCAAATTTCCTGCTCGGCGGCGTAACCGGCATTCCGCTGGGGACGAATGCCTCCGATATCTACCTGCATGACACCTATTTTGTGATCGCGCATTTCCACAACACCCTCGTGCCGACGGCCGTCATAGCGGGATTTGGCGGAATCTACTATTGGTTCCCGAAGATGTTCGGCCGAATGATGAATGAGACCTTGGGTAAGCTGCACTTCGTCTTCACTTGGGTCGGCTTCAACATGGTATTTGTTCCGCTCTTCCTGATCGGCTTGGGCGGCGGACAGCGCCGAATCTATATGTCGTCCGTTTACACCTTCTACAAACCGCTCCAGCCGCTGCACGTAATTGCGACCATCGGCCTGCTTGTCATAATCGTCGGGCAGATCCCGTTCCTGCTGAACTTTTTCCTGAGCATGTTCCGCGGCGCGAAGGCTCCTGCCAATCCGTGGCATGCCAACACGCTTGAATGGGCCACCGATTCGCCGCCGCCGCACGAGAACTTCCACACCATACCGACGGTCGTGCGCGGGCCATACGAGTACAGCGTCCCGGGAATGGAACAGGATTGGGCGCCGCAAGCGGCAGCGGTGGACGCTGGCGCCGCCCAGGGTTGAGCGAAAGCTTATGGCGAACTCGGCAGTCGAAATCGGGATCGCACATGCTCCGCACGAGGTGCCGACCAGTTTTGAGCTCGGCAAGCTTGGAATGTGGGTGTTCTTGGCCGGCGAAACAATGGTCTTCGGCGGGCTCATGGGCGTCTTTATTCTGGAGGGGATCTCCCATGGCGGATGGGGATCTGATGGCGCGCACGTCAACTGGCGCCTCGGGGCAATCAACACGTTCATTCTGTTCACGAGCAGCCTGACGGCTGCGCTCGCGCAGGGCGCCGCCCGCGTCCAGGATTCGCCTCGCGCGAAGCGCTACTTGAGCGCCACTGCGCTTCTCGGTGTGCTCTTTCTCGTAATCAAGGCCTTCGAATACGCCGGCGATTTTCGCGACGGTTTCACTCCCCTCGCCGCTCTTTTCTGGAGCTTCTACTATGTGATGACTGGGCTGCACGTGCTTCATCTGCTCGCCGGGATTGTGGTCATCTTCGGATTGATGTTCATGGTGACCCCCCGCACTCCGGCCGGTTGGTTGGAGCGCAAGCTCAAATACGTTTGCCTGTATTGGTATTTCGTCGAGGTGGTTTGGGTTTTCCTTTTTGCTTTGGTGTATCTGGCGCCCACCGCCGGATAGGTGACGACGATGGAACAAACCGAATTCCGTGCTTCGGACTCGCTGAAGACTTGGGGACTGCTGGTTGTCCTGTTGCTGGTTGGCGCCTTGGCGGTGGCGCTGGGCCTGCCGCGAAGCCTGGCGCTGTGGGTCATATTTGCCGCGGCTGCCGCACAGGCCTACGTCATTGGACGCTACTACATGCGCCTGCGATCGGAAGACGTGCTGATCTACACCTTGGCGCTGCTTCCGGTGGTGACGGTGATTGTGCTCGCGTTCGTGCTTATACCCGACATCGCGATGCATCGATAGGATAAGGAGTCAGAGTTTGGCTGCGGTAACTCCGCTTCGTCCGGTTTCTGGTCTTAAGCGCGCCACCGCATTAGGCGGCGGCGGTTCAGCTCCGGCCGCGACGCCAAAGGCCGCCGATCCGACGCTCGGCGTGTTGATATTCATAGGCTCCGAGGTGATGCTCTTCGCGGGCCTGATCAGCGCATTTCTCGTCTCGAGCGCGTCGGCGCCATTTTGGCCCCCTGCGAACCAGCCCCGGCTTCCGGTCGCGATCACGGGACTCAACACCGGCCTTCTCGTGTTGAGCGGGTTTACGATGTGGACAGTGGTGCGCTCACTGCGTCAGCACGACAAGACAGGTGCCATGCGCTGGATGGGAGCAACAATTGTGCTCGGCGCTTTATTCCTTGCCATCCAGGGGAGCGAGTGGGCAGGCCTCATTCGCTTCGGGCTGACTATGACATCGAGTCTGTACGGCGCAATGTTCTATCTGATCGTTGGCGCCCACGCGCTTCATCTCGCCGTGGCGGTCGCTGTTCTGTTGTTCGTGGCTACTCGGGTCTGGCGAGGGCGATACGAAGTGGACTTCCGCGGCGTCGTTGCGTGTTCAGTGTATTGGTCATTCGTAGTAATTCTGTGGCCCATAATTTATGCGCTGGTTTACTTCAGTTAAATTCGCCGCCTTCGCGATTTCGGCGGTCCTCGTCTGCGCGCCTGCAGCCTATGCGTGCCCGCTATGCTTTGCGTCGTCGTCGCCGGGAGTCTTGCACGCTTATCTGGTGAGCGCCTTTTTCATGATAGCTCTCGCTTGGGGAGTGATCGGTGGAATAACTCTATACG
Organism: Binatus soli (SeqCode); assembly: GCF_050015535.1. NCBI lineage: Bacteria > Candidatus Binatota > Binatia (SeqCode) > Binatales (SeqCode) > Binataceae (SeqCode) > Binatus (SeqCode) > Binatus soli (SeqCode). The sequence goes on along the minus strand of NZ_JBEKBF010000006.1, from coordinate 179,156 downwards.
CGTTCCGCGTCTATTCCGAAAAATTGGAACAAGGAGATACGAGCACGCATTTGCAAGCGACGCGCTCGAATAAGAGTCCAAATGCGCCTTTCGAGTGACAAAGAGCGATAACACAAATAGTGACCGGATGCGCTGGAGGGAAATGTAAGGATTATGAAAAAGATGAAGCTGCTCGGCGGGGGTTTGCTCGTCATCGGTGCGTTGACGCTGGGTGTCACGATGCCGGCGTTCGCGGCGCAAACCGTGGAGGTAAAGATGTTCGACACACCGGCGAAATTCGTTCCCGACCCGGTGAAGGTCAAAGTCGGCGATACAATAAAGTGGGTGAACAAGGGCGACACCATCCATACTGCAACCTCCGATCCGTCCCAGGCGCCTGACAAAAGCTGGGCATCGGTGCCGGCCGGAGCGGAGACATGGGACTCTGGTTATCTGAACTCGGGGGAGGACTTCAGCTACACGTTCAAGGTCCCCGGGGTTTACAAGTACTTCTGCACGACCCACGTAAAGGAAGGAATGAAGGGCGAAATCGACGTCGAGAAATAGCCTGCATTCGCTCGTCGGCGAGTTCGCTGTAGAGAGGCAGCCCCTGGTTGGCTGCTTACCGTCTGCGACGCTTTCTGAGGGAGGAGACAAAATGCGACGCGCACATCAACTACTGATCGCGGGAACCTTCGCTTCAATCGCATTGACCGTGCTGACGCCAGGAAGCACGCGCGCGGATGAATCGTCTGTCTCGAAGCCAGGCTCGTCGGGCGATCCCGCCGAGGCAAAGCCTGGCTCCTACGATCGGCTGCTCCGCGAACTCCAGGCGGAGCGCCAGCATATGAGGGAGGTGGAGCGCAGGCATGAGGAAGAGGAGGCAGCGGAGCGCAAGCGTATTGAGGCACTGGAAAAGGAGGTCAGCGCCATCAACAGCGCGAACCTGCAGCTCCAGCAAGCCCAGACCACTCTGCAGACTAGCAACGTTCAAACTGAGAAACAGGTCGGCCAGATTCAGAAAACCGTATCTTCCGAGCTTGGGCCCTTCAATTTTGGCGATCGCATAAATTCCTTTCTCGGCCAGCATACCTTCACGATGGTCGGAGACGCCTCCGTCGGGTACTACTACGATCATAAGGGGGGCGTGAACGACCCGGTACTGGAATTCGAAATCAACCCGATGATTCGGCTTGCCGACTGGATCCAGTTTTACGGTGCTATCGGCGCAGTAGCCAGCCCTGGCGGAATTTCCACTGTTGGTCCGACCCTTGCCAACCTGCAGATCTTTCCGCTTGGACAGGAAGCTCCGCTGGAGCTGGTCGCTGGACTATTCGACATGCCTTTCGGCGACTTTTACGAGAACCAGGGCCCGCCCTGGGTTAATCCCTTCGTAACGGCGCCGCTGATGTACGGTGCTGAAGCCATCCTGCCGCCGGCCTCGCTGGGATTGCAGGCTCGCGGTGGGATTCAGTGGGGTGGCCTCGGGCAGGACGTTGACTATACGGTCTGGGCTGACTCGGGGCCGAGTTTCGAATCGTCGCCCGGTGTGAATGCGATCCCCGCGCCGGTAATCGGCGAACGCCTGAACCCGCTCACCGGAACTAACATAGCCACCAACGGTAAGGGTTTTGGCGCACGCTTCAGGCTGTTCCCAGTGCCGATCAGTGAGGATCTTGGACGGCTTGAACTGATGGCGACAACCTACAACGGCAAGTGGCTGGACTCGCTCTGGTACAATTCCTGGGGAGTGGGCTACGCCTATCGCCTCGGACCTTTCCGCACTCGAGGCGAGTGGGGGCAGACCTACCGTCAAATGCAGTCTCTCACAGGTGCGGCTGCGTATCCTGGCTGCTGCGGACATGAGAACCGCCAGGGGTGGTATGCGATGGCGGGTTATTTTCTTTATGGAATCCCTCATCCTTATCTGGGTGACTGGCTGGAGCCGAGGTTCAATAAGATTGAATTCCTGGTGCGCTACTCGGGCGTGAATCAGCGCGGCATCCTCGCCAACGACATCACGAATGTGCCGGTCCAGGGCTTCAACGGATCGCCGTCAGTCTTCAGCCCGCATGCGCGCGAAGTCGCACTGGGGCTTGACTACTGGCTTGCGCCCTCGATTGTCTGGCAGACCGAGGTTGACTTGGAGCTTCCGAGCAGAGGCGGGACGCTCTACAACTTCGCAGGCACGTCCACCCTTCCGACTGCGAGCAGCATCGGCGGTACGACGAACGATGTCGCGGCGATGACCCAACTCACTGTTGGGTTCTGACCTACAAGGGGCGACGACAATGAAATCACTTGTTGCTAGAGTCGCAATAATTTCAGTCGTGATGCTGGGCGCTGCCATGAGTGCGCACGCTGCCAACCTCATGGGCCCGACTCCGGAACAGCAAAAGCGGCATCTTGAGTTATTCCATGAGGGACAGGCGTTGTGGCCAATTTATTGCAACCACTGTCACAACGCTCGAAATCCCGCCGAGTTCGCTCCTTACCAGTGGGATCAAATCATCATGCATATGCGCACGGTGGAGAACCTGCCGCCAGAGGACGCGGCTGCAATCCTCGAGTACCTGAAGACGGCGCGTTGACGGCGTATCGCCCGCTCGCCCTTCTCGATGAGTAGGAGGCCCTATTCGAAGGCAGTTCACCCGTATCTGCATTCTCTTTCTCCGGCGGCTGTCGCTACCGCTCGCGCTGCTTGCGATCTTTGCCGCGTTGTGCGTCTTGGTTTATGGGGAACTCGAGGGGCTGGCTTGGCAGGATGCGCTTTTCTGGATCATCCACCCTTACTCAATAGATTACCGCACGGTACAAAACGCGACCAAGTTTTTCTCCTTGTTCGTGTACATCGGCGTGTTTGCTTTTCAGATCTGGATTGCCGAGCGGGTTCTTGTGACGATTTTTAGCCAACAAGGAAGGGAGGGCTGGAAATTAATGATCAACGAAGCCAGCATCGCAGGACTCCGAGATCACTTCATCGTATGTGGATATGGCCAGGTCGGCCGGACCGTCGTCGATCAGCTCACTCGACTTAACATTCCCTTCGTAATTATTGAGACAAACGAAGGAATCTGTCGAGAGCTCCTAAAGGAAGGACTGTTTGTCTTGCTAGGCGATGCCAAGCGGCACGATGTCTTGAAAATGGCGGGCATCGCCCGCGCTCGCGGTATCTGCATCGTCATAGATAACGACGCTGACAACCTGTACATTACTGTCACGGCTAGGTCGCTCAATCCGAACGTAAAGATCATCACCCGGGCCGGCCAGCAGCGTTACGCAGAGGCGATACGGACCTCCGGCGCTGATGAGGTGATCATACCGGAATACGAGGGCGGCCTGATGGCAGGGAGAATGATCGAAAAGTTCTATCCCATCCACAGAAAGCTCGACTAAGAGTTTCAATTCCCAAACCGCACTTGAAGCTGCCATGCGTCAACCTAGCCTCCATCTGGCGCCTTGTTGTGCCTGCCGAAAGCGTCATCCTGAATGAGATTTTCGGCAGGCTGTAAGCGTATCAATGCCAAACACCAGCGAATTTGACGTGGTCATCATCGGAGGGGGCATCGCTGGCGCCTCGCTCGCCTACTTTCTGACCGAGCGCGGAGTGACCAACCTTGCGCTCCTGGAGCGAGAGAGCCAGCACGGCTATCACTCCACCGGCCGCAGCGCCGCAAGCCTCGTCGAGTTTGATCCGATCCCCGCGGTGCAGCGCCTCAAAGCAATGGGCGGCGAATTCCTGCGAAATCCTCCGGCCGGCTTCGCCGACAATCCCCTGCTGATTCCGACCCCGGTGATGATCCTGTTTCGAGGCCCCTACTTGCGCGAGTTCGACCGCGCAGTGGTCGGACTGGCGCAGCGCGACCGCGTGGCGTTCGAGTCGCTAAGTTGCGCGGAAGCGAAGGCTCGTGTGCCCGCCCTCCTCCTCGACGAACCGGAGCGCGCGCTGATGCTTACCGCCTGCGGCCGCATCGACGTACACGAACTTCTGACCAGCTATCTCCGTCACGCGCGCCGCCGCGGCGCAATCGTTCGCACCGGGAGCGAAGCGCGCGCGATAGTGGTTGAAAACGGTCGCTGCTGCGCGGTCGTGACCGACGCGGAAACACTTCGCGCGCGATGCGTTGTCAACGCAGCCGGCGCGTGGGCCGGCCCGGTCGCGAGCCTCGCGGGTGCGATGCCGATACGGCTCGAACCCCGGCGCCGCACCATCGTCACCTTTGCTGCTGCGCCCGGCCTCGACGTGAGCGGATGGCCGTTCGTCATCAGCGAAAGCGATCAGCTCTACTTCGCGCCCGAGTCGGGCGGGTTGATGCTGAGCCCGATGGATCAGGAACCTGTCCCTCCCTGCGACGCTCAGCCTGACGACGAGGTTATTGCCTCCGCGCTTGAGCGTCTGCGCGCGCTCGCGCCCGCGATTGTGCCGCGTACTTTGAAGCGCAAATGGGCTGGGCTTCGCACCTTTTCACCCGACTCGGTACCCGTAGTTGGTGCGGATCCTCGCGTGTCGGGATTTTTCTGGCTTGCGGGTCAGGCTGGCTTCGGAATCGAGAGCAGTCCCGCCATTGGCCAAATCGCCGCCGACCTGATCGTTCGCGGCGCGACCGACAGATTCGACGCGTCCGTTCTGGCGCCCGCGCGTTTCAGCGCCGGCGGATGACCAAAACTGTCTCTTGACTCCGTGAGCAATTACTCTAAGAGTAAATGCTCATGAAGTCATACAGCCTGCCGGAACTGGTAAGCGCTTCCGCCTTGCCGGTGGATACCATCCGCTACTATCAGAGCCTCGGCCTGCTCGACGGTCCACTGCATCGCGGCCGCACCGCGGTCTATAACGATTCACACCTCAAGCGGCTGCGGCTGATCCGCTCGATGTCCGCCCGCGGACTTCCGCTCAAGGTGGTCAAGACCCTCATCAGCAGCCCGAAAAAGGATGTCGTCGATCGAGCGCTGGTCGCCGCAGTCAAGGAGAAGGCCGGCGAGGCGCGTTACACCAGCGCCCAATTCGCGGATCGGCTCGGGATTCCAAAGGGACTGCTCGATCTGGTGGACAGCTCCGAACTGCGCGAGGCAGTCGCCGGCGAAACCGGGGACAACCTTTATTCCGACGTTGACCTCGAGGCCGCGCGCGGTGTCATGCGTTTGCTCGAATACGGCCTGCCCATCACGCGCCTGCTGGAGGTCGCCGTCAAGCACCATCGTGCGACCGGCCAGACGGTGGACGAGGCAATCGATCTTTTCAACGCGTATGTCCGTGGCCGGCGAAGGGACGGTGACGGCGTCGAGGCGGTCGCCGACGCGTTTCGCGAGATGCTGCCGATCGTAGTCTCTCTCGTCGCGCAACACTTCCATCGCTTGTTGGTTGGACGCGCGCTGGCGCGGATCGAGCAAAGCGGCGACAAGAAGGCTTTTCGGGTCGCGCAGCGCACGGCTGGAGAAGTCAGGCTTCGGCTCGCGCAGCGATGAATACACCCGAAGCGAGCGCCAAGGCGGCTGTTGTCAAGGCGATGTTCGACCGGATTGCGCCGCGCTACGACTTGATGAATCGCCTCATGACGCTGGGCATGGACCGGCGCTGGCGAAGGGACGCGGTCGAGGCGCTGGCGCTGGCGCGGGGTTCTCGCGCGCTCGATTTGGCCTGTGGCAGCGGGGATTTCTGTGCCGATCTCGCACGGATTGGCGTCCGCGTCGTGGGCCTGGATTTCTCGGGCGAGATGCTGCGCGTGGCGCGAGTGAAACGCCGATCCGCGTGTTCCACCTTGATCCGCGCCGACGCACTCCGCCTCCCGCTGCGCGCCGGATCTTTCGACGCGGTCGTGTCGGGCTTTTCGCTGCGAAATTTCGCGAATTTGGAAGACCCGTTTCGCGAATGTTTCCGCATCCTGAAGACCGGCGGAAAGATCGCGCTGCTCGAAGTGGACACGCCCGCCTCGCCCATCCTCCGCACCGGGCATCGCATCTACTTTCACAAGCTCGTGCCGCTGGTGGGCCGGCTCGTCGATCGCGACGCATACGCCTGGCTGCCGTCGTCTGTGAGTTACCTGCCCGACGAGGCGCGCCTGATGGCGATGCTGACCGATGCGGGGTTTCGCGATCTCAAAAAGCGCCGCCTCCTCGGCGGCGCCGTGCAGCTCATCACCGGACACCGCTAATCGCCGGGAAATTGTGTGGTGATGTATCATCCGGGCGAGATTTTTTCCGAGACAGTTGCGGTCGATGAACCTGTCGATTTGCTCCGCGCGATCCGGCGCTCCGGCGCGGCCCCGCTCTTCTATTGGGAACGGCCCGACCGCGGACTGACGATAGCCGCAGCAGGTGCGGTTGCGGAGTTTCGCGCATCGGGCGCAGGCAGATTCCGGGATGTGTCGGAGCGCGCCCGCGAGCTTCTCGGCTCGTTAAATCCAGGTCGTAACGGTGATCCGGGCGGCGGTCCCTTGATGGTCGGAGGTTTTGGTTTTTCCGATCGCGCCTGCGAGGCGCACGAATGGCGCGAATTTCCACCCGCATGGATCTTCCTGCCCAAGCTTTTGTGGGTCCGCCGTGGCGCGCGATGCACGCTGACTGTGGCCTGGGCCAAGGACGAGAGGGATTCGGTCGATCGTATGCTGGCGCGGGCGCTCGCGGCCCCGCACTGTTGCCATCGGTCCGCAAATCCGCCGCCACTTTTGGAACTCCGGCCATCAACAACAACACCGCTGGAGCGGATTGATTGGCGCGAGCGCGTCGAACGCGTCCGCTCACAAATCCATTGCGGCGCGCTGAAAAAGGTCGTGCTGTCCCGGCGTCTGGCGATCGAAAGCACTACGCCGATCGATCCTGCGCGTTTCATGGATTCAGCGCGGATCACGCGCCCCTCATGCGTCAACTTCTTCGTCAGCCCCGGCGCTACCTCGTTCGTCGGTTCCACGCCTGAACAGTTGGTCAAGCTCGACGGAGAAACGGTTACATCGGGTGCGCTGGCGGGTTCCGTGCCGCGCGGCGACAACGCTGAAGAAGATCGCGCGCTGGGCGATTCGCTGCTCAGTTCGGCGAAAAATCTCGAAGAGCACCAATATGTCGTCAATGCGCTCGCGTCGGCGCTGGAACCCGTGGCTTCACCGTTAAACGTTCCTGCGCGGCCGCATCTGATGCTCTTGCCCGAGGCGCACCATCTGTTCACGCGGGTCGAGGGCCGCTTGCGTGAGCATCGCAGCGTCATCGAACTGGCCGGACTGCTTCACCCGACCCCGGCAGTATGCGGTGTGCCGCGCGAAGCGGCCCGCGCAATCATCGAGCGCGAAGAACCGGAGCGCGGATGGTACACAGGCGCCATCGGTTGGATCGACTCAAGGGGCCAGGGCGAGTTCGCGGTCGCGCTGCGCGCAGGCGTTATCGACGGCAACAGGATGTACCTGTTCGGGGGCGCGGGGATCGTCGCGGGTTCCGACTCCGAAGCGGAATTTGCGGAAACCGAAAACAAGCTGACTGCGCTGCTTGGGAGCACCACCCTTGGAAACATCGCGTAATTCCAATAGCCGCGCAGCCGCCGTCATGATGGATGAGTTCGCGCGATCCGGCGTCGCGCACGCCTGTATTTCACCGGGCTCCCGTTCGTCCGCGCTAGTCACCGGCATCCTCCGTGCGCCCGCAATTCGCCCATGGGTGATCCTCGACGAACGCAGCGCCGGATTTTTTGCGCTCGGGATGGCGCGTGAGACCCGCTGCCCCGTCATCCTTGTATGCACTTCGGGAACAGCCGCGGCCAATTACATGCCCGCGGTCGTCGAGGCTTCCCTGTCCAAGATTCCGCTGATCGTCATCACGGCAGACCGTCCGCCCGAGGCGCGCGATTGCCGCTCCCCGCAGACTATCGACCAGGTCGGGATGTTCGGGAGTCACGCGCGATGGAGCGTCGAACTCGCCACTCCCGTCGCGGGCCTCGATCTCGACAGCTACTACCGGACTATCGCTTGCCGCGCGTTCTCCACCGCGACGGAAATGCCGGCCGGACCGGTGCATCTGAACATCCCGATGCGGGAACCGCTTATCGACGTGAGCGAGGAACGCGAGGCGCTTGCGCGCATCGGTGAAAGCGAAAGTGAAAGCGAAAGTGAAAGCGAATTCGCGGCGGATGAATCGCGCCCGCCGTACACGCGAGTTTATCCCGCGCGCCATTCCATCCCGCCCGAATCGATTGGCGCGCTCGCGGACAAGCTGCGCGGCTGCGATCGAGGTCTGATAGTCTGCGGTCCTGCCGCGCCGTCGCCGGAGGCGGCCGGCTCGATTGCGCGCCTGGCCGAGCGGCTCAACTGGCCGGTCCTCGCCGATCCGTTGTCGGGTCTTCGTGCCGGTCATCACGACCGCTCGCGGATAGTCGATGCCTACGACATCGTGCTCCGCGATCCGGCGTTTTGTGAGGCTAATCAGCCCGACGCCGTGATCCAGTTCGGCGATCCTCCGGTCTCGAAGAGCCTCGGACAATTTCTCGCCGCGGGATCGCGCCGATGCCATTTGATGGTCGCCGAGCCGGGAACCTGGCCCGATCCGCTTCAAAAGGCCTCCGACGTAGCGCGGGCCGGGACAGTTGAATTCTGCGACTCGATTTTCGAGTCGCTTGACGAGTCGCGCAAGCCGTCGCCGTGGCTCGATTCGTGGCTTGGCGCATCGGCGCGAGCGCGCGCGGCGCTCGACGAGATGCTGGCCGATGAGCCTGCGATGTTCGAGGGCAAGGTCGTTGCCGAGCTGATGCGGCTCACGCCGGGGGGTTGCGCCGTGCATACCGGCAACAGCATGCCGATCCGCGACTTCGATACTTTCGTCGGACAGTCGGACCGCGACACTGCACTATTTTGCAATCGCGGCGCCAATGGCATCGACGGAGTGCTCGCAACGGCGCTGGGTGCGGCTGCCGCGAGAAAAGCTGCGACCATTCTCGTGCTGGGGGACTTGAGCCTTCTCCACGATATCGGCGCCATCCAAATCGCGGCGCGCTACCCCGTGCATCTGCTCGCGATCGTGATTAACAATGACGGCGGCGGAATTTTCTCATTTCTGCCCCAGGCCTCGCTCGGCGACAGCTTCGAGCGCTTCTTCGCTACGCCGCACGGACTTGATTTCGAGCGGGCTTCGGCGCTGGGCCGGGCACGATACGCGCGCGCCGGCTCTTGGAGCGAATTCAACGCGGCGGTCGGATACGCTCTCGATCATCCCGGCTTGCACTTGCTCGAGATTCGAGGCGATCGCGCCCGCAACTTGGCGATGCATCGCCGGCTGATCGAGACGGCGCTCAGCCGGGTCCGCGCCGGATCCGATGCGGGAACCATCCGATGAATCGTCGAATTGCGATCGACGCTGCGACCGTCGAATTCAGCGACGAAGGTCCATCCGCATTGCCGTCGGAAACGGCGGCGCGCGATCCCGTCGTCCTGCTGCACGGTTTCACCGGCAGCAAGGACAGTTGGCGCGATCTGCGCGAGAAACTCCGGCCGGATCGGCGCGTCGTCAGCATCGATTTGCCGGGACACGGAGGCACCCGAGTCGGAATCGAGGTTGAAAATTATTCGATCGAGCACGCGGCGGCGATGGTGATTCGCTTGCTCACGGAGGTTCTCGCAGTCCCGCGCTTCTCGATGCTCGGTTACTCGATGGGCGGCAGGCTCGCGCTGTTTATCGCGCTCAATTATGGCGCTCATATCAACCGGCTGGTGCTGGAGAGCGCTTCTCCGGGCATCGCGGATCCCGGCGAGCGGGCGGCGCGCAGACACGCCGACGCGGAGCTGGCGGCGTTCGCCGAGAGCGCCGGAATCGCAGCGTTCGTCAAACGATGGGAGTCGATCCCGCTGTTTGAGTCGATGGCGCGGATGCCGGCCGAAAAGATCGATCGTATCCGGCTCGAGCGGCTTGGCTGCCGCGTCGAGGAGCTTGGGCGAAGTCTGCGCGGGATGGGAACCGGAGCGCAGCCATGGCTCGGCGACGAATTACCGGCACTGCGCATGCCGATGCTCGCGATCGCGGGCGCGCTGGACTTGAAGTTCACCGTTATCGGCGAGCGAATGGCCGCGCTGGTCAGCGATGCGCGCTTTGAAGCGATCGACGGCGCGGGTCACGCACCGCATCTGGAACGTCCCCGCGAATTCAACCGCGTCGTCGCTGATTTTCTTGGCCGCGAACGGCAAAAGTAAAAACTTAATCCAACACTTTAAGGAGAACCGCAGTGCAAATCGATTGGCATGACGTGCACGATTATAAAGACATCAAATTTCAGAAGGCCGAAGGAATCGCGCGAATTTCGATCAACCGCCCCGAGGTTCGCAACGCATTTCGTCCACTGACGGTGACGGAGTTGCTCGATGCCTTCGCGCGCGCGCGCGAAGACGGCGAGATCGGCGTAATCATCCTGACCGGTGAAGGCACCGAGGCTTTTTGCAGCGGCGGCGATCAGCGCATTCGAGGCGAGCAGGGTTACGTCGGCGCCGACGGCGTCCCGCGCCTCAACGTGCTCGACCTGCAGAAGCTGATTCGCAGCATCCCGAAACCTGTTATCGCGATGGTGGCCGGTTTCGCGATCGGCGGCGGTCATGTGCTGCACGTAGTATGCGATCTGACTATTGCAGCCGACAACGCGGTCTTCGGCCAGACCGGGCCGAGGGTCGGAAGTTTCGACGGCGGTCTGGGCGCGTCGCAACTCGCGCGGCTCGTCGGTCAGAAAAAAGCTCGCGAGATTTGGTACCTGTGCCGGCGCTATAGCGCGGCCGAAGCGCTCGATATGGGATTGATCAACGTGGTTGTGCCAATTGCAGAATTGGAAGAAACGACCGTCCAGTGGTGCCGCGAGATTCTCGCGCAAAGCCCGATGGCGCTGCGATGCCTCAAGTCGGCGTTCAATGCCGAGATGGACGGGATGGCGGGAATCCAGGAACTGGCTGGAAATACCACCTTGCTCTACTACATGACGGAAGAGGCGCAGGAAGGCCGCAACGCCTACAACCAGAAGCGCAAGCCCGACTTCTCGAAGTTCAAGCGCGTGCCGTGAGCGGTCAAGCGATCGAAAATTCGGAGCGGCCGGGCTTTTCGGTTTGGCTTGCCGCGGCGCGACCGCAGACCTTGACCGCTGCCGCGGCGCCCGTGATGGTGGGTCTGGCTTTGGCCCGGCGGAGCGGCCACGTGAGCGCGATGCTCGGGTTGATGACCCTGCTCGCGGCATTGCTGATTCAGATCGGCACCAACCTCGCCAACGATTATTTCGACTTCGTCGCGGGAGCTGACACTGCGGCGCGGCTGGGACCGCTTCGCGTCACGCAGGCAGGCCTGGTCGAGCCTTCGACGGTCAGGAACGCGGCGCTCGGCGTGCTCGGTCTTGCGGCGCTGGTCGGATGCTACCTCGTCTGGGTCGGTGGATGGCCGATTCTGTGCATCGGGATCGCGTCGCTGGCGGCAGCGATCGCATACACCGCCGGGCCATTGCCGCTTGCATACAACGGATTGGGCGATGCGTTCGTGTTCGTATTTTTTGGTCTCGCGGCGGTGAACGGGACGGTGTTTCTTCAGACCGGCACTGCGACTTCGCTTTCGATGGCAGCCTCGATTCCGATTGCGTGCCTGGTCACCGCAATTCTGATCGTGAACAACTTGCGCGACATCGATACCGACGGCAGCGCCGGGAAGCGCACGCTTGCGGTGCGGTTCGGAGGAGATTTCGCACGGGCCGAGTACGGCGGGCTGGTTGCGATCGCATTCCTGATGACGCCAGTGCTCGCCTGGCTCGGGGGCGCGATGCTGTTGTTGCCAATCGCAGCCGCGCCACTCGCGTTTGCGGAAATACGCGCGATTTGCCGGCGCACCGGAGCGGAGTTGAATCAGAGCCTCGCGCGAACCGCCGCGCTGCATCTGGCCTACGGCCTGCTTCTGACCGTGGCGCTCATCCTTTGAAGATCACAGCCGCATCGATCACACCATTTTGCGCGCGCCTCGTGCGGCCGCTCTCGACTGCGCAGGGACGAATCGAATCGCGCGAGGGGTTCGTGTTGACGCTGGAATCGGACTCCGGTGCGCGGGGAATGGGTGAAGCCAGCCCCGCGTATTGGCTCGGCGGTGAGCGAATAGCGGAAACGCGCCGAGCGCTCGAATCGATCGTTCAAAGTGTTGAACGCCATCGCGATTCCGACGAGCTGCGCCGCCTGATCGATGAGAATAGTTCCGGCGGCTCTCCGCTTACGCCCGCCGGATCATGCGCGCTCGACACTGCTCTTATCGATCTCAGCGCACGTCTGCGCGGAGTTCCGATGGCTTCCGTGCTGGGCGGCGAATCGATTGGCCCCGTGCAGGTCTGCGCGCTACTGGCAGGCCTGAGTCCCGAGGAGTTGACCAAGGAAGCGCGCATTGCTGTCGGACGCCGGTACACGTCCTTCAAGCTCAAGGTTGGGGCGCGCGCGATCGCGGCAGACGCGAAGCAGGTTGCATCGTTAAGAATGGCGATCGGAAACGATTTTTCAATCCGTCTCGATGCGAACCGCGCATGGACGCTGGATCAGGCGGAGGTTGCGATGCGTGCGTTCCAGCCCTACGGCATAGAGTTTCTCGAAGAGCCTTTGCGCTCGCCGCAACCGGGCGACATGCGGCGGCTCAGCGATGCCACCGGGGTTGCGCTCGCCCTCGATGAATCAATCAGCGGCGCCGCGGCGCTGGGCGCGTTTGTCGAACATGATGTCGTTGACTACCTCGTCCTGAAAGCAGCGCGGCTCGGAGGCCCGACTCGATGCGCCGAAATTGCGAGACTGGCGGGGACGGCCGGAATCAAAGTCGTGATCACAGATTCTATCGAGAGCGCGGTTGGCATGAGCACCGCGGTACATCTCGCATCGGCACTCTCGCGTCGTGGAACCGCAGTCGGTGCGGGCGGCGCGCGATTTTTCCCGGCTGTATCGTTTTGCGGAGTTGAGTTCCCCTCGGTCTCGCAGGTTCTTCCCGACGGTCCGGGCCTGAACGTCTCGGCTTACACGCCTCGAAAAGGCAAATGACGCAGCCTCCCAATCGCCGCGAGTGCGAAGGTCTAGGAGCCGCTCCTGACCGTCGGCTTTTTCGCGCCACTGATCTGCAAGCCCGAGCCCTTGGGATGCGTGACGCGTCGAATGCGACTCTTCGGCGATGACGTTTCGATAGCGCAATGGCCGCACAGCTCAAGCCACCCGCCGCATGATGAACAGGGATGTTTAGTCGTCGTGTCGCCGCTCGTCACTTTCATGGTCCTAACCTCGGCTGATTCGATGAATACCCTGATCGACCATAGCCGAACCGACCCGCCCGCCGCCATCGCGCCGCCGCCGTTTGCCGGCCGCGCAGCAGCCTGCTAACCCACTGTTCGTGAATCTCGGCCACGCCGCCGCGCCATCGGGAAATGCCAGACAGCGGTTTTCGCGTGGGCACGGTCAGGATTTGAGCTCAGCCTTCAGCCGCTCGGCGACGAACATCTTCAGCAGTGATTGATAGGGCACGTCGCGCTTGTTCGCCAGAAGCTTCAGGCGATCCAGCATCGGCTTCGGGATACGGATCGAGATGGTCTGGGACGAAGGCTTCAGGTTCGGCAGCGTTGTGCGCCTGGCCTTGCGCCAGTCGATATATTCCGTCGAGTCGTGAGACGCCCAAAACTCGCGCTCGGCATCTTCGGTCCTGAATTTCGGCACAGCTTTTTTCATGACGATTGATAGACCTTTCGTTCCTTGCGACTCATATCGCGAGCCGAAATCACGCGGATGAGGCGGCCGCGTATCGTGAACGCCACAAACAGAAGCCTGACCGCATCGGTTTGCCCCAAGGCATAGAGCCGCCCCTCCTCCACCGAATGTTTCTCGTCTTCACCAACGATCAGGGGCTGATTGAAAAAGACCTCCTCGCATTCGGTCGGCACAACCTGATGCCGTTCCCGGACCTTGCCGGCGTTCGCGACGTCCCACTGGAAGCCTTCGCACTCGGCAAATCTCTCCACCCATCCCATCCGCACCCATTGTATATGGTTGGCACATACACTGACAAGCGGCCGCGTTGAATCTCCCGTTCATTCGGCGCTGCGGGGCGGGATTTCGCGGCGGCGCGCGCTGTTATACTAATCATTAATCGCCCTCGGCCGCGGCATCCGATCGCCGCAGGAAACATCACATGGCAGAAAACAAAAATTCTCTACGATCCAACAGCAGCGTCCTCGTCGATGGTCCGTCGCGCGCGCCAGCGCGCGCGATGCTCAAGGCGGTCGGCTTTACCGACGAAGACCTGAGCAAGCCGCTGATCGCGGTCGCGCATACGTGGATCGAAATCATGCCGTGCAACGCCCATCTGCGGGATCTCGCCGCGCACGTGAAGCGGGGAATCCGCGCCGCGGGTGCGACGCCGATCGAATTCAACACAATCGCCGTGTGCGACGGAATCTCGATGGGCACGGCTGGGATGCGCGCGTCGCTCATCAGCCGCGAAGTGATCGCCGACTCGATCGAACTCACCGTGCGCGGGCATCTGTTCGACGGCGTCGTGGCGATGTCGGGATGCGACAAGACTATCCCGGCGACGGTGATGGCGTTGCAGCGGCTCGACCTGCCCTCGCTGATGATTTACGGCGGCTCGATCCAGCCCGGGCGCTTCGGCGATCAGGATGTTTCGATTCAAGACGTGTTCGAGGCGGTCGGGGCGCATTCGGCGGGCAAGATGAAGCTCGAAGACTTGAAGCGGCTCGAGGACGTCGCGTGTCCCGGAGTCGGCGCATGCGGCGGCCAGTTCACCGCCAACACGATGGCGACGGCGACCGAGCTTTTGGGCATCTCGCCGATGGGCTCGAACAGTATTCCTGCGACCGATCCGAAAAAGCCCGAGAGCGCTTTCCAGGCCGGGCGGCTCGTCGTCGATTTGCTCAAGCGCAACATCCGGCCCAGCCAGATAATCACCAAGAAGGCGCTCGAGAATGCGATCGCGGCGGTCGCGATGACGGGCGGATCGACCAACGCGGTGCTGCACCTGCTCGCGATCGCGCACGAAGCGGGAATCGCGCTCGACATCGACGACTTCGACCGGATCAGCTCGCGCACTCCGATCCTCGCCGACTTGAAGCCGGGCGGCCGTTTCCTGGCGACCGACATGTACAAGGCGGGCGGGATTCCGCTGATCGCCAAACGTCTGAAGGAAGCCGGGCTGCTCCACGAAAACGAACTCACCGTGACCGGCCGGACGATTGGGGTCGAAGCCGACGCGGCGCGCGAGACGGCGGGGCAGGAAGTTGTGCATTCAATCTTGAAGCCAATCAAGGAAACCGGCGGGCTGGTGATTCTGAAGGGCAACCTCGCGCCGGAAGGATGCGTGGTGAAAGTCGCGGGGCATGAGCGCATGACGCATCGCGGGCCGGCGCGCGTGTTCGACTGCGAAGACGATGCGTTCAAGGCGGTGTCGAAGCAGCAGATTAAAGCCGGCGACGTCGTCGTGATCCGCTACGAGGGGCCAAGGGGCGCGCCCGGGATGCCCGAGATGCTGGGCGTCACGGCGGCGCTGTCGGGACAGGGCCTGGGAGAATCGGTCGGGCTGCTGACGGACGGACGTTTCTCGGGCGCGACGCACGGCCTGATGGCGGGACACGTCGCGCCGGAAGCGGCGGTCGGCGGACCTATCGCGGCGATCCGCGACGGCGACGTAATCACGTTCGATATCGCCAAGCGGAGACTCGACGTCGATCTCACCGATGCGGAAATCAAGACGCGGCTGAAGAACTGGAAGGCGCCGGAGCCTCATTACAAGAGCGGCGTGATGGCCAAGTACGCGCAGTCGGTATCGTCGTCGTCGCGCGGCGCCGTAACCAATTGAGGGAGTCAATCGAAACGACAGCGGCGGCGCCCGCGCGCCGGTACCGGGCGATGGCGCTGGCGGCATTCGCGATGCTCGCAGGCGTCGTCGTTGTCGGCGCGAATTCGATTCGCGCCGATGACGACTGGCACGTCGTCGAGCGGCATACCACAAACGCGCCGGCCGACACGGACACGGCGCCCGCTGACCCAGCGGCGGCTGGCACGTTCAAGGCGTGCGGCGAAGCGGCGCGGCCGGCGGGCGAGCCGTACAAGACGATCGTCGCGCAGCTCAACGATATGTGGGGAACGAATTTCCCGGTTTACGAATCGCTCAAAGCCGGCTCGCCGCACGCAAGCATCGGCGGATGCATCTTCTACAACCAGCAGTTCCTCGACGGCCTGCTTCAACAGTGGATGAGAGTCGACGACCCGGACACCGTTCGGCCGATGCTGTACGCGATCTTCGCGCACGAGATCGGCCATCTCGCGCACGGCGACTTCGATCCCGGCAGCGCCAACGTCCCGGTGAGGAACAAGGAACTCGCGGCGGATCAGTTCGCCGGTTACTCGCTCGAGCGCATGGGGATTCGGCGCCTCGATGCGGTCGAAGTGACGCGCTACTACCAGCTCACGGGCGACGACTTCGTCGGCGCCGCGTCGGGGCACGGCAACGGCGCCGAGCGCTCCAGGGCGTTTCAGGACGGATGGCATCGCGCCGCAATCGGACTGCCGGAACAAGGCACGCAGCCCGCGGGCGGGCTAGGCGAACCGTGAGCGCCTCGACAATTTCTAATCCATCGCAGACCGCGGACGACGCGATTCGCGGCGAATCCGGCGCGCTTGACGTGCGCGCGCTCGGCTTTCGCTACGGCGATCGCGAAGCGCTCAGCAATGTGACTTTTTCGATCGCACTCGGCGAGTTCTTTGGCTTTCTGGGACCCAACGGCGGCGGCAAAACCACCTTGTTCAAGTTGCTCTCGACGCTGGTGCCGATTCAATCGGGAAGTGCGCGAATGTTCGGTCACGACCTGGCGGGCGAAACCGGCGCGGTGCGGCGGCGGCTCGGCGTCGTGTTTCAGCATCCGAGTCTCGATGGCAAACTGACGGTCGGCGAAAATCTCACCAATCATGGTCATCTATATGGAATCACCGGCAGGCGGCTGCGCGAGCGGATTGCGGCGATGCTCGATCTCCTCAGACTGTCGGCGCGGGAACGCGACCGGGTAGAGACGTTGTCGGGCGGACTGCAGCGGCGGGTCGAGCTCGCCAAGGCTCTTCTCCACGAGCCGGAGCTGCTGCTGCTCGACGAGCCCAGCACGGGGCTGGATCCGGCGGCGCGCCGCGAGTTTTCCAACTACCTAGAGCATCTGCGCGAGCACGCGGGCGTGACCGTCGTGCTGACGACGCATTACATGGAAGAGGCGGAGCGATGCGATCGCATCGGGATCCTGCATGAAGGCAAGTTGGTCGCAATCGCGCCGCCGGGCGAACTCAAGTCCGAAGTCGGCGGTGACGTGATCGTGATCCGGGCGCAAGCGCCTGAACTCCTGCAACGGAAGATCCTCCAGCGCTTCAAGCTCAGGAGCCAGCTCGTGGACGGTGCGATCCGTATCGAACGGATCCGCGGGCATGAATTGGTTCGCGACCTGATCGACGCATTCGGCGAGGAGATCGAGTCGGTCTCGTTCGGCAAGCCGACTCTCGAGGACGTATTCGTGCACCTCACCGGGCATCAGTTCTTCGCGGAAATGGCCCAGACGGAATAGACGGAGATGCGCGAAATTTTTCTTCAGGCCGCAACGCTCTGGCAGCGCGAGATCGTGCGGTTCATCCGGCAACCGATCCGCGTGATGAGCGCGATTGCGACGCCGCTGGTCTTCTGGCTGCTGCTCGGCGCCGGCCTGCAAGCGTCATTCAAGCCGAGCGGGATGCCGGCCGGCATCGACTACGCGCAATACTTTTATCCCGGCGTGATCGTGCTGATGCTGCTGTTCACGGCGATCTTCGCGACCGCCTCGACCGTGGACGATCGCCGCCAGGGTTTTCTGCAGGGCGTGCTGGTCGCGCCGATCTCACGCGCGACGATCGTGCTCGGCCAGGCGCTTGGCTGCACGACGCTGGCCCTGATGCAGGGAGCTATTTTCCTCGCGATGGCGCCGCTGGCGGGAATCCGGCTGAGCCTCGAAGCGATCGCGGTGTCGGCCGCGATGATGGCGGTTATCGCGTTCGCGATGACCAGCATCGGGCTGACGATGGCGTGGCGAACCGAATCGACGCAGGGCTTCCATGCGTTCATGAACATGCTCTTGCTGCCCATCTGGATGCTGTCGGGCGCGGTTTTTCCGGTCGCGGGCGCGCCGGCATGGTTTCAGTGGACGACGCGGTTGAATCCCCTGACCTACGCTGTGGATGCGCTTCGGCGGGCACTGTATCTCGCCGAGCCGGCCTCGAGCGGCGCGACGATGCCGATGGGATCGTCGGTGGCGATTGCGATCGCGTTTGCCGCGTTCGCGTTTATCCTGGCGACGCGCGTCGCGCGGAACGCCTCAACGATTTGAGGGCGATTCAGCGCCGGGGCATGCGCGCAAGGGTCAGTGATGGCCTTCATGCTCGAGGGCGACGCGCGCGGCTTTCAGTTCCTTGCGTTTGGCGGCGCCGACCATCGGATAGTGGAGATTGAGATCTTCGAGAGCGCTGATGACCGCGTCGGCCACCACCAGCCGCGTGTACCATTTCTTGTCCGCGGGAACGACGTACCAGGGCGCGTGCGGAGTGGCGGTGTGCTGGATCATTTCCTCGTAGGCCGCCATGTACTCGTGCCATCGTTCTCTTTCCGTGACGTCGGAGGCCGAAAACTTCCAGTTCTTGGCGGGCTCTTCGAGACGGCTCAGGAAGCGCTGCTTCTGCTCCTCCTTCGATAGATTGAGAAAGAACTTCCGGATGACGACGCCATTGCGCCACAGGTAATGTTCGTATGCGTTGATGTCAGCGAAGCGTTCATTCCAGATGTTCTTCGTGACGAGCGCCGGCGGCGTCCGTTCGCGCTCGAGCATCTCCTTGTGCACGCGGACGACGAGAACCTCTTCGTAGTAGGAGCGGTTGAAGATTCCGATTCGGCCACGCTCGGGAACGCACTTGGAGGTCCGCGAGAGGAAGTCGTGATTGAGTTCTTCGGCGGAAGGCTCCTTGAACGAATAAACCTGGCATCCCTGCGGATTGATGCCGGACATCACGTGCTTGATGACGCCATCCTTGCCGGCGGCGTCCATCGCCTGAAGGATCAGCAGAATTGCCCATCGATCCTGCGCGTAGAGCTTGTCCTGCAATTCGCTCAGCCGCTCGATCCCGCGCGGCAATTCCTTTTCGGCCTGCTTTTTCGATTTCAGACCGCTGCTGTCCGCGGGGTCGAAGTCCTTCAAGCGAAACTTGCGGCCGTCATCGATGCGGTATGGTTTTGAGAAATTGCGCGCGGCTGACATAAGGATGCGCTCCTCCGATTCGGTCCCAATTTGCCTATCCCTGTTTGGCGGACCCGCACGATCGTTACACCACGCCGCGCCCGGCAGTCGAGCGCAAGCCGTGCGGCGCAATTTTCAATTCGAGGGATGGATGGTGCGCCCTGAGGGACTTGAACCCCCGACCTGATGATCCGTAGTCATCCGCTCTAATCCACTGAGCTAAGGGCGCGTCGGAACCCTAGAAATTTTCACATCGCAGCCTTGCGAGCAAGCTGATCTGCGCCCCTCGAACACGCGCGAAGCGCCGCTTGCGTCCCTCTTAACACCGGGTGCGGGGGTCACCCCTGCTGCGCGGCGGGAATCCAGACGGATACCGTCGTTCCTTCATGCACCTTGCTCTCGATCCGCAGCGCGCCATGATGCAACTGGACGATGTGCTTGACGATCGCCAGGCCCAGGCCGGTGCCGCCCAGTTCGCGCGAGCGGGCCCGATCGACGCGATAGAATCGCTCGGTCAGGCGCGGGATATCGGCGGCTGGAATTCCCTCGCCGGTATCAGCGACGACCAGCGCGACGCCCGGCTTGGCGTCTGCTCCGTTGGCGCCCGCGGCTGCGCGAGCCTCGACCGTGACGCGGCCCTCGCGCGGAGTGTACTTGATCGCGTTGTCGATCAGATTGAGCATCACCTGATGCAAGCGGTCGCGATCGCCGGCCAGCTTCGGCAATCCCGGCGGGCATTTCACTTCCAGGTGCAGGCCGCGGCGTCCCGCCTGCTCCTGCATCAACTCCGCCGCCTCGGACAGCACGCGCAACGGCTCGAGTTGCTCGATCTTGAGCGGAGTCAGCCCGCGCTCCAAATCCGAGAGCGAGACCAGGTCGTCGAGCAAACGCGCCAGCCGGCGCGCCTGCCGCTCGATGATGCCGAGAAAGCGCGCCGCGGTTTCACGATCATCCACGCCTTGAACGAGGGTTTCGGCGTAGCCGTACAGCGCGCTGAGCGGAGTGCGCAGCTCGTGCGTGAGGTTCGAAATGAAGTCGGCGCGCAGCGTCTCGTACGACTTGAGCTGCGTGATGTCGTGGAAGACGAACACCCACGCCGCGCCGCGCGAGGTGCGAATCTGCGCGGCGCTGGCGCTCACGTAAAGCGGCGCGGGATTCTGGATCATGATCTCCGCGCTCATGACGCTATTGTCCGCCGATCGCATCGAGCGACCGGCAAACTCCTGCAGGCGCGGGTCGCGGCATAGCTCGACGAACGGCCGATCGCGATAGTCGGTGTCGGCTCCCAGAGCAAAGATGCGCCGGGCCGAGCCGTTGAGCAGAACCACCTCCCCGCGCGCGCCGGTCACGACCACTGCCTCGGTCATGCTGCGCAGGATCGCCTCGAACTCGTCGCGCTGCTCGGCAAGCGAGTCCACCTCGGCGACGATCGCGTCGGCAGCGTCGAGCAAGTGGCGCTCCGCACGGCCCATCGCGTCGCTTCCGTTGGGCAGCAGATGCGGCGGCGGACGCCTGTCCTGCAGCGCGGCGGCAACCGCGTCCAGTCTTTCTGCGCGGCGCGACAGCGTGCGTCCGATCGCGCGGGCGGGAATCGCGCCGAGCGCAAGCCCGAGCACGATTACGACGGCGACCCACACACCCGACGCCGCTCCGGTGGCGGCAAGCACCACCAGGAATATAGCTGCCGGTGCGAGGCCGATTCCTATCGCTGCGATCAGGCCGGCGGTCGGTGATCTATCCAAGCGCTTCGGGGTTGAAGCGATAACCGACGCTTCGCACCGTGAGGATCAATTCCGGATTGGCGTCGTCGCGCTCGATATGCTGGCGCAGGCGGCGCACGTGCACGTCGACGGTCCGCGGTTCGACGAACGTGTCGCGGCCCCACACCATGTCGAGCAGTTGTTCGCGCGTGTACACACGCATCGGATGCTGCACGAAAAATTTGAGTAGTTCGAACTCGCGCAGCGCAAGCTCCCTGCGCTTGCCGTCGACGAACACCTGGTAGGTGCCGAAGTCCATTCGCAGCCGCCCCTTCTCATACGCACCGCCGCCGGAATCCGGCTCCGAGAGCGGATTGGCTCGCCGCAGGAGCGCCTTCACGCGCGCTACCAGCTCGCGCGGGCTGAACGGCTTGACCACGTAATCATCGGCGCCCATCTCCAGGCCGAGTACCTTGTCCACCTCGGTGCCCTTGGCGGTGACGATGAGTATCGGAAGATGCGCGGTCTCGCGCTCGGCGCGCATCTGCCGGCAGACCTGCAGCCCCGGCATCCCCGGCAGCATCAGATCGAGCACCATCAGATCGGGCACGCGGCGCTTGACGCGCTCGAGCGCCTGCGCCCCGTCGGCCGCCTCCTCGACGATGAGACCCTCCTGGGCGAGGTTGTAGCGGATCAGTTCGCGAATATCGGCATCGTCTTCAACGATCAGCACGCGGTAGCGGACTCCGCGTTGCGCCTCGGAGACCGCGTTCGTGGCCTGGCTTGTTTGATTCATCGCTTCACCTCCTCCACCTTGTCAATCAAGTTGCCCGCTTCCTGGTTTCGTCGTGACGGATCATTTTGCCCTTGACCATGAACGTCACCATTTCGGCGATGTTGGTCGCGTGATCGGCGATACGCTCGAGATACTTGGAAATGAACAGCAGCCGCGTCGCGGACCCGATCGTGTGCGGATCCTCGGCCATGTAGCTGAGCAGCTCGCGATAGACCTGGTAGTTGAGCAGATCGACTTCGTCGTCGCGCGCGATCACCTGGTCGGCGAGGTCGGTGTCGTCGCGCATGAACGCGTCGATACTGTCCCTGACCATCGACTGCGCGATCTCCGCCATCCGCGGCAAGTCTATGTAGGGCTTGAGCTGCGGAACTTCGTTCAGTTCCAGCGTGCGCTCGCAGATGTTGACCGCGTTGTCGCCGATTCGTTCCAGGTCGGTCGTGATCTTCAGTCCCGTGGTGATGAAGCGCAGATCGCTGGCGGTGGGCTGATGCAGCGCGAGCAGCCGGATACACTGCTCGTCGATATCGTTGTCCATCCGATTTACTTCTTCGTCGCGCGCGATCACCTCGCGGGCGTGCTCGCTGTCGCGATTAACCAGTGCATCGACCGCCTCGGCGATTTGACGCTCCACCAATCCGCCCATCTTGAGCAGACCGGCGCGCAAGCCGCGCAAATCCTCTTCGTACTGCCTGTTGGTATGCTGCGGCTGGGTGCTATCCATTCTACTCTTCCCCGATATCAGCCGAATCGCCCGGTGATATAGTCTTCAGTCTCGCGCCGGGTGGGGTTCGTGAATATCTGCTTGGTCTCGCCATATTCGACCAGGTCGCCGGTGTACATGAAGGCGGTCATGTCGGAGCAGCGGGCGGCTTGCTGCATGTTATGGGTCACGATAACGATAGTGTACGCCGACTTAAGTTCCAGCAATAGTTCTTCGATGCGCGCGGTCGAGATCGGATCGAGTGCGGAGCATGGCTCGTCCATCAACAGCACCTCGGGCTGAACCGCCAGCGCGCGCGCCACGCACAGGCGCTGCTGCTGTCCGCCCGACAAACTGCCGCCCGGCCGCCGCAGGCGATCTTTCACCTCTTCCCAAAGCGCCGCCTGGCGCAGGCTTCGCTCGATTACCTCATGGCGCTCGGCGTGGCTTATCTGCACCCCGTTGAGGGTCAGCCCCGCCGCGACGTTGTCCTCGATCGACATGGTTGGAAAGGGAGTCGGCTTCTGGAAAACCATCCCTATCCGCCGCCGCACCTGCACCGGATCGACGCCGTCGGCGTAGATGTTGTTTCCGTCGAGCAGCACCTCGCCGGTCGCGGTCGCGCCGGGCACCACCTCATGCATCCGGTTGAGACATCGCACCAGCGTCGATTTGCCGCATCCCGACGGTCCGATGATCGCGGCGATGCGGTCTTGCTCGAAGGAAAGGCTGACATCGTGAAGCGCGCGATTCTTGTGGAAGTACGCGTTGAGATTTTTGACGACCAGCTTTTCAGCCATGGCTACCTTGGCGCTTTCGCCGCCCCGCCCGTCACCCATCGCACGCCCAGCTCGAGCGCGAGAATTATGCCCGTCAGCACCAGCGCGCCCGCCCACGCCTGCCGCTGCCAGTCGGCGAAGGGCGAAATGGCATAAGTGTAAACCTGAACCGTCAGCGTGTTGATCGGATGAAACAGCGAAGTTGACCAGAACCGGTTGCCGAACGCCGTAAACAGCAGCGGCGCCGTCTCGCCCGAGACTCGGGCCACCGCCAGGATGACGCCGGTGGTGATTCCCGACAGCGCCGTGCGCGCGACCACCGACAGCGTCGTGCGCCAATGCGGCACGCCCAGCGCCAGCGACGCCTCGCGCAGTTCGGGCGGCACCAGCAGCACCATCTCTTCGGTGGTGCGCGTGACCAGCGGAATCATGATCGCCGCCAGCGCGACGGAACCGGCCAGCGTCGAGAACCCGCCGAACGGACGCACGATCACCGCGTAGGCAAAGATTCCCACCACGATCGACGGCACACCCATCAGGACGTCGGCCGAGAAACGCACCCAGTTGGTGAACTGGCTCGCGCGATTCGCCGCCAGGTAGAGACCCGCGCCAACCCCGATCGGCACCCCAATCAGGCACGCGATCCCCACCACTTCCAGCGTGCCGACGATCGCGTTGGCCATCCCGCCGCCCGCTTCGCCGACCGGCGCGGGCATGTGCGTGAAGAACGCCCAGTTCAGACTCGCGACACCCTTGGTGAGCAGATAGCCAAGCACCAGGAACAGCGGGATCAGCGTCAGGATGGTCGCGCCGACCGTGATCGCCATCATCGAATCGCTCTTGAACTTGCGATAGCGATAGCTGGTCTCGCCGTGAAGATTGCTGACGCCGGCCGCCATTACTTGCCCGTCTCCCGATAGCGGCGCTGCTGCACGACGAGCACCAGCGCGCGCGCCACGACGTTGAGCACGATTCCGAGAATCAGCAGCACCAGTCCCAGTTCGATTAGCGCGGCGACATACAGGTCGGAGGTGGCTTCCGCGAATTCGTTGGCGATTACGCTGGCAAGCGTCGCCGCCGGCTTGAACAGCGACGCGGAAATCTGCGCCGAGTTGCCGATTACCATCGCCACCGCGATCGTCTCGCCGAGTGCGCGGCCCAGCCCCAGGATTATCGCGCCAATGACGCCCGTCATGCCGTACGGGATCACCGCCGTCTTGACCATCTCCCACTTGGTCGCGCCAAGCGCGAGCGCGGCCTCGCGCTGCGTATGCGGCACGACGCGAAAGACGTCGGTGCAAACCGACGAAATGTACGGGATGATCATGATCGCGAGGATTATCCCCGCCGAAAGCATCCCGACTGCCACCTTGGGCCCCTGGAACAACGGCAGCCAGCCGAACCAATGCGCCAACGGCGGCTCGACGTGGTCGCGAATCCACGGACCCATCACGAACACGGCCCACAGGCCGTACACGACGCTGGGAATTGCGGCCAGAAGATCGACCAGGAAGCCCAGCCGATGGCTTAACCAGTCGGGCGCCATCTCGCTCAGGCACAGCGCGACGCCGAGACTTAGCGGCACCGCGAGTGCCAACGCGATGAACGACGAAACGAACGTCCCGTAGATGAACGGCAGCGCGCCGTATTGTTCATTAACCGGATCCCAATCTGCGCTGATGAAAAAATGCAGACCAAACGCCCGAATCGCAGGAAAGCTGTCGGCAATCAGCGCAACCGCAAGTCCGAACAGCAACGCGAGAATCGACAGCGCAAGAATAAATGTCGCGGTGTTGAAAATTCGATCGCCGAACAGACGCACCTGCACGGGCGCCCTCGCGCGCTCGTGTCGGACCGCCGGAATGCTGTCGGCCATCGAACCTTCTAATTCGGACAAGCGAACTCTTCCTTCAGAATTTTTTACCGCACTCACATCGGGAGCCGATCACTACATCGCGACCGGACTGACCGTCGTCACAATCATACGCATCGAATGTTGCGGGAATGTTACGGAGGCTGAAAATCGCAATGAACCCGCGAATCTTCGGCGAAAGCGGCAGGGGCTGCCCCCTGCCCAAGGAGGTGCGGAACCCACGGTGGGTTCCGCATTTAATTTTTCGTTATCCGTTCCACTCCGCCCATATAAGGCCGCAAGACCTCGGGAATCGTCACGCTGCCGTCCTCGTTCTGGTAGTTTTCCAGCACCGCGATCAGAGTCCGCGGCAACGCCAGCCCTGAACCATTGAGGGTGTGGAGCAACTCGGGCTTGCCGCCCTTGGTTTTGAAACGAATCTTCGCGCGGCGTGCCTGAAAGTCCGTGCAGTTGGAAATGGAACTGACCTCGAGCCATTCAGCACATCCCGGCGCCCACATTTCCAGATCATAAGTGACCGCGCTCGCGAAACTCAGATCGGCCGTGCACAGTTCGACGACGCGAAACGGAATTTTCAGCCGCCGGCATATCTCCGAGGCATCGTTCACCATCTTGTGAAATTCATCGTCCGACGTTTCCGGGCGAACCAGCTTGACCATCTCGACCTTGTCGAACTGATGCCCGCGCTTGATGCCGCGCACGTCGCGCCCGGCCGACATCTTCTCGCGCCTGAAGCACGGCGTATATGCGGTCAGGTAAATTGGCAGGCGATTTTCGTCGAGAGTTTCGTCGCGATGGAGGCTGGTCAGCGGAACCTCGGCGGTCGGGATGAACCAGAAGTCATCCTCTTCGTCGTGGTACATCGTGTCCGCGTTCTTTGGGAGATGCCCGGTGCTCGTGGCCGTCTCGCGAGTCACCATCAGCGGCGGGATTATCTCGAGGTAGCCCTGCTCCTGCTTGACGTCGAGCATCCACGTTATCAGCGCGCGCTCGAGCCTTGCGCCCGCGCCGCTCAAGACATAGAAACGCGTGCCCGAGAGTTTTACTCCGCGATCGAAATCGATGATTCCAAGATTCTCGCCGAGTTCCCAATGCGGGAGCGGCTTGAACGCGGTGAACTCTATCCGTGTTCCCTCGGTTCTGATTACACGGTTGTCGGCCTCGCTGGCGCCGACGACGACATACGGCCGCGGGATGTTGGGCATAGTAAGCGCCAACTCCTCAACCTTCCGCTCGGCGAGCCCCAGCTGCATGGCCAATTCCAACGAGGGGTTGCCGGTAGTCGCTACGCCAGCGGGGTCTGTGAAAAGTTTAGTCAGCTTCTCTTCATCCGCTTCTTCTGCTCGTATCTTCGCGATCACGGCCGAGCGCTCGTCTGGCGGTAGCTTGCCGACTTCCCTTGCGCGCAGTTTGCGTAGGGCTCGCAGCCGATCGACTGTGTCCTGAAGCTTGCGACGCTTCTGGTCAGCTTCGAGTAGTCGATCGACTTCCGCGGGGTCGATCCCCCGCTTGGCTAGTTCGCCTTTTACAAAATCGGGGCGTTCACGAATCAGCTTGATATCCAGCATTCAGAATGCGTTCCTCAACAGTTCAATTTCCAGCCGCTTGCCCGACGCGTCAACCGCCACGATGTCAAAGCGCATCTCGCTGTCGTCCGCGCGATAGCGCCTCGCAAACACTTCCGCCGCGCGGCGCATCCGCTTTTGCTTGCGCTCATCGACCGCCTCTTCGGGCGCACCCGCCGCGCGGCTGCGGCGCGTCTTCACCTCGACGAAGACCAGAGTCTCGCCGTCCATTGCGACGAGATCTATTTCCGCTCCGGCGGCGCGAAAATTCCTCGCGACGATCCGGTAGCCATTGCGCCGCAGATGCCGTTCAGCAGCACGCTCGCCGCGCCGCCCGAGCGCAACCTGTCCTCGAAGAGCAGCCAACCAGGCCACGGCTCGGGCAATCGACTCGCGCGGCTTCATCTTATCCAACGCGCCCCCATCCTCGCGAGATGACACGAGACAACGACGACCCTAAGGCTAAAAGTCCGCGCCGGCAGCCGCAAGCCAAATCAATGTCTATCCACAGAGGACCGGCGAGCCATCATGATTTGAGCAGACTCAGGAAGAACAGCCCGCCGGCCACGGCTACGATGACCGGGCCGGAAGGACGGTGCGTCAAAACAGCTATCCAACTGCCCAGAAGCGTGGAGGCGAGCGCAGCTCCGATTGCAATCGCGAACATGGCGTCGATGCTTGTCGCGAGACGCTTGGCAACGGTTGCCGGGATGATGATGAGGGAGCCCATGAGCAGCACCCCGAGATAACGCATTCCCAGCGCGACGGTCACTGCGAAGGCGACCAGAAACGCGAGGTCCAGGCTCCTGACGCCAATGCCCGAAGCGATCGCTACCTCGTTCGAGACCAATGACACTACGAGACGATCTCGCGCCTTGAAAATGAAACAAGCCACCGCAAGGCCGGCGACCAGACCGAACAATGTCTCCGCGGTCGTCACACTGCCCGGCGTCCCGAATAAGGCGTCGATAAGTTCTTCGCCGGTAGCAGTGAGGCTGCCGATGGCAAGCGCGACTGAAAACACGACTCCCGTGATCGCTTCGGTCGATAGTTTGGTCTTGCCCTCAATCGCCCAAATCAAAACGGCGCCCGCCAGCAGCGCGGCCAGCGCACCGAGCAGCGGGTTGAGTCTGAGGACGAGAGCCAGCCCGATTCCCGGCAAAGCGACGTGAGAGAAGGCGTCAGCGGCCAACGTCATCCGTCGCATCACGGCGAAGCAGCCCACGAGCCCGGCCGCAACTGACATTGCGGCGCACACAATCAGCGCCCTAGCGTCCATGGTCATCGTGGAAGTGAAAGCTGATTGGCGTACCGTAGACTTCCGACAACCGCTCGGGCGTGAGAACCGCTTGGGGCGCTCCCAAGTAGGCTTGTTGCCGTGCGAGGCACAAAACGGTGGAGGCGTAGTGGTACACGACGCTCAGGTCATGCGAGATGAGAAGGGTCGTAATCGCCTCTTCTTGCTGGAGTCGGCGAAGTGCTGCATTCAGCGCTTCCTGGCCAGGAACATCGACACCCGCCGCCGGTTCGTCGAGCAGGAGGACGTCGGGCTTCCCGATCAACGCAAACGCGACCAGGAGGCGCTGAAACTGGCCTCCCGACATGCTTCCGATCGGTTTAACCAACACCTCTTCCCGCAGATCCACGCGCTCCAGAGCACGAAGTGCATCTTCCTTTCGCGCGCGTGCGATCGTTAACTTGGCGCGCAGGAGATCTCGTCCGGTTATCGGAAGATCGCGCTCGATATCGAGTTTCTGCGGCACGTAGCCGAACCGTGTGCCCGGCGCCCAGCGGATCGTCCCTTCGTGCGCAATCGCGCCAATGAGCGCCCGGAACAGCACCGTTTTGCCGGCGCCGTTCGGACCAATTACAGCAAGCGAAGCCCCGCGGGCGACGGTGAAACTGAGGTCCGCGAGGATCACCGTGTGGTCGAAGCTGACAGTGAGGCGATTCACATCGAGGACAGAACCGCCAACGGCTGCCTCTTGGCTGGGAATCTGGCGCTCTGGAACCTCGTTCGCCATCAAATTTAATCTGACGATGGCAGGGACAGCTTCGCTTCCCTGATCTTCATCGGCTCCCCGCAGCATTCGAGCGTGCCGGTGCAGACCATATTACAAAGCACCTCCGTTTCGCATCTGTCACACAAGTAATGGCTATGACCCGAGTCACATCTCATCTCCAGATGGCAGGTTAAGGATCTTCGTCGTAGCGGACCAGGTGGCGCACGGAGTTGCTGTATTCGAGCGCGGCCTGAAGCTGAGAATCGCTTTCGGCGTGAATCTCGAAAATCGGCTCGCCCCGCATGACAGTGTCGCCGACGCTCTTGTACAGCTTCACGCCTGCGGAAGCATTTGAAGGTGCGCGTGCGTCAGCAGAACGGCGTCGATGCCGTGCACATCGACGGGCAACGGCTGCCAGTTCATCAAGCGGAGCTGCTTGAGCCCCTGGAACAAGCCGCAATCGACAAGTACGCGATGGCCTCCGACCGTCAGCAGAAACTTGCTGCCCGTGACCGTGCCGGCAGCGCCAAGGAATCGGAGAATCGGGGCTGGGGCGTTCACGATGCGGTCCTCGTCAGCGCTACGTTTCAGCATGTGGTCGGGAAAATAGTTGAAACCGAGGCGCAAGTCATCCGGAGCGTCGCAGAAAGATGGCCGCAGCGGGTTCTACTTACGAACTTTTGGAATGGCTCGCCGGGCCGGATTCGAACATGACGGATGCGCGCGCGGTTCACGATTTCAACGCGCGCATTCAACTCGACGCGGGGAACTGGCGCGGCGGCGCCAGGCGGCGATCAGAATCCGCCGGGGTAGTATCCGCGGTTGTACCCACGATTCTGCATCTCGCTGCCGACAATGTAGCCGACTGCGCCACCGCCGAGACCGCCAATAACCGCACCGGCTAGCGGTGACCCTTCAGCGCCGCCAATCAGCGCTCCGCCGCCGGCGCCGATTGCAGCACCGGCAAGCGTGTCGTTTGCGCGAGGACTGGCAAAGCAACCAGTCATCGTCGTCAGAGCGAATGCGCCGGCAAGCGCGATAATCGCGGTTCGCAAGGTTCTCCCGGCGCTCACTGTGGCCGTTTGTTTTGAATTCATCTTCACACCTCGACGATCGTATTCACCATCGGATACGAATGATGCGATCGTCTGGTTGCATAACCTTACGGTTTCGTAATCTTGCGCGACGCGAGGAAATGCAACTGGAGGGGCTTTTCTGTCATGTGTTGGCAGAATCCTGAATCGCGCGCGAAAAAAATCGCGCGCTGTATAAGGACTTTTCACTCTCCCCTTCATCCCTCGCCCTAACAGGGCGAGGAAACAGAAGGCTCGATCAGGTTACGCACAAGTCTCCCGAGGGAGAGATGGGCGGGGGGGGCGGAATCCTAACTTGGCTCCCCGGGCCGGATTCGAACCAGCGACATGACGGTTAACAGCCGTCCGCTCTACCGACTGAGCTACCGGGGAGTATTTTACCGGGTCAGGTTGGGTTCCTGTGCGCGGAGCCCGAACTATTCCTGCTATCTGCGTATCAATGCGAAATCAAGTATTCAACTATATCAACTGACAGCGCCCGACATTATAGCTGGAGATGGGGCGTACGAATCAATCCGCATCGCGCGCCCCAAATCACTCGGGTATCTTGGCGCCGCGCAGCCCTTTGTCCTGCACCACACCCATCGCCTTGACAGTATCGGCAACGTACCTGGCCGGGAGAACGCCGGCCAGACCGGAAAAAACCGGATCGGTGTTGAGAGAAGTGTTGGCCTCGAGAATTCCCCATAGCGCAAAGCGAAGCCCGGCGCTGACGAAGACCGGGGCGCCGCTGGAAAATCCGGGCGCCCCGCCGCCGTCAAGATAGCTGAGTTGCTGCAAGCCGGCGCCGATAACTTCGGTGTCGGCGGGCGCCGCAACGGAGACGTGGCCGAAACGAGCGAGCGCCTCGAAGCGATGGCGGTTGACGCCCACGGTCGCGGCGGTCAGGTAGTACACCTGCGCGCCGGTTTCGGGCCGGGCGAGCGGATCGTCGCTGCCGAGCAGAGAGCCAAGCGCGATGGGCGCGATGCTCGCGTTTTGGGGAGTGAACGGAACCGCGGCGACGTCGGCCTTTTCTTCCTGCGGATCGAGCACCCAGCGGTTTTCAAGCGGCAGCGGCTCCTCGCGCATCGCACCTGTCTTGGCGTCCTCGAGCGTGAGCAAGAGACCGGCACGTGGATTGCCGCCATCGTCGAGCAGATTGTGGTGTGCGGTCACCAGGTAAACGAACGACCGGCCGGGGAATACCGCGCTCGGCACGGCGACGAAAAATGCGGTGCCGACCTGCACGACGCGCCCGTCGCGGTGGGTCACGATGCCGGCGACGTTGCGCAGCGTTCCAGAAGGTACGGTGTCGGCGGTGTCGGCGGATGACGCGCTCGGCGGGATAGCGAACGTGGACGCGAGCGCGACGGCGGCCGCCGCAACCGAGAGTATTGCTTTTCTCATTCGATCAGATTCATCCAGAGTTTCTTGTTTTGGGGTCGGCTCGGTTCCGTTGTCGGCGCATAACGATAGCAGAAGAGCAATCGTGTGGAAGGGGCTCGCAGCCAGTTCGATGCGTGAGTGAGAAGTGGGAAAACAGAGCGGCGCGGCAGGAGCTATTTGCTCCGACCACGCCGCCAATTCAACTAATCAACTTTTCATTATTTCACTGGCTATAAGTCGAATCGCGATACGCGACGCGAAATTCTACCAGCGGCTGCGATTTCCGCCGCCGCCACCGCCCTCTCTGCCGCCACCACCGCCGCCGCCCTCTCTGCCGCCACGCCGGCGATCTCCGCCACCGCCGCCACCGCCGCGCGGGCCACCGGTGCTGGCGCGAGCCTCGTCAATCTTAATCTTTCGGCCCTTCAGGTCGGTGTCATTAAGTGTCTGGATTGCCTTGGTCGCGTCGGCCGCCTCCGCCATCTCGACGAAACCGAAGCCGCGCGACTGCCCCGAGAATTTATCGGTCACGACGACCGCGCTCTCGACCTTTCCCGCCTGCGCAAAGAGTTCCGCCAGGTCTTCCTGCGTAACCGCGTAGGCAAGGTTGCCTACATACAATTTAGTGGGCATAAAAGCCCCTCCTTCTGAGTTTGCCGGGAAGCTCCTATACAGACGACCATCCGGGATTTTGACCGGGATCGGTGAGAAAGGCGGCGTCCAAGGCGTTTCGATCCTGAAATAAGGATAAGCACGGGGCGAAGCGGTGTAAAGGCAGGGGTGACCCCTGCACCCACCGTTAAGGCCGCGCTCCGTTGTCGCGCGCGGCGACTGCCGGGGAAAAGCGAGCTGGGAGGCGGAACCCTCGCCTAGCGGCCGCCATCGAGGAAATTGCGGACGTACTGATTCACCAGCTCGGGTTTTTCATTCTGCACCCAATGGCCGGAGTCGGCGATGTACTTGATCTCAAATGGACCGGTGAACAGCCCCTCCATCCCGTAGGTCAGTTCCTTCCCGAGTGCGAAATCATTCTCGCCCCAGATCAAAAGCGTGGGCGCCGAGATCTTCCGGTCGATCCAGGGGTTGGAGCCGGGCCTGGCCATGAAGCCGGTGCGGAAGCTCGCGCGATAGTAGTTGATCGCGGCGGTCAGTGAATAGGGATTGCGAAACGCGGCGCGGAAGTAGTCGAGATCGCTTTCGCTGAAGACGTTTTTCTGAAGCGTACCGTTGCGCAGCGCGTTCACAAGCGCTTCATAGTTGCGCCGCCGTAACAGCCACTCGGGAAGGCGGGGGATCTGAAAGAAAAGTATGTACCAGCTGCGCAGCATCTGGCGCGGATTGCGCCGCAGCGCGTGACTCATCCGCTCGAGATGAGGGCAGTTCATGACGATGAGCCGCTCGACAACGTCGGGACGCATCATCGCGGTCGCCCAGGCTACGGCGCCGCCCCAATCGTGGCCGACTACAGTGGCGCGCCGATGGCCGAGCGCCTCGATCAGATCGGCGACATCGCCGACCAGCTTGTCGAGCGTGTAGTTCGCGACCCCGACGGGCGCGTCGGATTCGCCGTAACCGCGCATCTCGGGTGCGACGCAATCGAAGCGGTCGCAAAGCGCGCGCATCTGATGGCGCCACGAGTACCAGCATTCCGGAAACCCGTGCATCATGATGATCGGCGGACCTGCGCCGGCGCGGGCGATTCGCATCGCAAGTCCACTCTTGAGAGTGATTTTTTCGAAGCGCCAGGGTTCAGGCATGGGTTTGCGGCCTCAAAGAAGGAAAAGCCCGCGGCATGTTTGGCGCCGCGGGTGGACTTAGCGCATAGAACATTGGGTATTGGTTGAGTTTGGCGACCGGAAGACTGCGACGGGCCCGATTCTGACTGATCGAAACGAGCTGAAAAGAGCAATTCATACCATCCGTAGCGGTTTTGGGACGGCTGCGCTCTATGGCTAGCTTCGTTCCGTCAAAAATTAATTCCGCGGGAAGCGGAGGTCGCCTGATTTCGGGCGACCCCAGTGAGTACGGGATATCCTGGCGGTTGACCATAGAGTACGCATAGCACGCTACATCTGCCGGGGGCAGGCTGAATAGTTCATCCTAACTGGGGCGCGGGAAGAAGGGCAGTCTAATTTCGGGCGCGGCGGGCGGCTTCAGGCAGCGCCGGAATGGAGGTCGCGGCCCATGCGCTCGCTGCCGAGCAAGATGACCACGGTCGCCAAGACCATCACGATTGCGGCGACGCCGGCCAGCGTCGCGGCGTAGCCGAATCGTTCGGCGAGCAAGGCTTCACTGACGGCGACGCCCGACGCGAGCAACACTCCGATTTGATAGGCGAGGCCCGAGAACAGACCGCGAACTTCCGGCGGCGAGAGCTCGGTCAGATGCGCCGGGATCACGCCCCATGCGCCCTGCACCATGAACTGCATGAGAAACGCGCCAAGCGTCAGGACCGTGAGCGTGCCCGGATAGATCCACAGCGGTATGACCAGGCCGGCGCATACCACCGCGGTCGCCATCGTGCGACGCCGCCCCATGTGGTCGGACAAGTAGCCAAAGGTCAGGCCGCCGAGCAGCGCGCCCACATTATAGATGAGCGCGATCGTCGCCACCGTGCGGGTGTCGAAGCCGCGCTGCTTTTCGAGGAAGGTCGGATACATGTCCTGGGTGCCGTGCGACGCGAAATTCATCATCGTCATCAGCACGCATAGGTAGAGGAACAACTTCCAGTTGGCGCGAATTGCATGGCGAATCTGCGCCATGTCGGGGCGCGTGCGTTGCCATGCCTCCGACTCGGGCACCCGGGCGCGGATGTAGATCGTCAGCAGGGCGGGCGCGCCGCCGAGAAAGAACATCGCACGCCATCCATAGTGCGGGAAGACGAAGAAGAACGCGGCTGCGGCGAGCAGGTAGCCGACCGCGTAACCCTCCTGCAGCAGGCCGGAAAAAAGTCCGCGCAATCGGGGCGACACCGCCTCCATCGCGAGCGACGCGCCCACGCCCCATTCGCCGCCCATCCCGATTCCGTACAGCGCGCGCATTGCCAGGAACCATCCGTAGCTCGGGGCAAGGCCGCTGGCCACTTCGACGACGGAATAGAAGATGACATCGACCATCAACGGAACACGGCGCCCGTAACGGTCGGCTATCCAGCCGAACACGAGCGCGCCGAGCGGACGCAGTGCGAGCGTCGCGGTGATCGTAAACGCGATGTGCGAGATGGGGCGATGGAACTCTTTGGCGACGGCGGGCATGACGAAAATCAGGATGAAGAAATCGAAGGCGTCGAGCGCCCAGCCAAGAAAGCTCGCGAGGATGGTGTGCGCCGCCTCGGCTGCGGTGATCGAGCGCACGGGCTCAGGGGAGGTGCCGGGAGAAACCATGGCGTGCAATGTTTAATCGAACTGGCGCGGTGGCGAAAGGAGAGCCGTCCGGTTGGATCGTCCGTCTAACTTGACTGCAATTCCGAGGACTCCCTATAGTTTAGCTTCGGAGTCCGGCGAGCCATCCGGCAAACGCAGCAACCCCCGTTCAGACAATGGCTTTGGCGCTGGTTTAGAGATGCAGAGAAGCGAACAAATGACCTTATGGGAGCGGATTTATATCCCCGAAATCCTACGAGGTCTTGCGATCACCAACTACCACTTTTTTCGCAACCTCGGGCTCCATACCGCCCATCTGTTCGGCATGAAGCGCGGCGTTAACGCGACCTCGACGACTCAATATCCGGAGGAGCGCAAGCGTTATTCCGACAATTTTCGCGGCAGCCATCGCCTGACGCTGCGCGAAGATTCCTCGGTGCGATGCACCGCGTGTTTTTTGTGCGCGACCGCGTGTCCGGCGCAATGCATCTATATAGAAGCGGGCGAATCGCCCGATCCGCATGTTGAAAAATTTCCGGTGCGCTACGAGATCGACACGCTCCGATGCATTTACTGCGGGCTGTGCGTCGAGGCATGTCCGTGCGACGCGATTCGGATGGACACCTACGTTCATCCGCGCATCTGGGGTTTCGACCGCAAGGATTTCGTCGAGCCCAAGGAACTGCTGATGCATCGGTCGCGCGTGCTGGCCGAGAAAGGCCGCGACGGCAATATGGACGAGATGTTGGCGTGGTACCGCGAACAGGATGCCGCGGTTTACGATCCGCAGCGTCCAGAGATGAAGACCTTCACCGATCGCGAGGCGGCCAAGCATTACGCGGAAGCGCCGGACCATATTGACGATCTTACGGTGATCGACCGGCATCCGGCGCGCAGCGGCAAGTAGCCGGATGACCCGAGTGACTATCGGCCTGACCGTGGCGAGTCTGATCGGTTTGTTCATCGCCTACGCGAACGGCGTGGGCGTAGTTCACGGCGGCGACGTGATTAGCCACATGTACTGGGCAACGGGAGCGCTGACGCTGGTGGTGCTGGCCAATGTTATCGCAGTGGCGCACCTGGCGCGCTCGGAGCGGATGATCCGGGAACTGCGCGCGCTATGCGACAAGAACGGCATCGAGTACGGCGAGGATTGAGCTATACTTAAGGATTCAGGGCCGGAGCGTCGTGCCGGCCGCGGAGGTGACGCGATGACGCAGATTGAGGCCGCCCGCAAGCAAATAATCACCCGGCAGATGACCGAAGTTGCCGAGGACGAAGGTTTCGCCGTCGAAGACATTCGCGCGCTGGTCGCGACCGGCGAGGTCGTGATTCCGCACAATATCCATCACGATTTCAGAGCAATCGGAATCGGCAAAGGCCTGCGCACCAAGGTCAACGCCAACATCGGCGCCTCGAACTTCCATCAGCTGATCGAAGAGGAAATCGAAAAACTTTACACCGCGATCCGCTACGGCGCCGACTCGGTGATGGATCTTTCGACGGGCACCGACCTCGACAAAATACGCGCGGAGATTCTGTCGCGATGCACCGTGATCCTGGGCACCGTGCCCATCTACCAGCTCGGCTCCGAGCGCACGATCATGGAGATGGAGGCCGAGTTCTTTCTGGACGTAATCGAGCGGCAGGCGCGCCAGGGCGTCGATTACATGACGCTGCATTGCGGGGTCACGCGCGAGAGCGTGAAGCGGCTGCGCGGGCATCGGCGAATCGAAGGCATCGTGTCGCGCGGCGGAGCGATGCTGGCGGCATGGATCGATCGGACCGGCAACGAGAATCCGCTGTATGAGCACTTCGACGAAGTCTGCGCGGTGCTGCGCGAGCATGACGTGACGATATCGATCGGCGACGGGCTGCGGCCAGGCGCCACCGGCGACGCGACCGATCGCGGGCAAATCGCGGAGTTGCTGCTGATGGGGGAATTGACCGAGCGCGCCCGGGCGATGGGCGTGCAGGTGATGATCGAGGGTCCCGGCCATGTGCCGCTCGATCAAATCGAAGCCAACGTGAAACTCGAGAAGCGAGTCTGCGGGGGCGCGCCGTTTTATGTGCTCGGGCCGCTCACCTGCGACGTCGCGCCGGGCTACGATCACATCACCGGTGCGATTGGCGGAGCGATCGCGTCGGCGGCGGGAACCGATTTCCTGTGCTACGTGACGCCCGCCGAGCATTTGCGGCTGCCCGATATCGACGACGTGCGCGAAGGAGTGATCGCGACGCGAATCGCGGCTCACTCGGGCGACTTGGTCAAGGGAGTGCGCGCGGCGAAAGTCTGGAACGATCAGATGTCGCGATACCGCAAGGCGCTCAACTGGGAAGGGATGTACGCGATGGCGATGGACCCCGACAAGGCGCGCCGCTACAAGGAAGAAAGCGAGGCGGCGGGTTCCAACGTCTGCACGATGTGCGGCTCGCTGTGCTCGATCAACATCGACAATGCGGCGATTAAATTCACCAAGCGGCGCCCGCTGGCCGAGGCTCCGTCGCATGCCGCCGGCTGAATTTATGGCGAAAACTTCGAAGAATATCCTCGACGAAGCACGCTCGACAATTAAGCAGATCGATATCGACGAAGCGCGCCGGATGATCGAAAAGCCCGGCACCGTGCTGGTTGACGTACGCGAGAGCGACGAGTGGCGGCGGGGACACATTGCGCAGGCGGTCTCGATTCCCCGCAGTTTCCTGGAACTCAGAATCGAGGAGAAAGTCCCCGATCGCAAGACCCCGATCATTGTGCAGTGTGAGTCGGGCACACGCTCGCTGCTGGCGGCGCGAACGATCCGCGAACTCGGTTACGAAAACGTGTACAACATGACGGGCGGCTTCGGCGCGTGGAAGGATCGCGGCTTGCCGTGGGTGGCGGATCGCGCGTTTACAGCCGGGGAGTTGACCCGCTATTCGCGCCACTTCGTAATTCCCGAGGTCGGTGAGAAGGGACAGGCAAAACTGCTCGACGCCAAAGTGCTGCTGCTTGGCGCGGGCGCGCTCGGCTCGCCGTCGGCGCTGTACCTCGCGGCGGCGGGAGTCGGCACGATAGGCCTGGTGGATTTCGACGTGGTCGATCTGTCCAATCTTCAGCGGCAGATCATCCACACGACCGATCGCGTCGGGATGCCAAAGACCGAATCGGCGCAAAAGGCAATCAACGCGCTGAATC
This sequence comes from Binatus soli (SeqCode), assembly GCF_050015535.1. Lineage (NCBI taxonomy): Bacteria > Candidatus Binatota > Binatia (SeqCode) > Binatales (SeqCode) > Binataceae (SeqCode) > Binatus (SeqCode) > Binatus soli (SeqCode). The sequence continues at coordinate 141,507 of NZ_JBEKBF010000006.1, read as the reverse complement.
CGGGCGTCAAGGTGATTCGTCACGACGTGCGGCTTACGTCCGACAACGCGATGGACATCATCAAGGATTACGACGTGGTCGTGAACTGCGGCGACAATTTCCCGACTCGATATTTGATCAACGACGCGTGCGTATTCTCAAAGAAGCCGCTGGTGGACGGCGCGATTTTCCGCTTCGAAGGCAACACGACGGTTTTCTACCCGGCCAAAGGCGGACCGTGCTACCGATGCCTGTATCCCCAGCCGGCGCCGCCGGACATGGCGCCGTCGTGCGCGGAAGCCGGCGTGCTCGGCGCGCTTCCGGGATTGATCGGATCGATCGAAGCGCTCGAGGCCATCAAGTTGATAATTGGCGCGGGGTCTCCGCTCATCGGCAGGATGGTTTACTTCGACACGCTGTCGGACAAGGACTACGTGCGAATTCTGAAGATCCGCAAAGATCCGAAGTGCCCCGTCTGCAGCGAGCATCCCAGCCAAACCACGCTTATCGATTACGAAGCGTTCTGCGGTCTGGGTGCGACTGCCAACGGAGCCGCGCATGCGGAACAAACAGCGCATACGAGCGCGGCAGCGTCGGCGCGATAACACTCACGCGCCGGCAGGCACGGTCGAAAATCCGGTTTGATTGCGGCGGGCGCTCATGGGCGAGGTCCCGCCGCCTTTTTTTGGGGCTGAATTTCATCACCGAGGCAATTTGGATGGCGCTGGGACCGTTTTACGTCGCGGATAAACTGAAGGGTGCAACCGGGATGAGGGGAATCGCGCTTTTGATGCGCCATGGCGAGACCGCATGGAACCGCGAAGGCCGCGTGATGGGCCGAAATCCAATCGAACTCGATAAGCACGGACGCGCGCAGGTGCAAGCTGCGATTCCCTTCGCTCGCCTGATAAAGCCCGAGTTGATCGTCACGAGTCCGCTGGCGCGTGCGCGGCAGTCGGCGGAGATAATCGCTGCCGGCGTCGGCGACATCCCGGTTACCGAGGACCCACAACTGTCCGAAGTCCTGTACGGGCGATGGGAAGGGATGGTGTACGACGATTTGGTCGAGGATGCCGATTACCTGAACTATCGCGATCATCCGCTGGACGCGCCGACTCCCGGCGGCGAGACGATCGGGCAGGTGCAATCGCGAGGCGTCGAGGCAGTGCGCCGTGCGGTCGGAGCGAATAGCGGCCGGCGGATTCTGTTCGTCTCGCACGGCGACATCATCCGCGCCGTTTTGTGCCATTTCATGCGGCTCGAACTCGCGCACTTCCGGCGGATCCGCGTGGACAACGCGGCCTTCTCGGGTTTCCAGCTCATCGGCGATTTCGCCGAAGTGAAATTCCTGAACCTGCTGCCGGATCCGAATCGCGCATTTGTCGCGCCATTTGTATCGAATAAGCGCGAGCCGCCCTGAGCGGCGACCTGGATGGATCAGGGTCCGCCGGCGACCGACGGATCGAGGTCGGTCGGCGCCGAGCGCCCGCCGACTTCGATTCCCTTGCGGACGCGAACGTCCGCTCCTGATTTGCCGGGAACGTCCACTCTCAGGCTGCGGTATCCGCCCGCAGTGGGATCGGGCGCGAGAAATCCTATTGTGTATTGCTCACGCAACTCGAGACTGATGTTCTCGCACGCGCGACGCAGAGCCTCTCCGTCCCCGGCCTGGCGGATGATGTAGGTCCTGGCGCCGGTTTCGGTCGAAAGAGTGTGCAGGGTCTCGGCGTCAACGTGTTCGCTATCGTCGCCGCCGAACACGAATGGTCCGATCGAGACGGCAGGCCCGGAACCGGACCCGTTGGGATCGCCGATTCCGATCGAGTACACGAGCACGCCCATTCGCCGCGCCTGGGCGACGACGTCATTCACCGTCGAGGCGCTGGTGTTGTCCATTCCGTCGGTGACGACGAGCAGCGCTTTTTTGTCGTAGCGGCCTCGTTGCACCATCTGCAGTCCCTGCATGATCACGTCGAACAAAGCGGTCTGTCCGTAGGCGTGCAGCAATGCGAGCCGGCGCATCACGAGATCGTGATTGATCGTGAACGGCTGGAGCAGGAACGGATGGCTGGAAAACGCAAACAGAAACACGTCGTCCTTGTCATTCAGATCGCGCAGGAACTGTGCGATCGCGGCCCGCGCCTGCGGAATTTTGGGCGTCATGCTGCCCGAAGTGTCCACCAGGATGCCGACCGAGACGGGAGTGTTCAGGTCCTGGCGAAAGAATTGTATCGGGCGCTGCTGCCCGTCCATGTAGAGTTTGAAATCTTCCTTTTGCAGCCCGGTGACGTAGGTGCCGCTCGGTTCGGTCACTGTCACCGTGACCTGCTCGTAACCCGGCTGCTGGCGCAACTCGCGCATCGGCAGCACCAACTCCTGGCCGGTTTGCGGAACCTGCGGCGGGATGTTGAGCGAGTCACCGCCCTGTTTCGCCGGCATCGACGGCAGCTCGAGCGTCGAGGTTTCCCTGCCCTGACTGCCGGGTATCACGATCGGCGCAGGAATCGATGAGCCCTGCTGCGCCGCGGCGGGCGCGAATCCGCCAATCACGATCGCCAATCCAATCACCGCGGCCGTGAGCGCGGAAATCAAGCTGCGTCCTATACCCGGAATTGTTGTCGTTGTCATCGCGATGCAAGCGCTCCACCGAAGCGGCACGCGTTCGTATGTAATGATCCTATTTGATCCTGCGTTGGGCAAGCCGGTCTGTTTTCCCCAGGCTCTTGATTCCCCGATGCTCTCACATCTTGGACGAATTCGCGCAGGCAAAGTTTCAGGGCGGCGCAGGGCGTACGGCGGCGAAGTTTGGATAATTTGCGCGCTCGGTGCTATTCACAATGCTGCTCAGCATCGAGAGGAACACACCGATGGACGCTCACGCCGAAATCTGTCGCACAATCGATAACTACCGCGACCAAGCGGTCGCGCTCAGCCACGAAATCCATGAGCATCCCGAGCTCAAGTTCCAGGAGCATTTCGCCGCCGGCCTGCTGACCAAAGCCGCCACCGAATTGGGGCTCGAGGTCGAGCGCGAAGTCGGTGGACTCAAGACCGCGTTTCGCGCCGAGTTCGGCGCCAGCGGTCCCGCGGTCGCAATCCTCGCCGAATACGACGCCTTGCCCAATGGTCATTCATGCGGCCACAACCTGATCGCCGGCGCCGCGCTCAGCGCCATCGCCGGTTTGAAGAGCATCGCGAGCCAACTACCGGGGCGAGTCGTTTTTCTCGGCACGCCGGCCGAGGAAGGCGGCGGCGGAAAGATAATCCTGATCGACAAGGGCGCGTTGCGCGGCGTCGATGCGGCCATGATGGCGCATCCAACCGACACGGAATCGTGCACGATGCCGGCGCTCGCCACGCAGCATCTCAAGCTGACCTTTCATGGTCACGGCGCGCACGCGGCGCTGGCGCCATGGGACGGCTCGAGCGCATTGGCCGCCGTGATCCAGACCTTCCAGAGCGTCGATGCGATGCGGCTGCACCTGCGCGACGGCTCGCGCATCCACGGCATCATTACCGACGGCGGCCAGGCGGTTAATATCATCCCGGAGCGCACCGAGTGCCTGTTTTTAGCGCGCGCCAGGACCAGCCGCTACGCGAATGAAATCGGCGCGCGGGTGATCAGATGCGCCGAGGGCGCCGCGATGGCGACGGGAACGCGCGTCGAACACGTTGTCGAAGGCGGTTACAAGAATCTGATCAACAATCTCAGCATGGCGCATCGTTACGCCGCGCATAGCGAGGCGCTCGGCGCAAAATCTGTCGAAGCCCCGGCAGACACGCCCACCGGCAGCACCGACATGGGCGACGTCAGTCACGTGATGCCGGCGATTCATCCGTCGTTCGCGATCTCGCGCCACGGCGAGGGCAATTGCCACGAAGACGCGTTCGTCGCGCACGCCGACTCAAAGCGCGGCTATGATGCGATGATTCGGGTGGCGAAGGCGATGGCGATGACCGCGTACGATTTGCTCGCACAGCCTGAATTTCTGGCGTCGGCAAAAAAAGAATTCGAAGCGCGCAAGGAGAGCTGAACCGGGCGAACAACGAACACGGCGCTAGTGGCAGCCGCATCCACCCCCGCCGCAACCACCCCCGCCGCATCCGCCGCCGTTCGCCGCGCCGGAATTGGCCATCGCATCCGCGGCCGCGGCAGCGCCGTCGCCATTACTGCCGCGCGCCGCGAACGTGGACAGCTCGCGCTTCAGCTTCGAGCCGTGACAGAGCGGGCACTGCGCGCCGCCGTCGCCGGGGCGCACGAACGCCTCGAACGAGCGGTCGCACTTCGTGCATCGGTATTCGTAGATCGGCATGTCTTTCTCTACTCGCCGGGTGGCTGGGCGTATTCAACCAGCACGCCGCGGGTGGCCTTGGGATGCAGGAAGCAGATCATGCCCGCCAGGCCGCGGCGCGGCTTCTGATCGATTAGCTGGATTCCTTTGCCGCGCGCCGCTTCGAGCTCACGTGCGACGTCGTCGGTCTCGAAGCATACGTGATGCAAGCCGCCGCCGCACCGCGCGAGGAATTTGCCCACGGCATTGTCGGGATCGAGCGGCTCGAGCAGTTCAATCTCGCTCTCGCCGGCTTTGAGCAACGCGGCTTTTACGCCCTGCTCTTCAATCGTGGCGCTCTTGGTGAAATGCAGGCCGAGCGTGTCGCGCCAGAAGCTCAAGCCCGCGTCGAGACTCGGCACGACAACGCCGACGTGATGAATCTTCTTGAGCATCTGAGCTGCTAGCTGCCCTTGCGATCGAGGCACAGCTTGCGCTGCAGCGCGTCCCACTGTGTCTTCATCACAGGCGAGCCCAGCGTGGGATGTTCGGCGCGCGTCTGCGCCAGCTTGCTGCATGCGCCCTGGGTGTTGCCTTGCTCGTTGTAGATCACCGCGATGTTGTACTTCGCCTCATACCACAGGGGGTCGGACTCGGCCGCAGTGTTCTCGACGGTGGTCCACAGCGTCACCGCGTTCTTCCAGTCCTTCTTGGCTTGCGCGATACGGGCAAGTCCGGCGTTCGCGTCGGGCGATGCCGGGTCGGCCTTCACGACCTCCTTGTAGATGGTCTCAGCTTTCTCTTCCTGGCCCATGGCCTGCAGAGCCTGCCCCAGGATTGACAGCGTGCCGGTCAGATTCTTAACCGGGATTTTGCCCGACGACACCATGTCGGCAAAGAAGTTGTATGCGGTCGCGGTCAACTTTGCGTTGGCCAGATATGCCTTCTGATCGCCCTTGGCCTTGGCTTCCAGCGCGGCCTTCCAAAAATCGATTCCAAGTCCCTTGATGAAATCGCCCTTGGCGGTATTGCCCTTGTTGCGTTCGACGATTCCGGCGACATCGGTGTTAACCTCGTCGTACTTGCCGAGATGATCGAGCGCCGTGATGCGCCATTCGGCCACATCCTGGAACTTCGCGCTCAGGCTCGGGTATTCAGATTCGTAGCCGCCAAGGAGCGTCGCGACCTGCGCGTAATCGACCTTTTCCGGGTCTTCTTCCAGGATTGAAGCAAGCATGTAGGCCGCTTCACCGCGAATATCATGAACTGCTTTCTTGCCAGGTCCGGAGGCGGTGTGCTCCGCTTCGGGGCCCATCTTGATTGCCTCGCTCACGTTTTCGAGCGTCAGCTTTCTGAGCGACTCGGTATCGATCTTGGGCCCCTTGTTATCCTTGGCGTTGGCGCCCTGCAGCTCCGCGTAGTAGCACTCCGCGGCCTTGAACTTGGCGGTGAACGTGAATTCGGGGTCGCCCTTGACCTGGGAATACAACTGGGCGGCCTCGACGTATTTATTCTGTCGCTGCAGGCGATCGGCGAGCGCCACGCGCATCTCGGCGGCGTGCTCACCATCGGGATATTTCTGCAGGTAGTCCTGCCCGTCCTTCACCCACTGATCTTCCAGCGCAGTATCCTTCGAACCGCCCTGCTCCCATCGGTGATGCGCGAGGCTGTATCTCACGTACGCAGCCCATTGCGCGTCGCCGCCGCCACCGGATGCGATCTTGCTCAGCATCGCCTCGACCTGGTCGTAGCGTTTCTCCCGCAGATAGATGTCGATGGCAAACTTGTAGGCTTTGGGATATTTTCCGCTGGCGCCCGCCTCGGCATAGTACTTGGCCGCGTTGGGCTCATCCTTGCGCGAGAGCAGGACGGCGGCGAGCAACCATTTCTCGAACGGATCGCTCGAGTTGCCGAATTCCTCGACCACGTTGTTTGGAAACTTCGACGCCGCCGCCACATCGATCGCCCATCCTTCCTTGTCGTTTTCCTTGGACTTCATCGCGTCGATGATCTGCTTGTGATAAACAGCCTTCTTGGCCGGGTCGCTGGTGGCTCGTTCGGCGCTGAACAGGGTCTGCAACTGAAGCATGAGCTGGCCGGATCCGCCTTTCCCGCCACCACCAACCGGAAGCATCTCCGCAGCCTTCCCCGCCTCACCCATCTTGGCGTAAGTCGTGGAGAGTCCCTCGCGCGCCGCGGCATATTGCTGCGTGCCGGTGCCGTCATCCATTATTTTCTTGAAGTCGGCGATCGCGTGGTCGTATTCGGCGTGATCGAACTTGCCCAACTCGCGTTCGCAGTAGGCGCGGCCGAGCGTATTTTCGCGAATCAGGTTGGGATCGGGCATCGCCAGCGTGCTGGCGGTGAAGCCGTCGATCGCTTCGTTCAGCAGTTTCTTCGATTGCTCGGCGTTATCGTCGAACAGAGTGGTCGCAGCCGTGAACCGCAGCCATGCAAGCGGATATGCGGCGCGCAATGACAACTGCTCGGGCTTGTCGTAGTCGCATTGCCCGCCGTTGTCGATCTGCGCGATGCAATCGTCTTTCTTCTTCGCAAAGGCCGTGTCCATCCGATCGAGCATCGATTCGAGCTGGCGGTAGAGCGGGATGAGCGCACCCTTGTCCACCTTGCCGCTCGAAGTGAGCTTGGCGAAGGTTCCCTCGGCGTTGTCGAGGCGGCTGATCACCTGGTCGGCGGTCGAATCGTTGGACTCGGCGGACGATATTTGGCCGGAGAGGCTCGAAAGCTCGCTCTCCAGCTCTCCGACGCTCTGCGCGGCGGCGATGCCGGCGCTGAAGGCGAGCGTGAAAAACGCGGTTATCATCACCATCAGGCGATGCGAAAAAAGCAGACGGTTCATTTTGCTAATCCCCAAAATACTATTCCCCTGAAAATTGTGGCCTTAGATAAGAATAACGGCGCGATAACGTCAAGCGAGTCAGAATACTTGCGCAACCTCAGGGACGCTGGCAAGCGAACAAATTCGGGCGGTGCGGGCCGCGATCGATGGCGCGGCTTGCTTATTACCGCGATCGATCAGGACGGCAGCCATCCCGATGGCCGCCGCCGGCGCGAAATCGAGGTGCTCCGAGTCGCCGATATGCATCGCGTCATGCGCGCTGACGCCGGCACCCGAGAAAGCGGCCTCGTACACCTCGCGCCGGGGCTTGGCATAGCCGGCTTCGGAGGAAATCGTGATCGAATCGAAGTAACGGATCAGGTCGAGGCCGTCGAGAATTCGATACAAGCGGTAATCGAAGTTCGAGATCACGCCCAGTTTGAGTCCATCATTCTTTAGACGTTGCAGCATCGGCGCCGCTTCAAGATCCGCAATCCAATGATCGGGATCGGCGAAGTGGGCAAATAGAGCGTCGAAGTAGGCATCGAAGTCGGGGAATGTGCCCATCGGCGCGAACGTTTCGCCCACGCGCCGCCGCCACCATTCCCGCTCCAGACGTCGAAGCTCGTCGGGCCCATGCCCGGGTCCGAAGGCCAGAGCGGGCGCCGCACCGAAAGCTCGGCGAAAACTGGCCGCGACGGTATCCTCGGGAGCGTCGAGGCCGAATTGCCGCGCGAGGCGGGCGTAGGTGCGTCCGACGGGCTCGCGCGGCTCGAACAGCGTGCCGGCAGCGTCGAAGAATGCGGCGAGGATCATACGATTCACTTAATTGTAGCCTTTTCAGAATGCGAAACCCCTTCGGCTGAGGAGAAGAGAAATCCCGCATTGGGTGCAGGGGTCTGCCCCTGCCTCACTGAAGGCCTTCCCAGATTTGGATCAGCACGCCGAAGGCCGACTGCGGCGAGATGAAGTACTGGCGCTCGCCGCGCCAGTTTCGCCTTTCATCCACCACCCGGACGCCGTCGCGTTTGAGCCGCTCGCAGGTCGCGTCAAAATCCTTGAGGTCGATCGAAATATGATGCATCCCCTCGCCGTAGCGCGCGATGAACTTGCCGACAAAGTCGTTGTCGGTCTTGTGCGCCGGGCTCTGGATAAATTCGAGCTTGAAGCCGGCGACCTCGAGATGGCCGAGCGCGAAGTTGCCCTGGGAATTGCTCACGTGTGGCTCGTGGGTAACTTTCGTGCCGGGAAAGTAGCGCGTGAAGAAATTGTAGGCTGCGTTGATATCCTTGACCGCGATCGATACGTGATCGAAGTAGGCCAGGCCGTCGGGCGCCGGCTTGGGATGGGCCTGTTCCCAATTCGGGGTGTGCCAGAGCTGGATCAGCGCGCCGAAGGCGGAGCGCGGCGAGATGAACGCGGTCGCGGAGCCTGAATCGTATTTTTGCTCGTCGACGACCCGCACTCCGCCGGCCTTCAGCCCGGCAACCATCGCGTCCAGATTGTCCGTCTCGATCGACAAGTGATGCATCCCCTCGCCGTGCTTGTCGATGAACTTCGTGACGAAGCCGGGCTTGCCGGGCGGATCCTCGATAAGCTCGACGACGAATCCGCCGAGGTGGAAATCCTGCCAGTAGAACGATCCGCTGACCTGCTCGTCCATCGATTTGGCGCTGCGCAACTTGATTGGAAAATATTTCGCGAAGAATTCGTAGGCGCGGTCGATGGACTTCACCGCGATCGAAACATGATCAAACCTCATCCGAACATTGTCGGTCGCATCCATGCGCAAGCAATTCTCCCTTCGACAAAAATGTGTAAACGGCCTCGAGGTGCAGAGCTATTCCGTTGTTCCGCCCCCGCAACAATCTCCGGCCCTACTTCGCGGCGCGTCCGGGCCGGAAGCGCCAGAGTAGCCGGAACGAGTTGCGCAGCACCAGCGGCCATGCGTTGGCGATTTTTCCGGCGTACGTGCGAAGCGATTGATCGACGCGCGACAAAGCGGGCACGTCAAAGAAATTCGAGCCTCGCGTCAAGCCGCCCGTCGCCGGTGCGTACAACTACGTAGCCGCCGCCCTTGAACGGGCCTGCGTTGAAAATCCTGGTCGGACCGATTCGATCGACGCCGACGGATTCGTGAACGTGCCCCGAGATGCAAACTTCGGGCTTCACTTCTTCGATGAATTGGCGCGCGGCAGTGCTGCCGACCGGCTTGCCGCTCAGGATTCGATCGCATTTGGTGTCGAACGGAGGCGTATGACAAACCATCAGGAGCGGCCGCACGTCGCGCACGAAGTCATAACCGGCGCGCAGCGTCGCATAGATTTCGTCTTCGCTGAACTCGGTCGGCGTGCCGAATGGCGTGATATTCGAGCCGCCGCATCCGAAGATCCCCACTCCCCCCTTGACGAGACCCTTGCCGTGCAGCGCGACTCCGTCTTGTTCGAGGAACGGGATCACCTCGCGCCGGTCGAGATTGCCGGATAGCGCGAGCACGGCGGGACATGCGCGGCGGACGTCGGCGAGGACCTTGCGCGCGTCGTCGATGCCGCCGAAGTTGGTGAGATCGCCGGACAGGATTATCAAGTCGCAATCGCGCATCACCTCGCCCATCCGGTCGAGATTGCGGGTCGCCATGTGAACGTCGCCGAAGGAAATTATTTTCATCGGAGGAATACACTTGATTGTAGTGAAACCCACCGTGGGTTTCAGCAGGGGTGATGCCTGCACCCAATGTTAAAACAAAGATGCGGGCGGAGTTTATCCTGAGTACTCGAAGGGCCCCGTTAGAAGGGTGAAGGCGAAGAGGTGCGAGGCTGGCTGCGGCGGTTTCGCATTCCTTAGAGGCTACGGTTAAATGAGAAGATGGCTTTGCGGGAGAGATTCGCATTCGTGCTGTTCAGGCCGCAATCGGCCGGCAATATCGGCGCGGCGGCGCGAGCGCTCAAGAACATGGGCTTCGACGACCTTCGCCTGGTCGCGCCCGGCACGTTGAACGATCGCGAGGCGGCCGCGATGGCGGTGCATGCCGATGACGTCCTGGCGCGCGCGACCGTCTATCCCGATCTGGCGGCCGCTCTCGCGGATTGCTCGGTCGCGGTCGGCACGACCAGCCGCCGCGGCGGCTATCGCAGCCGGGCGTATCCGCTGCGCGCGGCGGCGGCGGAACTCGATGCTATTGCCGGCTCGAACAAAATCGCGATCGTCTTCGGCCGCGAAGACCGCGGGCTGACTAATCGCGAGCTCAAGCTCTGTAATCGGTTGATCACAATCCCGACCGCAGCCGAATATCCGTCGCTCAACCTGGCGCAGGCGGTGGTAGTCGTCGCGTACGAACTGATGATGGCGGCGGAAGAATCGGCGGCGGCGGAAATCGAAGCCGCCCGCCCGCCGCATTTCGTAGCCGCGGCGATCAGCGACCCGATGCTGGCGCGGATGGAGGAGGCGCTGGTCTCGATCGGTTTTATTCCCGACGACAATCCGGACCATATCATGTTCGCGATCCGCGAGATTTTCGGACGGAGCGGATTGACGGCGCGCGAGGTCGAGATTCTCAACGGGATGGCGCGGCAGATGCGATGGGTCGCCGAGGGTGGATATCGGACGCTCGCGGAGAAGCGGCGCGCGGGCAAGAAATTAAGGTGAGTCGCCGCACTGTCTTGTGGTTTCCAGGCGCTACCCTGATAAGCGATAATCTTTTGCGATGGCTCGCGCGAAGCGTGAATCATAAATGGCCGAGATAATCGATTTTGCGGAGCTCCAGGAGGCGCGGCGCAAAGCCCGCGTGCCAGCGCCCGAGCGCGAAAACCTGGAGCGCGCGGTGCAACTGATGCGCGAGAATCTGGCCGCCGTCGCCGCCGAGCTGGCCGACGCGCCGCGTGCCGAGCAGGGCGAACTGTTGACGCGGGTCGAACGGCTGGCGGCGCTGATTCGCTACGGAATGCGAATGCTCGGCGAGGCGACCGAGGCTGGACTGGATGGGCCGGCCTCGATTCGGTCGCGATAGGCAGGGGGCCGGCGCAAGATCCCAACCGATGGACGAAGGATTGGCTCTGAGAATCACCGGCCCCGAGCCGGCCACTCGAATAACAATCGCCATATGGAATCGGACGAATTGACCTGAGAGAATCAATCAATGGCCAGCGGACAACGAATCGCGGTGGTGGGTGCAACGGGCGCAGTCGGACAGACCACGCTCAAAATTCTCGAACAGCGCAAGTTCCCGATTCGCGAGCTGCGCGCGTACGCGTCGGAGCGATCGGCGGGCAAGACCGTGACGTTCGCGGGCGAGTCGATAACGGTGCGGCGGCTCGACGCCGACTCGTTCAACGGAATCGATATCGCGCTGTTCTCGGCGGGCTCGGCGCAGTCGCGCGAGTTCGCACCGATCGCGGTCAAGGCGGGCGCGATCGTCGTGGACAAGTCGAGCGCATTTCGAATGGACCCCGACGTTCCGCTGGTGGTGCCTGAGATCAACCCCCGCGCGGCGCGCAATCACAAGGGAATCGTCGCGTGTCCGAATTGCACGACGATCGTCACCGTGATGCCGCTGAAGCCGATCCATGACCTGGGGCGTCTCAGACGCGTGGTGGCGACGAGTTTCCAGGCGGTATCCGGCGCGGGCGTCAATGGTGTTGCGGAACTGCGCGAGCAGACGATGGCGTGGTCGAGGGGCGAGGCACTCAAGGTGAAATTTTTTCAGCATCAGATTGCGTTCAACCTGATTCCGCATATCGACAAATTTGTCGAAGGCGGATACACGGGCGAGGAAATCAAGCTGGTCAACGAGATCAGGAAGATCCTCGAGCAGCCCCAATTGCTGATTTCGCCGACCACGGTGCGGGTGCCGGTCTTCACGGCGCATTCGATTTCCGTCAACGCGGAGACCGAGACGAAAATTGCGGCCGCCGACGCGCGCGAGGCATTCGCGCATTTTCCGGGGATTCGGCTGTTCGACGATCCAGCGCACAATCGCTACCCGATGCCGGTCATCGCCGAGGGACAGGACGACTGCTTCGTCGGGCGAATTCGCGAAGACCTGAGCTGCCCGAACGCGCTGAACTTCTGGGTGGTGGGCGACCAGTTGCGCAAGGGCGCGGCGCTCAACGGCGTTCAGATCGCGGAACTGCTCATCGGCAGCCGCTAGTTACTCCGCTATGAAAGTCACCAGGCCGGCCGGAAGCGGGCTGGGCGCAGTATGCCCTCCCGTTCGCGGCGCGCTCGGCAGCCCCTGAAGATCGACCACAGCCACGTAGCTGAAGTCGCCGTTCTCCAACACAGCGTATGCCTTTTTGCCGTTGGGGCTGACATAAGCCGTCACCGTATGCGGGTCGAACCCCTCTGACCAGGCTTCCTCCGGTCGTACGGAGCAAGCGCAGGAGCGATGCCGCCGTACTCGAATGCGCCGACGTCGCAGGCGCTGTATCCCGGCGCGGGCCGTGGAGCACCGCGCTGATCGGTGGCCGGACAATCGGCAGCCGGGATCGCGGCGATCGCATAACTGCCCGATTCAAGCGCGATCGTCTGGGTAGGCCCGCCGTTATTCTGCAGCCCAAGGGGGTCGAGCGCCACATTGCTATCACTGACGCTATCGCCGATCGGTTTGCTGGTGGTGACATTGGTGCCAGTAAACTTACACGTGCCGTCATCCGAGATATTGTAGCCGCCGTCGGTGACAGCCGGCGTCCCGGTCCCCGCGCAGTTTCCATCCGTGCTGCCCGCGAGGATCGAGTTGCTAAGAGTGGCCGAGCCCCCATTGTAGATGCCGCCGCCGCTCAAGCTGGCGCTATTGCCCGAGAAGGTGCTGTTGGTGACGCTCGCCGTCGCCGTGTACTCGTTGTAAATGCCGCCGCCGGTGCCGCCGCTGTTGCCAGAGAAGGTGCTGTTGGTGACCGTCAGCGCGCTCTCATTGAGGATGCCGCCGCCGCCGCCGTTGGAGGCGGCGCTGTTGCCGGAGAAGGTGCTGTTGGTGACGCTCGCCGTCGTCGTGATCTCGTTGAAAATGCCGCCGCCGTAGACAGCGCTGTTGCCCGAGAAGGTGCTGTTCGTGACCGTCAGCGTGCCCCCATAGCTCAAGATGCCGCCGCCGTCGCCGCTGGTGCTGTTGCCCGAGAAGGTGCTGTTGGTGACCGTCAGCATGCCCCCAATGCTGTAGATGCCGCCGCCGCCGGCGCCGCCGCTGGTGCTATTGCCCGAGAAGGTGCTGTTGGTGACGGTCAGAATGCCGCTATTGGAGACGCCCCCGGCGTAAGGCGCGCTGCCATTGGCAATCGTCAGGTTATTCAGATTGAGAGTGGCGCCCCCGTTCACCGCCAAGACAATATAAAGATTGGCCCCGCTGACCGTGATGGTCTGCCCGGTTCCATCGATTGTCAGTGTGTTCTGGATCGCGGGAAGACCGCTGCCCACCAGCGTGATCGTGCCGCTGACGCTGAACTTGATGTAGTCGGTGCCGGTGCCCGCCGCGCAGTCGCCGCCTGAGGTATCGGACTCGGCGTTGGCGTTGTTGATCGCCTCGCGCAGGGTGCAGAACCCGTTGCCGGAAGTGCTTGCCGGGTCGGTGGTGTTGGTGACCGTTATCGTATTTTCGCTTTCAGGGACGAACCCAGTTGGGAAGAACTTCACGCCGTTGCCGTTGTCGCAGGCAAACGCGGTTGAGATACCCGCGCACGATCCGCTGGGCAGCGGGGTCGTGATCGCCGCCGGATTGCTCTGCAGGACCGAGAGATCGATCTGGACTATGAAGTCGAAGCTCGCGCTGAGTACGTAGCCCAGGTTGTTGGCCGCGTCGACGACGGTCGCATACGGAAAAGCTTGGATGACGAATGGATTGCCGTTCGGATCGTTGGGGATCGTCGATTGGGCGACCGCAGTGACCATCCCGCTGCCAAGCTGGGTCACCGGCGATGAGGGCAAACCGACGAGAGCAATTGCCGGTCCGTCCACGTCGGTCAGAAATGCCTGGTGAGTAACCGGGTTGACCGCAACCCCCGGCATATCCGCGTCTGTTCCGGTATCGATGTTGACGGAGTTGGGAAGCGTGCCACCCTCGTTGAGCATGCACGGCGTGACGGTTTCATCGAAAGCCGCGCCGTTCAGATTTATGACCGTGGCTTGCGAGGAATCGTAGTTGCCGACTACGACGATGTTGGTCGTGGGATCGAACCCAGCGCTGTCCGGATCTGCCGCGAGCGCACTGACGCTCTCATCGGAAATGATGCAGCCTGTGGAATTGGGCAGGTCGATCGCATCCATTCCTTGGCCAGTGCCTAGGCCCGGATCGATCGCGTCGGCAGGCGCGATTATCGTTTGGGTGGTCGCGTTGAGCGCAAACGAATCGGCAAGATACGACTGGATGACGGGACCGAACGTCTGCGTGGCAAGGTTGAACCCTGCAAAGCCCGTGCACGCGCCGGCAGTCGGGCAGGTACTCGCGTCTCCTGTCGATACGATCGCCGCGCCCTTTACCGAATCGAAAAGAACCTGGCCAGGCGCGCCCGTCGGCGTCACCCCAGAGTCGGACCCCGGCGGAAAGGCGAACGGTGAGCCGCTGACGATGGCCAGGCTGGTCTCATCGATGAGGTCGAGGAAGCCGCCGTTACCCTCCTGGCCGCTGCTTACCAGCACTTCGTGGCTGGCCGGGTCGATGGCGGCGCCTCCCGGCAGGTCAGGATGACCCAGGTCGATCAACCCTAGGCGCGGATCCGTCGTGTCGGGATCCACGCCCACGTTTATTGCCGCGACCTGCCCGTTTCCGTCCTCGCCCAATTGGTTCAGAGCCACAAATGCCCGTCCCGCGGAAGGATCGACCGAGAATATGCTTGAGGCCGTGGGAATCTGCACATTCGCCGTCGGCGAGGCGGTCGGCGTCGCCGTCGTAGTTCCCGTTGCAGTGGCCGTAGCTGTTCGCGTCGCCGTCGCAGTGGCCGTAGCTGTTCGCGTCGCCGTCGCGGTGGCCGTCGCTGTTGGAGTTGCCGTCTTAGTCGCAGTCTGAGTGGCGGTCGCAGTCGGCGTCGCCGTCGCAGTGGCCGTTGCTGTTGGAGTTGCCGTCTTGGTCGCAGTCTGACTGGCGGTTGACGTCGCCGTCGCAGTGGCCGTAGCAGTTCGCGTCGCCGTCGCAGTGGCGGTGGCCGTAGCCGTCGTCGCGGTGGCCGTCGCCGTCGCGGTTTTAGTCGGCGTCGGACTGATGATCGAAGTCGGCGTCGGACTCGGCTTCGAGGAGCAACTGGGGCACGGATCGCATCCCGCGCCGAGAGACAGCCCTGCGACCGCAAGTAACAGACGAATAGCCAGCCCCGCCGATCGAGAGGTCATCGCCGATCTCCTATGCATTTCATCCGCAAAATCCGCAGTCCGACCGTGCGAATTTCGTTCCCCGCCAAAAGGCCCCCGCCTGTATGTTGCGGCAACATAGACAAATGCGGGGAAAGTAGCAACCGAATTGGCAGGCCCCTGACCGATTGCTTCGTCGATTGACAACGCACGCGCTCGCATATTACCGTTAGCTGACTGTTAGCGATTTCAGCCTTATCGTCGTCGCAGGATTTTCCACCAGCTTCCCACAAGCACTGATGGCGTTGCGGCTCTCAACGGGCGGGAGAAGCACGACCGAAGTGGCAACAGAACGAATACTGATCGTCGGCTTGGGGGGACTCGGCGTTCCCGCATTGTGGGCGCTGGCGCGAGCCGGCGCACAACGGAAGCGGCTGACGATTGTCGATCCCGACCCGGTCGAACTGTCGAATCTTGCTCGCCAGGTGATCTATCGAAGCCGGGATGCCGGCACGCCGAAGGTTGATGCCGCGGCGCGGTGGCTCGTCGAGCGGTTCCCCGATGTCAACGTTGAACGGCATCCGATTGCGCTCGAAGCGTCCAACGCGGCGCGTCTGGTCGCCGCACACGACTTTGTAATCGACGCGACTGACAATCCGGCCGCGAAATTTTTGATCAACGACGCGTGCATCGCCGCGCGGACGCCGTTCGTTTATGGCGGTGTAGTCGGGATGACCGGGCAAGCGATGACGGTAATTCCGGGCGAGACGGCGTGCATCCGATGCGTGTTCGAGACTCCGCCCGATGACAACGAAAACCAGAGTTGCCGCGAGGCCGGGATCGTCGGTCCTGTCGCGGGCGCGATCGGCGAAATGCAGGCGGCGGAGGCGATGCGCGCCTGGCGCGCGCAAAGGCCCTTGCTCTCAGGAAAAATTCTCACATACGACGCGTCCGGCCCGGCCCGGGTGCGCATTGCGGCGGTTAGTCCGCGCCCCGGGTGCGGCTGCGGCGCGTGGAAGCCGGAGAGCCGCGATGCGCGCAGCCGGCGCGAGCCGCAATCGCCGGGCAACTAACGCAATCGCGATGACCCTGACTGACGCGCAAATCGAACGTTACAGCCGCCAGATAATCGTCCCGCGCGTCGGCGGCCGCGGCCAGGAACGCTTGCTTGCCGCACGGATGCTGCTGGCGGGCGACGCGCGCGATATCGAAGCGCCGCTCGCCTATCTGGTTGGCGCAGGGGTCGGAGCGATCGGCGTTCGAGTGGCCGGCGGCCGGGGTGGATTCGCCGGGAAAATCGCTGCGGCGCGCGAACTGAACGCCGACGTATCTGTCACTGTCGCGGATGAGTCGCAGGGCCGCGTCGATTTGGCGCTCTTGATCGTTGGAAGTGACGCGGCGCGAAAAGTTGCAGATGAAATCGTGAGCTATCGCGACGTGCGAGCGTGGGTAGTCGCGCGCCTGGACGCGCCGGGAAAAATCGCCGTCATCCCTGGCGGCTCGACCATTGCGCCAAGCGTCGATGCGTCGATGCTTGCAGGAGTGGACAGGCGCTCTGAAGCTGCGGATTTTATCGCGATGCTCGCGACGGCGGAGGCGTTCAAGCTGATTGCTGGATACGTGGAAAATCCGTCGCGGGCGATCATTGAGTTCGATGGTTATCAAACCAGGGTCCGCGTTCATCCGTGACGGATTCTTAAGTCACGCCGCACCAACGCAATGTACAAGCTCTGGATGTTCGATTTCGACAACACGATCGCGCGGCTCGAGCCCGAGGTCGATTGGGCCGGCGGCCGGCTCATGCTCGAACCCTACCTGCGCTCCATCGGCGCGCCGGACCAGATGTTCGCACGAATCCCGCGCGGCAATCTCCCGCTCTATGACGCCTACCGCACGCTCATGCTCGCGGAGTCCAACCGACCCCGGGTCACGGAAGGACTACGCCGCGCTTCTGAGATAATCGAGAAAATCGAGCTGGCTGGAGTCGATCGCGCGCAACCACTGGAAGGAGCGATCGAAACGCTCGAGGCTCTGAAAGAAACCGGCGCCGCCGTCGCGATCGTGACATCCAACTCGTCGAAAACGGTCAAACGCTGGTTCGACAGGAAAGGCGACGCATCCGTCGACGCAATAGTCGGGCGCGACACTCTGCTCGGACTCAAGCCGGCGCCCGACATGCTGATTCGCGCGCTCGAATTGTTTTCCGTCGATCGATCGGAGGCCGCGTTTGTTGGCGACAGCGAAGCCGACCTGCTGGCCGCGCAAAGTTGTGGCGTGCGATTTTATGGAATCGCGGCCGCCGATGTCGCGCGCGATCGGTTGCTCGCGGCAGGCGCCACCGAAATCTTCGGCTCACCGGCGGCGCTCGCGATTTACCTGAACCTGCCGGCTGCGCGCGCCTGAACAGGTCGATCGGCGCGCCCAACTCCAGGACAACCGCGGCCTTGTTTCTTTCGATAAGATTCAGTAATTTTTAACGTTCACCAAGTAATCTAATTCTTAAGGGAGCATCAGTTTTTGCCGATGGATCAAGGTTTTACCTTGTGGTTTACAGGCCTGTCCGGGGCGGGGAAATCCACGCTTGCCAATCTGGCCGCCGAAGAATTGCGCAGGCGGACGCATCGCGTAGAAATCCTCGACGGCGACGAAGTCCGCACCAATCTTTCCAAGGGACTTGGCTTTTCCAAGGAGGATCGCGACATCAACATCCGGCGGATCGGGTATGTGTGCCATCTGCTGGCGCGCAACGGGGTGATCGCTATTTCAGCGGCGATTTCGCCCTACCGCGAGATTCGCGACGAGGTGCGCCGCCATCACGAGCGCTTCTTCGAAGTGTATGTCCGCTGCACGATCGACAAACTCGTCGAGCGCGACGTAAAAGGGCTCTACAAGAAGGCGCTGGCCGGCGAGATCAAATCCTTCACTGGCGTGTCGGACCCCTACGAAGAACCGCTGAAGCCCGAACTCGTCGTCGATAGCAGCACGGAAACCGTCGCGCAGAGCATGGCCAAGTTGCTCGGGCGGCTCGAGGAGCTGAACTACGTAAGCCCGGGAGCACGGCGATGAGCGTGCGCGACGACGCAATCGCGGCTCATGGCGGCGGCGAGCTGGTCGATCTGAAAGCGCCGGCCTCCGAGCGCGCTGCCCTGGCGGCGCACGGCGCGAAACTCGCCGCCGTTACGCTCAACGCGCGCGACCTGGCCGATCTCGAGATGCTCGCGTCGGGCGCGTTCTCTCCGCTGACGGGCTTCATGGGCGAGGCGGATTACATTCGCTCGCGCGACGAGATGCGGCTTGCGTCGGGAGTGCCGTGGTCGATTCCAATCACGCTCGGCGTCGATGAAACGACAACGAAAGCGAAATCACTGAAAGCCGGACAGGAGATCGCGCTCGCGACCGAAGACGGCCGGCGGCTGGCGATTCTGAAGCTTGCGGAAATTTACAAAGTCGATCGCAAAAGCGAAGCGCAAAACGTGTTCGGCACCGCCGAGGACGCGCATCCGGGAGCGAAGAACGTCACCTCGATGCCCCCGTACTGCCTGGCGGGCAAGCTCACGCTGATCGAGGAAATACCGGGGCGCACGTTCCTCGATTACCCGCGCGAGCCGCGACAGACGCGCGCGGCGTTTCGCGAGCGGGGATGGAAAAAAATCGTCGCCTTCCAGACCCGCAACCCGACTCATCGCGCGCACGAGTATATCCAGAAAACGGCGCTCGAAATCTGCGACGGACTGATGATCCATCCGCTGATGGGAGAAACCAAAGGCGACGACGTGCCCGCCGCGGTCAGGATGGAGACTTACAAGGTTCTGCTCGACCTGTACTATCCCAAGAATCGCGCGATGATCGGCGTGTTCCCGGCGCACATGCGCTACGGCGGCCCGCGCGAGGCTATCCTGCACGCGATCGCGCGGCGCAACTACGGATGCACGCATTTCATCGTGGGGCGCGATCACGCCGGCGTCGGCAATTACTACGGCAGCTACGACGCGCAGAAAATCTTCGAGCGCTTCGAGCCGTCCGAAATGGGAATAACGCCGCTCATGTTCGAGAACACGTTCTACTGCAAGCGATGCAATTCGATGGCGTCGTTCAAGACCTGCCCGCATGCCGACGAAGACCGGTTGATACTGTCGGGAACGAAAGTTCGCGAGATGCTGCGGGCGGGCGATGCGCCGCCGCCCGAATTCACGCGGCCCGAGTTGGCGGCGATTCTGGTCCGCGCGATGCGCGAGGCAAAGTAGCCCGCGATCGCGAAGTGCGGTTGGCGAATTCAAGCCGGCGGTCCTCCGACTGCCGGCTTTTCATTTGACCAGGCGAAATCCCTTTCGGCGAGCTGCCCTGCGGTCCAATGTCGCCGTGTATTCGCACCCAGCCCGGGTGTTCGCCGCCGCGATCAAGCTGTCGGCGAAGTCGGCGCCGTTCTGGTATTCATCGAGCGCGGCACGCGCGTCGTCCGGATGCTCAATCGATAGCTGGCTGGTAAGCAACAGCGCGCCGAGCGCTCTAACAATTTCAGGACGCGCGAGCTTGAATGCACTTTCGAGCACCCATACCAACTCCACCAGGACCACCTGATTGACGAAGCCCGGCTCCTGTACTGAGCAATCGTTCTCGATAAGCCGGGAAGCCGCTCGAAACTGCGCGGGATCATCTCTGACCAGATAGCGAACCAGGATATTGGTATCGATCCCCTTCACGGTCGGCGAAATCGGCTCCTCACAGCCTCGTCCATCTGCTCGATTGTGAGATGGCGTGGAGCGCGGCCAAGCATCCCGGCAAGTTCGCGGATGTCGATATTCTTCGGTGTCATCACGACTTTTCCGTCGTGCTGGATGACAAACTCAATCTTGTCGCCGGGCCGGAGCTTGAGATGGCTTCGAACCTTTAGCGGGATCGTGGTTTGCCCCTTTCTCGTCAGAGTCGACGCAGCCATATTCCTTACCATCTGTAGGATTCCTTACCTGCAGTAAGGATATCACAGGCACGCCACGCGGCAAAGGCCTTGAACGATAGCCGTTACGCCTTGCCGGCGCGCGCCATTGAGGCGCGGCGCGCACGTTCGGGATCGCCGGACCACAGCCACGCATGCTCGGTGCGGCTCACCCCGACCAGCACGCCGAGAAATGCCGAAGGATGGATGAACAATTCGGCCAGCCCCGCCTCGTCGCGGCGATGCGCCGCGAAGCGAGAGCCGCGCCCTTGCAGCCGCTTTTCGAGCGCGCCGACGTCGTCGGTCTCGACGAAAAACATGTACAGCGAGTCGCCGCGGCGTTTGTGAAAGCGGCCCATCGCAAGGTTCGCGTCGGTGATCTGCGCGATCTCGACGCGGTCAAGACGCGCGGGAGGATCGAACAGCGTCAGCGTGCCCGTGTAGCCGAAATCCTTGCTCTCGATCGGACTGAACTTGGTCGCGTCGAGGCCGAAGATGCGCGCATAGCGGGCGGACGCGGCCTGCCAATCGCCGACGACATTGGTGACTTCGTAGGCCCATTTTATCGCGCCGACGGGCGCGCGTTCGCGATGCTGCGAGATGACGGTGCGCATCCCAAACGTCGCGGCGGAGTCGAGATAGAGTTGTCCCGCGGATTGCTCGAAGCCGACGCCGCACTTCGCGAGATGATGCGCGGCGGCGTCGGGGTCGTCCACCGAAAATCCCGCGCCGAACAGTCCGGTCTCCCACTTCGAGACGAAATCCTGGACCGCTCCTGCCCCATCGGGTTCGAGAATTTCGACGAAGCTCGCCCCCGCTTGCATCGTGGTTCGCCTGGCGCCAAGCGGCGCCGCCTTGTCACGGCGGACCAGCTCTGCACCGAAGACTTCTGCGACGACCCGCTCGGCCGCATTGCTGTCGGCGACCGCAATCTGAACTCTGTCAACGCGTTTGAGCATCGTCGAATTTTCCCCTCGCACAGTTGCGGCAGGTTGCGAATTACTGGAGCGGCGGCTCGTCGTCGGGTGGCGCCATCACCGGCGACCCATGATGCATCACCATGAACCATCCATTGCCCACGCGCTCGAAAACGTTGGTCGCGAGCACGTTCGAGCGCTCGGTGCCGTCGTAGCCGTGCTGGGTCAGGGTTTCCTCGACGACGACGATCGCCAGGTCGCCGCTGATCGTCACTTCAATCTCCCCGAACTCGAACTTGATCTCGAATACGTTGTCGAGGATGCGCTCCCAGCTCGACATGATCGGACCCCATCCTGAAAGTTTGCGCCATCCGGGATGAATACAAATGATTCGCGGGTCGCGCAGCCAAACCGCTTCCATCTTTTCGGCGTCGAGACTTTCGAAGGCGTCGTAAAAGGCGCGGTTGGCGGCAAGCACTGACTCACGATCGGACATGGCTTTATGTTTTCCAGCGTAGTTTTTCGGATGAGCAGGCGCCAGTCGCGCAAGGATCATGGCGCGGGCGGGGTTTTCTCCGCCAGTGCGGCGCCCGACGCCCGCAATCGGGTCGCGTCGTCGATCAGCGCCGCGATTTTGCGCCCGGCCTCCGCGATCGGAATCCCGCCGCGATGAATGTTCGATATCACCGTGCGGTCGGGCTCGATCGATTTGAGCGTGGGCCGGTAAATCACGTACGCGCTCAGGCTCTCGGCGGTGGCCAGGCCGGGACGCTCGCCAACGATCATGCAGACCACGTCGGGACGCAATATTTCGCCGAGGTGGTCCTCGATTCTGACCCGCGCATTTCGGATGAAGATCGGCTTCAGGAGGCGGTAGCGCGACGAGAGCCGCCGGGTGAGCGCGCGCATCAGCGGCGCCGCGTTCTTCTCCACCGCAGCCGATGAAAGTCCGTCGCCGATGCATAGCAGCACGCTGGGCGTCGCCGATTTGCCGCGGCCGCGCGGCGCAAGGCGCGCCACGCGCGCAGCATCGGCGGCGTCAAGACGCCGGCCGCGCTCGGGATAACGCAAATAATCCTCGCGCGTGAGGGCCTGCGAGCGAACTTCAAGCAGGCCATTGCGCCGCGGCCAATCGCGCGCGACCAGCGTCATGACCGCATCGACGGCGCGCGCGTGATCTGCCCGCAGAGAGAGCATCGCGGCCGTCGTGTAGCGCGGGCCCGCGCGTCCCACGTCAAGCCGCGCGGGCGTCGCGCGGCGCATCGCGTCGAAATCTGCCTCACCGTCTGTCGTGCCCGGCGAATTCATCAGCAGCCTCGCGTCGCCGGCGCGCGCAGTGAGACGGCCGTCGCGGAGAATTCCCCGACTTTCGCACCATTCCTCGAACTCGGGCGCGGGACGCAGCTTGAGCACTGCCCTCAGCGCCGCGGCGTCCTGATAGCTGGTGGATTGATAAGAGAGCATCACGTCGTCGCCCATCGGCACCGCCATGAAGTAGTTGCATCCCGCCGATGCCAGCAGCACCGCCAGATTTTCGCAGTCGTTCTGATCGGCGCGAGCGTGATTGGTGTAACATGCGTCGGCCCCGTGCGGGACTCCGAGCAGCTTGCCCATCAGATGATCTTCCAGGCCGGCGCGCGTGATCTGTTTCGCATCGTAGAGATATTCGGGGCCGATGAAGCCCACCACGGTGTTGACCAAAAGTGGCGCGTAGCGGCGCGCCAGCCCATAGCATCGCGCCTCGAGCGTGACCTGGTCCGCGCCCTCGTGTGCATCGGCCGACAGCTCGGAGCCCTGCCCCGTCTCGAAATACGTCAGGTTCGGCGCGCGCAGGCTGCCGATCTCGCGAATCATCGCGTAGCCTTCGTCGAGCATCTTAACCGTAATGCCGAAACCGGCGTTGCCCTTCTCCGTCCCCGCCAGGCTCTGGAACATGATGTCCATCGGGGCGCCGGCCTCGAGCGCGCGCATCTGCGTGCTGATATGGCCGAGCACGCAGTTTTGCGTCGGCACTCCGGTGCGCTCAATGATGTCGGCGGTGAGTTCGAGCAATCGGCGGATGTTGTCGGGCTCGTCGATGCACGGGTTGATTCCGATGAGCGCGTCGCCGGTCGCGTAGGCGAGGCCTTCGTAGATGGCGGCGGCGATTCCGGTGAGATCGTCGCGCGGATGGTTGGGCTGGAGGCGCGTCGCGAGCCGGCCCGCGAGGCCAAGCGTGGTGCGCGCGCTGGTGACGACGCGAATTTTCGACGCAATCGCGATCAGATCGAGATTGGTGCATAGCTTGGCGGCCGCGGCGGCAATCTCCGCGGTGATTGCGCGGCCGGTCGCGAGGATCGCATCGCCGGTCGTCCCGTCGTCGAGCAGCCATTCGCGAAATTCGCCGACAGTCTTGTTGCGCACGGCGGCGAATGCGTCGCGATCCAGCGCGTCGTCGATGACGCGCGTAACTTCGTCGCGATCGTAGGCAACGACCGGGTTCTCGCGCAGGTCGTTCAACGTGAGATCGGCGAGCACGGCCTTGGCTGCTATTCGTTCCCGCTCGGAGCGCGCGGCGATTCCCGCAAGTTCGTCGCCCGAGCGCGCTTCGTTGGCGCGGGCGAGCAATTCCTTGACCGAGCGGAATTGGAAGAAAGTGCCGAGCAGTCGCGTCGAGAGTTTCATTGGCGTTCAGCCAGCGTAACGCGAGAGGATAGTAAGTGGAAAGAGAAAGGACGGCTGCGACGGGCGCGGTAGCGCGGGCCGCACCGCCGCCATAAGATACGATTCCGCCTATGAGACCGATTCGCCTGCTCGCCACCGTAGTCGCTTTGCTCGCAGCCGCCTCGATTGCCGCGACGATTGCGCGCGCGGCGCAAACCGGGAACCTGAAGCTCGATGTCCTCGGCGAAGAAGGCGCCGGCGCGAAAAATCCCGCGCACGTAATCGCGGCCAACGGCAAAGAGGCCGGCCAGGTCACGCCCGGCTCGTCGGTCGCGCTGCCGCCGGGCGAATACAAACTGGTGATGCCGATCGTCGGCGGCCAAATCGTCAAGGACGCCGTCCAGATCGAGGCCGGCCGCACTCACACCGTCCTCATAGCAAATGTTGCCGTGCTGCAGGTCAGCGTGAAAGACAAGACCGGCGCCGATCCCGGCTTCGGCGTGACCGTGACCACCACCGACTCGCCGCACGCGAAGGTCGCCAGCTTTATTTCGGGCGACAAATATCTGTTCGCACCCAGCGAGGTTGACGTCCACGTCGACGCACCCCCGCAAGGCTACGACTGGCACGCGTTGCAGCTCGCGCCCGGCCGTCGCGCGCTGCTGACGCTCGACGAAGTTGTGAAGGCTGATTTGGTCGTGCAGACCGTGATGTCGAAGATTCCGTTCGATAACTCTACTCGCGTGGTAATTATCCGCGCAGGAACGCAGACCAAAGTCGCCGAGAGCGATCCGGGAAGCGAACATCGCTTCAAACTTGACCCCGGCGACTACGATGCCTATGTGGAAAATCGGTCCGGCAAGGGCAAGCCCTACGTAACTTCGGCTGGAATCCATCTCAATTCCGGCGCAAAGGTGGAACGGACGGTCCCGCTGGACTAAGCAAGAAAAGAAGAGAGGTTAGATGGCAAGCGAACGGCAAAAAGAAATCAAGCGTCGGCGCAAACGGAAAAAATCGAGACTGCAGGCCAAGACCAGGGAGGCGCGCAAAAAGACCCGGAAAAAGCGGTCCGAACGTCCGCATCCAGCCTGAATCGGACGCTTAGCGCGCGGCAGGGGTGACCCCTGGCAGGGGTGACCCCTGGCCGTGGCGACGGCAGCGCAGTATTAAGCCGTTGGCAGGGGCCGCGCCCGCCAACGGCGGGCGGCCTTAGCATCGGGTGGAGGGGTGACCCCTGCACTCAGTGTTAAAACAAAGATGCGGGACTTCGTCCCTGTTAGAAGGGTTAAGGGGGACGGCGGATTTTTTCTTTGTGTCATTCTAGAGCGAAAGCTGCTGTAGCGAAGAATCCCGGTTCCGGCATTGCGCAATGGCAGTCAATTTTTCCAAAAGTGGTCGGAAATGGTGCTGTCCTGCTGAGGTTTTTACGACAACGTTTCACGTGAAACGTGTTTTAGTTCAGGAGAAGAAATTACGAAGCAGTGGCTTGACGGGCGAAGAGCACACGTTCAAGCGAGCAGGACTGGAACGAGAGCATCGGGCGAGAACTGGCCGCTCCCGGCGCCGCTGGAAACACCGTGTGAACAAACCCGGCGCGGAACCTTGCACAGGGAAGCCGTCGGGTCTATAGCGGGGCGGGTCCAAATACGGTAGTTCCGGCTTGCTCCTCTTGACGCGACGAATTCCAATTCGTATCCTTCCCTCGCTCTTAGTCAGGTTCCCGTTGACGAAACGCGAGCCTTATGCCGGGCGATTCGCCAGGCTGTTACGTATTGACCGTCATGCTGCGGGGCGGGTTTCGACGCCCTCCTCGTACGCGAGCCGGGCGTCGAAACCCGCCCGCTCAAAGTAAGAGCAACCATGGGCCACCCGTTCGATCATCCTGCGCTTTCCAAAGCTTTGGAAAGGGTGGTTGGAGCTTTCAAAACAAAGTCGGTTTCCGTGCTTCCAGGAGCCAAACTTCTGTTTGTCTGTGGCGGGCCTACGGACCCGGTCCCACTTACTGCAAAAGAGCGGTTTCTCGATTGGGTGGCCCCGGGGTTGAGGCTGAGCCGGACACGGCGGCAGACCATGCGGGGGCAGTTCCTCGATTGGGCGGCCACCAACATGCCCACCTGCAGGACCTTCTTGGCTGAGAAGGCCGCGCAAGATGTGGTCTCCCACGACAACCCGCCCCCTCTGAGACTCGCTAAATTCGAGGAATTTCTTGGCAGCGTTGCGGACTGTGTAATCGTATTCCCAGAATCCGTCGGGTCTTTTGCGGAGACCGGCTACTTCGCGGCCAAGGGAAACGTCCGCTGTAATTGCTTGATCGTAAACTCTGCCTCTGAGCAAAAGACTTCATTCCTTAACCGCGGGCCGATTGATGAAATCGAGCGGCATACCAAACTTGAATACAAGAGACTCGTGCTGAACTTCGATGCAACTCCGCCAGACTTCGCAGTCATAAAAGAACGTATCGAGAACACGCCACCCAAAGGCAAAACCGGGGTCTCCATGCACTCCTTTAACGAGCTAACGGCCGCAAAGCAATTAGCATTTCTGCTTTATCTCATGAGCCTATTTCCGTCCCTCGACCTAGAGGGCATGAGGCGAATCATCGAACTCGTATTTGGCAAAGGAAATTACGAGATGGAGCGCGTGAGACAGCTCTTGTCTGTCCTCGTCTCGGCGAAATATGTCGATCGCCTGCCAGCCGATAACGACTATTATTATTTAATCGAGCCGTCTGCACCTCCTTTGCTAGAAATCGCTGGCGAAAACCCAAGTCAACTGCTCGTCGAACATTCCGGGATTTATTCACGGTACTTCCCAAATTTGGTGCGCGTATAGAGAACTCCTGATGTTAGCCAGCGTCATAGCCAAGAAGACTGGTGTAACTGCTTTGTATATAGAGCAGCTAGCACGCTCGGCTAGTCACTTTTACAAGGTCTATCTTATTGATAAACGTCACGGTGATGAGAAAAGGATCATCCAGCAACCTTCGCGCGCGCTCAAATTTCTCCAGCGCTGGATTGTCGCCAATGTTATACAGGATATCCCAATCCACACCGCCGCGGCGGCGTACGTAAAGGGTAGCAGCGTTAGGAAGCATGCAGAGCGGCATGTTACGAACAACTACCTTTTGAGGTTGGATTTTCAGCAGTTTTTCCCTTCGATTAAGGGTAGCGACATAAGACGACATCTCGTTAAAAATCGGCCGCACCTGCACTTTGTCGAAGAAGACACCGATATTGAATTACTGGTCGCCGCAGTTACTCGCAGCGGTGGGCTAGTGATCGGCGCACCATCGTCGCCTGCCTTGTCGAATCAAATTATGTTTCAATTTGACGATCTCTTGCACCGATGGTGCGCAGACTCAAACGTGACGTATACGAGGTACGCCGACGACTTATATTTTTCCACGCGTACACCTGATGTCTTGCGGCTGGCTCGGGAAAAGGTCTTGGAGCTTTTGGGCTCGATAGAATACCCGAAGCTCAGCTTAAACGACGATAAAACGGTTCACACCTCACGCAAGAAGAAGCGCCTGGTTACCGGGCTGTCGCTTTCCTCTGACGGAAAGGTGTCATTGGGAAGAGAGAAGAAGCGCAAGATACGAAGCATGATACACAAGCATAAAGTTGTTGCGGGCTTGGAATCGAAAGAGCGGGCTTATTTGGCTGGCTACCTCGCATATGCGCGCTCCGTGGAACCGGAATTTATCGCCAGCTTGGTGCGGAAATACGGGTCAGAGACGATGCGGGCTGTGATGACGATGTCCCAGGCTCCAAGGTCTGGGCACCAATAAGGCGCCTCACCTTTCGGGCGGTTATCCGGGGTCCCTCGGCTTCGCTCGGGATGACGGAGGGAGGGATGACACAAAAGAAGAGCGCGCAAGCGCAGAAAGCTGTACCCTCATCTACCGGCCGCCAGGTGGCCTGGCGGGTCGCGCCGTGGGTGAGTGCGGGGTAACATTGTTGTCCTTGGAAACTCAGGCGCCACGCGTCTCGCAATTGAAAGAGTGGAAAAGTGAAAAAGTGAAAAAGTGAAAAAAGGGCCTCCATGCAAATGAAGCACCGAATCCGATTCCCGTTGTTCGTCCTGCTTATTCTATCGATAGTTGCGATCTCGCCGATGCCGTCGGCGAGAGCAGCCCGCGACGACACCGGCACGCAGGCCGCGCTTGCCGCGGCGATCGCCGGACCGCATCGTTCCGAGGCAAATAAGGCCCGCGACAAATATCGCCATCCGCTGGAAACGCTCACTTTCTTCGGGATTAAGCCCGAGATGACCGTGGTCGAGATCTCGCCCGGCGCCGGTTGGTTTACCGAGATCCTGGCGCCCTTTCTCAAGGACCACGGCAAGCTCTACGAAGCGGTGGGCGGCGGACCGGGCGCCAAGACCTTCGAGGACAAGCTCAAGGCCGATCCCGCCGTCTACGGCCGGATCATCGTGAGCACGCTCAAGCCGCCGGCCGAAACCGACATCGCGCCCGCAGGCACGGCCGATATGGTCGTGACCTTTCGCAACGTCCACGACTGGCTCGCGCACGGCAACGCGGCAGACTACTTCAAGGCCTTTTACCGCGCGCTGAAACCCGGCGGAATCCTGGGCGTAACCGACCATCGCGCCGATCCCTCGCAGCCGCAGGACCCTCTCGCCAAGAACGGATATGTGCGCCAGGACTATATGATCCGACTCGCGGAGCAGGCCGGCTTCAAACTGGCGGGCGCCTCGGAAATCAATGCAAATCCCAAGGACCTGCGGGACCATCCGGTGTGGTATCTGCCGCCAACCTTGCGCCTGGGTGAAAAGGATCGCGCCAAGTATCTGGCAATCGGAGAGAGTGACCGGATGACGCTCAAGTTCGTCAAGCCGCAGGGCTGAGCCCTGCACCCAGTGTTAAGACCGCGCTCCGTTGTCGCGCGCGGCCCCTGGCCGTGGCGACGGCAGCGCAGTGTTAAGACCGCGCTCCGTTGTCGCGCGCGGCCCGATCTCGGGTGCGTTGACAAGAGGCGCGATGCACCGGAGAATTGATGCCTAATGGCACGAATTACCGTTGAAGATTGCCTGGAAAACATCCCCAACCGCTTCGAGCTCGTGCTCGGCGCGGCGCGGCGCGCCAAACAGCTGCTCAAGGGCGCGCGGCCACTGGTGGAATCGGACAACAAAGAAGTAGTCACGGCGTTGCGCGAAATCGCCGCCGGCAAGGTCACGATCGAAGAACCCGACGCCTGACCGGGCACGATCGATTCGACAACAACCGACACAGCTCCTCGCCGCCGACGGCTCGAGCATTGGTGTCCGCATCTCATGCCAGCGTGTGGCGGAGCTGGAGCCAGCCTGTGGCGCGCAAACCCGGCAAACCGATCGGTCGCAAGCGCACAACGAAACGCGATAGCAAAGCCGGCGGCGAAGTTCGTCGCAGGCGCGCGATCGCCGAGCCGATCGCACCTGAAGAGTCCGAATCGGATCTCGACCTCGAAGCCGGCGCCGTCGCCGAAGCTGCCGACGAAAACGCGCCGATCGAAGTCTCCGAGTTTCATCCGGTCGCAGGCGCCGACGACGAAGCGGCCGCAGAACCCGTGGAGTCCGCCGAGGTTGAAGCCGACGCCGCCAAGGACGGCGGCGCGCTCGTAGCCGCCGATCCGCTGGGCCGCTACCTGGCCGAGATTCGCCGCTTCCCGCTGCTGTCGCGCGAGGCGGAGGCCGTGATCGCGCGGCGCTACGTCAAGGACAAGGATCCGGAGGACGCTTACCGGCTGGTCACCGCCAATCTGCGCCTGGTCGTGAAACTCGCGTTCGAGTTCGCGCGGGCGACGAAAAACGTGCTCGACCTTATACAGGAGGGCAACGTCGGCCTGATGGAAGCGGTCAAGAATTTCGACCCCGAGCATGGAATCCGCTTTCCGTCTTACGCGGTGTGGTGGGTGCGCGCGTATATCTACCGTTACCTGATCAACAACTGGCGGCTGGTCAAGATCGGCACAACTCAAGCGCAGCGCAAACTGTTCTTCAATCTCCGCAAAGAGACCGACCGGCTGGAGCGCGAGGGATTCAAGCCGCAACCTCTTTTGCTGGCGCATCGGATGGGGGTGCGGGAAAGCGACGTGCGCGAGATGCAGGAGCGGATGGGGCACAGCGAGCTATCGCTCGATCAACCGGCCGGCGCCGACGACGATACGCGGCTGCTCGACGTAATCCCCGACGCCGGGCACAACCCGGAAACCGAAACGGCCGACCGCGAGTGGCGCGAGTTCGCCCACGACAAGGTCGAGCAGTTCGCCGCGACGCTGGCGGGCAAGGAGCTGGAGATTTTCAAGGCGCGCCTGCTGTCGGAGGATCCCGAGACGCTGCAGGTGATCGGCACGCGCTTCGGAATCAGCCGCGAACGGGTGCGGCAGATCGAAACGCGGCTCAAGCGCCGGCTGAAGGAGTTTATCGAGGCGTCGGCGCCCGACGTCGACGACGCCGGCCCGTCGTAGGCATCGCTGTTTCACACTGGGTTACCCCATTGCCGCTGATGGCCGCCGCTTGCGATAATGCGGTCCGAGGCGGATCGCGCAGGGAGCCTGCAGTCGAATGCGAGAACGCAGTTGCGCGCTGGTTGTGGTGGGTAACGAAATCCTTTCCGGCAAGGTTCAGGATTCCAACGCGTATTTCGCGGCTCGCGAGCTGCACAAGATTGGCGTCGCGCTGGCCCGTATCGCAACCATCCCGGACCAACTTGCGGCGATCGCGGGCGAAGTTTCGTACTGCTCGCGCAACTTCGATTTCGTGATCACTTCGGGTGGCGTCGGCCCAACCCATGACGATCTCACGATGGAAGGCGTCGCGCGCGCATTCAACCGGCGTCTCGTGGTCCATCCCGACCTCGAGCGCCTCATCCGCGAATATTACCGCGAGCGCTCGGTCGGCGCAGGCCTCAAGATGGCCGAAGTGCCTGAGGGCGCGGTCCTCAACGAAGCCGGCGACATCCGTTTCCCGACCGTGCAGATCGAAAATGTGTACGTGCTGCCTGGAATTCCGCAACTGTTCGAGGCCAAGCTGCGGGCGCTGAGCAGCCGTTTTGCGACCGACCCGTATTTCATGCGCGCGATTTACCTGACCGCCGGCGAGGGCACGATCGCCGATCAGCTGAACGACTGCATGCGCAATTTTCCGGAGTTGATGCTGGGCTCGTATCCGCGGATCGGAGATCCCGACTACCGCGTGAAGTTGACGCTCGAGTCGAAGGACGCCGAGTATCTCGAGCGCGCGTTTCGTCATCTGATGGGGCTGCTGCCGGCCGAGGCGGTGGTCAAAACCGAGTAGCAATTTACGCCCGAGGCGGCGGTGGAGGAAATCATGAGGAAAAGAAGTTTCAGATTCGCCGTGATCGCGCTGGGATTGTCGGTGATGCTCGCGATGCCGGCCGGTCCGCTGGCAGAGTACGCCGCGGCACAGACGCAGCCGGCAGGCGCCGGGACGCCAACGCAGGTCCCGGAGCCGAACGCAGACGCCGTCAACTGGCCGGGCATGGGTTACGGCGTCGGCGCGTTGTTCTGCAATGTTCTCTATATCCCCGCCAAGCTGGTTTACGCGCTGCTCGGCGGCCTCGTTGGCGGCGGAACCTACCTGGTGACCGCCGGCAACACGCAGGCTGCCGACACGGTGTGGCGCAGTGCGTTCGGCGGCGACTACGTCGTGACGCCGCAAATGCTGGCCGGTCAGGAGCCGATCAACTTCAGCGGGCCGACCGCAACCCCGCCTGAAGGTCCCTCGACAAGTTCATCGTCGGGTGGCGTCGCGCCGATAGCGCCGCTTCCGCAGGCGGGCTCGTCGTCGGCAGGCGGGCAGCCGCTGGATCACGGCAGCGGTCCCGCGGGCGCATCGGCGCCGAACTCGAACATCGAGTAGCAGCAAGACGCCGGAACGTGGAAGGTCGCGCATGAAGAAGATCCGTTTCGTCTGGAAATCCACCTGCACCACTTGCCGCGACGCGCGAAGTTTCCTGCGCAAGGATCTTGGCGCCGAGCTCGACGAGCGCGACTACGCGCGAGTTCCTCTGAGTGCCGGTGAGCTGAAGGATCTGTTTGCGGGCCGCGACCCGCGCGATTTTCTAAACCCGCGCAGTCCGGCCTTCAAGGCGATGGGCCTGGCGGGTAAATCGCTCACGGTCGAGCAGGCGTTTGCGCTGATGGTGAAGGAGCCGAATCTAATCAAGCGGCCGATCGTCGTCGCGGGCAGAGAAATGATCGCGGGCTTCGATCGCGAGCGGCTGCGCGCCGCGCTGAAGTAAAGTGCGGTAGATTGCACCTGATCCTGTACCCGTTGGCACGGGAGGCCAGTATTAAAAGGCCGCGCGCGACAACGGAGCGCGGTCTTAGCACTGCGCTGCCGTCGCCACGGCCTACGCCGTCTTCTCGGTCTTCTCCGCTTTCTCGGCCTTCTCGGCGCGATCCGAGTTGTTCGCGTCGTTGTTGCGTTCAGCGCGCTCGCCGCGCGGCGCGCGCTCGGTCTTGTCGCCGGTCTTGTCGCCGCGAGCACGGGGCACGACGTTGCTGGTCGTCAGCACCTCGATAAACTTGTGCACCGCAGGCGAGAGTTCGCGGCCGCGCTTGTAGATGATCGCCAGCGGACGCAGAAAGCTCCCTTCCTGGAACTCGAGCATCCGCAGAGTGCCGCGCGCGACCTCGTTCTCGATCGTCATCCGGGGCACGATTGCGCATCCAAGGCCAATCTCGACGGCGCGCTTGATGGTCTCAATGTTGTCGAATTCGAGCGCGTAGATCGGCTTGACGCCGTACTGGCGCAGGATTCGATCGGAGGCCTTTCGGGTCGGGATATCGCGCTCGTATCCGACAAACTTCTGACCCTGCAACTGTCCGACATTTACCTTCGAGTGCTTGGCCAGCGGATTGTCGGGCGGCACGGCGAGCACGAGTTCGTCATGGCGAAACGGCACCGAGACGATTTGGCTGCGCTTGGCCGGATAGGCAACGACGCCAAGATCGACCTTGCCTTCGATGAGGTCTTCGTAAATTTTGTTCGAGCGCAGATATTCGAGATGGACATTGACGGCCGGAAAGTTGCGGAGAAATTCGGTCAGATACGGCGGCAATTCGTGCAAGCCAACGCTGTAAACGGTGCCGACGCGAATCGTGCCCGCGACCACCGAGCCGATTTCACGCAACCGATTCTCCAATTCCAGGAAACGGCGCACGATTTCCTTGCTGGCGGTGTACAGAATCTGTCCGGCCGGCGTGGGTTTGACTCCGGCTCGTCCGCGTTCTATCAATCGGCAGTCGTACTTCTCTTCCAGGCTTCGGACCTGCTGGCTGACCGCCGACTGAGTAACGAAGTTTTGCGATGCGGCATAAGAAAAGCTTCCGCTCTCGATTATGTCGCAGAAGACCTTTAGCGTTTCTATATGCATGCTACCGACTTGGCGCATAAGCCTACGTGATAGATCACTCTGACGCAAGTAGTAGCCATGATGACAAAATTATCGGCCCTCAAACAGCGCACGGAACGAACGCGCGTGGGTCGAGAGGGCAGGATACGAGAGGGCATGATTCCGGTAATCCAGAAGATCGCTCGACGCGGCCGGACTGTGGCGGCGGTCTGCGTCCACAATCTTATAGTAAAACGCCTTTCGAAAATCGCAAGGAGCGCAAGATGTTGGATTTATTAAGAGACCTCGATTTTTTTCACCTCGACGAACTGCTGACCGATGAAGAACGGATGGCCCGCGACACGGCTAAACGCTTCGTGGATCGCGAAATCATCCCGCAGATCGAGCACCATTTTGCGAATGAAACCTTCCCAATGCATCTCGTACCGCAAATGGCCGAGCTTGGGATGTTTGGAGCTAATCTGAAGGGTTATGGATGCGCAGGCATGAATAACGTGGCGTACGGTCTGATCATGCAGGAGCTCGAAGCAGGAGACTCGGGGTTGCGCTCGTTCGCGTCCGTGCAAAGCGCGCTTTCGATGTACGCGATTTATGCAAACGGCAGCGAAGAACAGAAGCAGCGCTACTTGCCGGAAATGGCCAAGGGAAAATTGATCGGCTGCTTCGGTCTGACTGAGCCTGACCACGGGTCGGACCCGGGCGGGATGGAAACGCGGGCGCGGCGCGATGGCGATGGATGGATCCTCAACGGGACCAAGCGATGGATCACGAACGGCTCGATCGCGGACGTCGCCATCGTGTGGGCGAAGGTCGAGGAGGGTATAACCGGGTTCCTCGTCGAGAAGGGGACGCCGGGATTTTCGACGCGCGATATCCACGGAAAATTTTCGATGCGCGCGTCGATCACTTCGGAACTGATTTTAGAGGACGTGCGAATTCCCAGGACAGCGCATCTGGAAAAAGCGCGCGGGCTGAAGGGTCCGCTCGGATGCCTGACGCAGGCGCGCTACGGAATCGCGTGGGGCGCGATCGGCGCGGCGCGATCGTGTTTCCATTGCGCGCTGGATTACACGAAATCGCGCAAGCAATTTTCGCGTCCGCTGGCCGGCTATCAACTGGTGCAGGCAAAGCTGGTGAGGATGCTGACCGAGATCACCAAGGCGCAGATGGTTTGCCTGCGGCTGGCTCATCTGAAGGATCAGGGCAAGATGCGCCCGGAGCACGTCTCGTTCGCAAAGAGAAATAACGTCAACGAGGCGCTCAAGATCGCACGCGACGCGCGCGACATGCTCGGCGCCAACGGAATCGTGAACGAGTACCCGGTGATCCGTCACATGCTGAACCTGGAGACGGTGAACACCTACGAGGGCACCTTCGACGTGCATACGTTGATCCTCGGCCGCGACATCACGGGCGAGAACGCGTTTGAGTAAACGCCGGCTGCGCGCTTGCCGCTATCCGCAGCCGTCGTGCTAGAGATAGCACGTAGAGCGGGGAGAAAAATCGGATGGAACTCAAGGGCAAGAATGCAATCGTCACCGGCGCGGCGCGGGGAATCGGCCGCGGAATCGCGCTCAAGCTGGCGGCGGCGGGTGCAAACGTCGCGCTCGTCGATCTCGGGAGTCCGGCAGACCGCGCGCTTACCTACAATCTCAGCGCGCAAACTGAACTGAATCGCACGGTCGAGGAAGTCAAGGGAATCGGCGTGAAGGCTATCCCGATCCTCGCCGACGTGACGCGGTTCGCCGACCTGGAGCGGATGGCGTCGGAGGTGGTCGCGAAACTCGGCGCCATCGACATCCTCGTGAACAACGCGGGGATCATCGCGTTCGGGCCGGTGAGCGGCTTGGCCGAAGAAGCATGGGACCGCGTGATGGCGGTGAATGTGAAGGGCCAGTTCCTGTGCGCCAAGGCGTGTATCCCGCACATGATGAAGCAGAGCGAGGGCGCGATCGTGAATATCGCGTCGGTGGCGGGCAAGACCGGTCACGGCGGCATATCGGCATACTGCGCGAGCAAGTTCGCGTCGGTCGGCTTCACGCAATCGCTGGCGGAAGAGCTTGGCCCGGCGAACATTCGCGTCAACGCGGTATGCCCCGGGTACCTGCGCACTGCGATGTGGACCGACGTGCTCGGTCCGATCGTCGGCGTTCAGTACGGGATGAATCGCGAGGCGGCGTTCGACGAATTTATCGCGCGCAACACGTTCCTCAAGCGCGAGCAGACCCCGGCCGATATAGGCGAGGCGGTGGTCTATTTGTGCCAAGCGGAAAACATTACCGGCGAAACGATCAACGTCGCCGGCGGCGGCGAACTGCATTAGAAACTTCGCGCCGGGGGGGAGATCTGGTTGAGGACCGAAAAGTAAGCACCCTTGTTGCTCTCAGATCCCCGCGAGCTTGCGCGCGTATGCGGCCACCGTCTTGAAGTCGTACTCGCGGTAAGCCTGCAACTTCTCGGCTTCGAATCCGCCTTCCGCGTGCACCGCGAGCACTTCCTGGTAGCCGCCGAAATCCGACGACGTCAGATCGCCAATCAGGTTTAGCAGCCTGAGACGCTTCTCGGCATCGAAACCTTTCGCGCCGCCCATGTATTTGAGCACGTAAGCGCCGGTCGCCTCGCTGGTGAGATCTTCAGCGGCAGGCGCCGTCACCAGCAGACCTCCGGCGAGGTCCTGCACGATTTGCACCGCCTGATGGTAGTTGTGGGCGAAGTGATACTTCGCGACGTTGGTGAGGAGAGTATTCGGCGCCGCGACGCCGTCCTCGAACGTGCAGGTGCGCGCGGCATGCTCGATAAGTCCGCGCACGGTGGTGTGATACGCCGCGAGATGGGTGAGCTTGTCGCGGACGTGACCCGCGCGCGAGATTCCGTTGGCCTCGGCGATCGCGTGGCCGGCGCCCGCCATCAGTTCGAGCAGCGGCAGTTTGTACGAGACGGCGGTGAAGCGATGGAATCGCACGAAGGTCAGCGCGAGCAACCCGGCGAAGTCGATCTCGCCTTGCAGGAACACACGCTCCTGGGGCACGAACACGTCGTCGAAGACCGTCAACGTCTCCATCATCTTGTGCCGCGCGCTAATCGGATGCTCGAAATCATTTTTAGGCGAGCTTCCGTGGGGCGATGCGAGCAGCTTCAGTCCCGGCGTGTTAATCGGCAATGCGAACGCGACGGCGTAGGCCTTGTCCTCGGCGCGCATCGCACGGGTGGGCAGGACGATCACCTCATTTGTGTTGGTCGAGACGCTGGTGTGGACCTTCGCACCGCGCACGACGATGCCGTCGGGGCGCTGCTCGACGATTCGCACGTAGTAGTCCGGATGATCCTGCTGCGTGGGCCCGAGCGCGCGATCGCCCTTGGCGTCGGTTTGCGCGACGGCGACGGCGAGATCGTTGTCGCGGCAATTGCGGTAGTACTTGTGGATGCGCTCGCGGTACTCGGGCTTGCCGGCAGCAGCAAGCCGTTCGCCGACAATATGCAGCGCGAGCAGCGCGTCGGTGCCGATTTCCTTGATCAACACCACCAGCGTCGCGCCCTCGCGCGTCGAGGCCGCGATCAGCGCGCTGCGCTTTAGCAAGTCGTCGCCATTTTGCGGAATATGGTAGTAGCGGCTGTACTCGTCGTCGCCCTCTTTCACGACGGCGAGTCCGCGATACTTCGGATCGTGAGCCATCCGGTAGTCGAGCGCCGCGTGCTCGACTGCTATTCCGATAACAGGATGCGCGGTTACGTCCGCCACCCTTTCGCCCCTGAAAAACACCGCGCGGCCGTCGCGCAGCGAGCTTTTGTACTGTTCAGCCGTCCGTAGTCCCATCGTCGTGATTTTTTCTCCGTCGGAGATTGCACCAATCGCGCCGCGCGCCGCTTATGGCGTTCGGTTGCGGCGGGTGCGAAACGCCAATATAGAAGCGCTGAGCATTCGCTGTCCAACTGCTCGCGTGGGAGAAGCGTTATGGCGAGTCCAAAGATGTTCGATTTGAGCGGCAAGGTCGCCGTGGTTACGGGCGGCAACGGCGGAATCGGGCGCGGGATCGCGCTCGGCCTGGCCGAAGCCGGCGCGGCGGTCGCGATCCTTGCGCGCAACGAAGAGAAGAATCGCGCCGTTGTGGACGAGCTCGCGAAGGCGGGCGTACCGGCGATAGCGATCCAGCTCGACGTGACGCGGCGCGACGACCTGCGCCCGGCGATGGAGGAAGTCGAGCGCAAGCTGGGACCCGTCGCGATTCTCGTCAACAACGCCGGAATCGTGATCATGGGCAGCGCGCTGGATTTCAGGGCCGAGGACTGGGATCGAGTGATCGAAACGAACCTGAACTCATGCTTTTTCCTTTCCCAGATCGCGGCGCAATCGATGGTCGCTCGCAAGCACGGCAAGATAATCAATATCGCGAGCGAATATTCCCGGTTCGGCTCGCAGACCGGAATACCCTACGCCGCCGCGAAGGGCGCGCTGGTGCAGACGACCAGGACGATGGCGATCGAGTTGGCGCCCCACAACGTCCAGGTCAACGCGATCCTGCCGGGATGGATCGAAACCGATATGACGGCGGTCGCGCAGAGCGGACCGATGTACCAGGAAATAATCATGCGCACCCCGGCCGGCCGCTTCGGCAAGCCCGAAGAGATGGCGGGTGCGGCGGTGTTTCTGGCCTCGCAGGCGTCGGACTTCGTAACGGGATCGATCGTGTACGTCGATGGCGGCTACGCGATCAGGTGAGAGGAGCGTCCGCGTTTTCGACTGTGCTTGGCTGTTTAGCTGTTCAACCGTTTAACGCGGGCGGCGCCGCGGCGTAAGATGCCGCATCATGACTCGACGCAAAACGCCCTCTTCCGCTCGCCCTGAATCCGCGCGTCACGAGCACGGCCTGCCTGCGCTCAAACCATTGCGCGTGTTGGTAGCCGGCGAGGTAATTCTCGATCGCTACCTGTGGGGCGACGTCGCGCGAATCTCGCCCGAAGCGCCGATTCCGATCCTGCGCGTGCAACGCCGCGAGGAAAAGCCCGGCAACGCGGGCTTCGTGATGGCGAACTTGCGCGCGCTCGGCGCGGACGTGAGCGCGCTCAGCGTGGTGGGCGCGGATCGCAACGGCGGTCTGCTGCGCGAGATTTTCGCCGATCTGGGAATCGATACCCGCTCGATTCTGATCGATCCCGACCGCCCCACCATCGTCAAGGATCGAATGCTCGGTTCCGTGCAGGCGGCCCATCGCGCGACCCAGCAACTGCTGCGCGTCGATGAGGAAGACCCCAGTCCGCTCAAGCCCGCGCGCGAACGCGAGCTGATTGCGCGAGTCAAGTCCGAACTTCGCAACTGCGACGGCGTGCTGATATCGGATATCGACAAGGGGATGCTGACTGCGGCGGTGTTGCGGGCGCTGATCGATGGAGCCCGGGCGCGCGGCATCCCGGTGATAATCGATCCGCGCAGGACGGAGGACTTTTCGATTTATCGCGGCGCCACCGCGCTCACGCCCAATCGTCACGAAACCGAAGTCGCCACCGGGATGCACCTCACCGACCGCGTCGCGTGGCGCAAAGCGGCCGAAGCTCTCGTGCGCAAGCTCGGCCTGGAAGCGTGCCTGATAACGCTCGACCGCGACGGGATGTATCTGGCGGAACGCGGCGGCAAAGACACGTACGTATCGACGGTGCCGCGCGAGGTTTACGACGTGACCGGCGCGGGCGATGTGGTCCTGAGCGTGTTCGGGATGTTTTCGATCGCGGGACTGGGCTTCTCGTCGGCGGCGACGATCGCGAATCTGGCCGCGAGTATCGAGGTGACCCGGATCGGCACGGAAGTGATCACGCGCGAGGATCTCGCGCGCGCACTGAGTCCCGCTCACTTAAGCTACGAGCGCAAAATCCATTCGGTGGACGAACTCAAGGCGGCGCTGGAGCGCGAGCGGCGCGGCGGTCGGCGGATCGCGTTCACCAACGGATGCTTCGATCTGCTGCACGCCGGGCATATCCAGATGCTCGCGTTTGCGCGCGCGCAGGCCGACCTGCTCGTGGTCGGACTCAACAGCGATCGCAGCGTGCGTCGGCTTAAGGGCGACGCGCGCCCCATCTATCCTGCGGCCGAGCGGGCGAGAATCCTCGCCGCGCTGGAAGCGGTTGATTACGTGGTTGTGTTCGACGAAACGCGCGCCGAGAAAATTATTCGCGCGGTTAAACCCGACGTTTTGATCAAGGGCGAGGATTGGCGCGGCAAGCGGGTTGACGGTCAAGCGTTCGTCGAGTCACGCGGAGGAACAGTGGCGCTGGCGCCGTTGCTGGGCGGACGCTCCAGCAGCGCGACTATCGATCGGATGAATTCGAAGCCGCGCGCGGGGAAAGGCGGCGCGCGATCTGGTCGGTGAATTGCTTGAGCTCCGGCATCGCAAGCATCCAGGCGCCGAATAAGTAGAGCCCGCCGTAAGTCGAAAGAATCGCCAACCCCTGGATGCGCGGCCCGAATCCCGCCATCCGAAGTTTCAAGATGAACCCGAGCGCGGCGGCTCCAAGAGCCAGCGCCCACAACTTCGCCAGATACGAACGCTCGAGCCCGGTCCATCCGATGCGCCCGTTCAGCGCCCATCGCAGCATCGCAAACTCGACCCATCCTGCCGCGCCCGCCGACACCGTCAATCCGGCGACGCCCCACTTCTGCGCGATTCCGAGCATGGGCGGCAGCGGGATCGCGCAAAGATAGCCGAGCACCAGCGTCAGCACGACGCGGATTACCGCGAATCGAAGCGGAGTGCGAGTGTCGAACAGCGCGTAGAACGCCGAATTGTACAACCGGCCCATCGTGGCTGCGAGCAGCCCTACCCCCGAGCCCGCGAGCACGGCCCACACGTAAACGGCGTCGGCGCGGGTGAAAGCGCCGGATTGATAAACCATCGCGACGATCACGTCGCCGAGAATCAAAAAAGCCGCGGACGACGGGACCACGAGGAACGCAATCTGGCGCAGTCCCCGGTTCAATCGCACGCGCAGAATCGCGCTCATTTGCTCGGGCATCGCACCCGCGGCGCGCGACATCGCGGGCAACTCCGACGCGGCCACCGAATATCCGAACAGGCTGATCGGCACCATGTAGAGCAACTGGCCGTAGTTGAGCGCTGCGACGGCGCCGGTGGGCAAGAGGCTCGCCAGCATGTTGTCCACGTAAGCGCTCAGGTTGACGACGCCGCGGCTGACGACCACGGGCGTCAGATTGTGGAACACGGACCTGAGCGGCGCGGCGACGCGCGCGAAGTCGATGCGATTCTTTCTCAGCAGCGCGAGCGTTTGCGGAACCTGTACCGCGATCTGCAAAGCGGAGCCGACGACCGACCCCCACGAGATCGCGATCGCAAGCCCGTCCGGCGAGCGGCGGGGCCCGTAATAGAGGAGCGCCGCGATCATTGCGACGTTCCACGCCACCGGCGCGGTGTACGAGACGAAAAATTTGTGATGACTGTTCAGCACGCCGAGAAACCACGCCGACATCACGAGCAATCCCGCGCCGGGAAACAGGATGCGCACGATCTGAATCGTCAAGTCGCGCTTGTCGCCCTCGAAGCCCGGCGCGATCACGTCGATCAGATACGGGGTCACCATCACGCCGATCGCCACCAGCACCGATACGCCGAGAGTCAGAATCGCGCCGACGCCCCAGGCGACCATGTCGGCGGTTTCATTGTCGCCCTCGCCAAGCAGTTTTCCGTAAACCGGGATGAACGACGCGGACAGTACGCCCTCGCCGAACAGGTTCTGCAGAATGTTCGGGATGCGAAACCCCGCCTTGAACGCGTCTGCGGTGGCCGAGTCGCCGAGGAAATGCGCGAAGATGCTGTCCCGGATGAGACCGGCAATCCGGCTGAGCAACACGCCCGCGGCGATCGTGCCGGCTTGGCTCGTGCCCGATCCGCTCGCGCTCGCCGGGCCGGGGCGCGCCTCGACGCGCGGTTCGCTGCGATCCTGATGATTGGGTGCGATTTCGGACAAGTTCCCTCTGGCACGGGGAGTATAGCGACCGCCTCGCGCGCGTAGTAGCGGGCGTTCAAGGCGCGCTACAATCGTCGTGTGAGCTTTTCGCTCTACGTCCATATTCCGTGGTGCCAATCGAAGTGTCCGTACTGCGACTTCAATTCGCACGCGGCGTCGTCATGGCCGGAGGCGCAATACACCCGCGCGCTGATTTCGGAGCTTGAATACAGGGCCAACACTCCGTCGTATTCGGGCCGGCGCATCCGGACAATCTTTTTTGGGGGTGGAACGCCGTCGCTGTTCGATCCCAAATCCATCGGTGAGATTATCGACGCCGCCAATCGCGTTTGCGGGATCGAACACGACGCGGAGATAACGCTCGAAGCGAATCCCGGCACCGTGGACTTGGCGAAACTCGGCGGGCTGCGCGCGGCGGGCGTGAATCGAATCAGTTTCGGCGCGCAATCGTTCAATGCCGCGACGCTCAAGTTTCTCGGCCGGATCCATTGCGCCGACGAAACCCGCGCAGCCGCAAGGATGGCGCATCGCGCCGGCTTCGATCGCCTCAATCTCGATCTGATCTTCGCGGTTCCGGGACAGACGGTTGCCGATGTTCTCTTCGACGTCGAATCCGCGGCGGCGCTCGAACCGGATCACATCTCGGCTTACAACCTGACCTTCGAAGAAGGCGCCGCCTTTTTCACGGACTTGAAGCGCGGACGAATCAAACAGCTCGCGACTGACGAGCAGGCCGCGATGTATCAAACGGTGCGCGAAGAAATCCCGCGGCGCGGCTACTCGATGTATGAAATATCGAACTATGCAGCGCCCGGCCACGAAGCGCGCCACAATTTGACATACTGGCGCGCCCGAACGTACCTCGGAATCGGCGCGGGCGCTCATAGCTACGCAGGTGACGGGCGCGGCGGCCAGCGAAAGCGATGGTGGAATGAAAAGCTCCCGGCGCGCTACATTTCTGCGATCGAGGAGCGCGCAAATGCGGAGACCGGCGCTGAAACAATCGATGAAGCCGCCGCGCAGAGCGAATTTGTGTTCCTCAATCTACGGCTGCGCGAAGGCTTCGCGCTGGCCGATTTTCACGAGCGCTTCGGCCGCAACTTCGAATGCATCTTCGGGATCGTCGCGACCCCGCTGTTCAACAACGGGTTGCTGACGCTCGATCGCGGCCGAATCAAATTGACGGATCGCGGCCTGGAAATGGCCGACTCCGTGTTCGCCGAATTCGTCTAGGCAATGCCGACGCTCGCGGCTTCTTGGAGCCTCTTGACTGCCCTGAGTCGGAATTCGGCGATGTGAGCGCCGAGACGAGGGCCCCGCACCTGTTGAAGGATCGCGTGGTAGACGAGCGGAAAGATCTTGCCGGGTTTGTCGGGGTAATACTCACGGCCCAAGTCATAGATTCGCTTTTCTATTTCCTCCGCGTTCGCATTTGGGTGATCGTTCAGCCAAGTAGCAAGGGTTTTCAACTGTTCGCGCTCAACGTCCGAGAAACTATAAGGCTGCTTCGTGGGCTCAACGAAGTCCTTGTAGTAATTGATCGCGCACTCTACAAGAACTGCGACCATCGACGCGGTGTTTTCCTCTCCCTCAAAATTGGGATCACGTTTGAGCAAATAACTAACGATGACGTTGGAGTCAGCAGTGCCCAGAGCAGGAACAAGGCTCGTGATAAACCCGAAGCTCAACTCTGAGTTGAATCGCTTCGGTGTGCTTTTCTGGATCACGTATTCGAGCGGCGATTCGCGCTTCTTTTCTTCCGGCGCGGCCGCGTATTCGCACAACGCGTCGAGATATTCATCGACGTATTGCGGAATCGCCTTGAGAAACAACTTGCGCGCGCGGTGCGGATTGCGCAGCAGGAAAAATTTGAGCACCTCGATCGGCGCGTAGCGCGTCCACTGTTCAACCGTCACGCCGCGGCCGACTGACTTCGAGACCTTGCGGCCTTCCTCGTCGAGGAACATCTCGAACGGAAATCCCAGCGGCGGCTGCGCACCCAGCGCGCGGAGAATTTGTCCCGATAGCCGCGCCGAGTCGGTGAGATCCTTTCCGTACAATTCGTAATCGACCTTGAGCACGTACCATCGCAGCGCCCAATCGACCTTCCATTGCACCTTCGCCATCCCGCCGAGCACCGACTGCTCGCCGCGAAAACCGCATCCCGACCTGCCACCCGCGCTTTTTTCGCAGATGAACTCGATCGATGCGCGCTCGGTGTGGTACGCCGAGACCGTTCGCTCGACGACTTGCCCGCAGTTGGGACAAATCGGCATGAACGGCGACCATCCCGCGCGATTTTCCTCGCGCAGCGTCGGCGCGATGATTGCGGTTACCTCCGCGTGCTTGTCGAGGATCAGCTTCAGTCCCTCGTCGAAGCGCCCCGACGAATACATCTCGGCCGAACGCATCAGTTCGTACTCGACCTCGACCGGCGCCAGAAATTTGCGGAGCTGCCCGATCATGTGATCGGCAAAGCTGGCGCAGCATCCAAACGGGTCGGGAATCTTCGAGACCGGAAGGCCCAGGTACCGGTCGAAATCCGCCCGGTTCGGCACGTTCTCCGGCACTTTGCGGAGTCCATCGAGATCGTCGATGAAAACGATCAGCCGCGACGGCCGCGACAGCTCGATCAGATGAAACGCCTTGCGCACGAACGACGGACGCAGGATTTCCGCCATCGTGCCCAGATGCGGCAATCCCGACGGTCCGAAGCCGCTCTGGAAAATTACCGGACGAGCGGGCTCGTAGGCTGCGACGCGCTCTGCAAGCCGCCGAGCTTCTTCGCGGGGCCATCGGTCCGCACCGGCCGCGTTGCCGGGTTGCGAATCTGACTTGTCCGAACGGCCGGATCTCGATTCGTCCGCCATC
Organism: Binatus soli (SeqCode); assembly: GCF_050015535.1. Classification (NCBI taxonomy): domain Bacteria; phylum Candidatus Binatota; class Binatia (SeqCode); order Binatales (SeqCode); family Binataceae (SeqCode); genus Binatus (SeqCode); species Binatus soli (SeqCode). Next base: position 97,433 of record NZ_JBEKBF010000006.1, on the reverse strand, counting down.
GATTGGTTTTCTTCCTTGGACCAGCCCGCCTAGTTTTCCGGCTTGTCGGGATTCTTGCCGCGCAGCACGCTTGCGACCGCCTCGTGTATCCATGGATCGATTTGCAGGTCGCGATTTTTTTCCGAGGCGAGCCGGAGTTTAACCGCGCAGTTGCCGCAGATAAAGGCCTGCTGGCGAAAGCCCGCGGTATCTTCGACGGATATGCGCAGCAACCACTCGGCGAACGCGCGCCGGCAGATCGCACAGTGAAATTTGTTGGAATGGGAATCGGTGGAATCCATAGGCGGCTGTTATTCTATATCATTGCTTCAACTCTTTGCGCTGTGGTATTTCGGGATAACCCATGAATTCTTCCACGGTTCGCCAAGACCGAGACGACCGCTTGCATTTTCGGACCGCCGATTCCGTTATTCGAGCCGATCGCGCCCCAAACGCCCGCGCCCGAGCTGTCCGCGGCTAAACCAACGACTTCACCCGTCGTCACTCGATGCGGCGCGGGACTATTTCATCTTATGGATCAGGCGTTCACCAGGCAGAAAATCAAGGAATTGCGCGCGATGGTCGGCGAAGGCGATCGGGTTGCGATCGTGCTGCAGGACGATCCCGATCCCGACGCGATGGCGAGCGCGATGGCGCTGCGTACGCTGCTCGGGCGCAACAAGCAGACCACGCCGCTGTTCGCGTTCAAGCCGGTCACGCGGCCGGAAAATCTCACCATGGAGCATCTGCTGGAGATCGAAATCCTGCCGGCCGATACGGAGGAGCTGCGCGCCTTCGACAAGATTGCGATGGTCGATGTTCAGCCGCCGTACTTTGGCGAGAAAATTCCGCGCGCCGATATCGTGATCGATCATCATACCGGCTACCCCGGCGGCGCCGCCGCGTTCGAGGACGTGCGTACGAAATACGGCGCGACTGCGACGATCATGACCGAGTACCTGGTCACGGCTGACGAAAAAATCAGCGAGCGTCTGGCGACTGCGTTGCTCTACGGAATTCGCAGCGACACTTTGGCGTTGTCGCGCCGCGTGACCGACGACGACCTGCAAGCATTCACGCGTCTGGTTCCGCTGGCCAACTACAGTATGCTCCGGCAGATCGATCGTCCCGAGCTGCCGCTCAGTTTCGCGCAAATCCTGGCGCGCGCGATGAAACGGATGGTGGTCAAGGATCGCCTGGTCGTGCTCAATCTTGGCCCTGTCGAGCGCGACGACCTGATCGTGCAGATGGCGGACTTCTGCCTGCAGTTCGAGGGCGTGGCGTGGGTGGCGGTCGCAGGCAAGTTGGGCGGCAAGCTGGTGATAAGTGTGCGCAACCATGGCATGAGCGGCGACAACGCGGGCGAGGCGGTGAAGAATCTGTTCGCCGATATCGGCAGCGCCGGCGGCCATCGCAACATGGCCAAAGCGGTGATCCCGCTGCGAGCATGGCGGCGGCGCGAGGGGACGACCCGTGACGCGCAAATCGAATCGCGGCTGCGCGAGTTGTTCAGCGCGTGGATCAAGGGCGAGGCCGAAGCTGGCGCGGTTCGCAGCGGGCCCGGCCGCAACGGCAACTGACTCGCGCCGCGTCTACCGCGCCTTAGCAGGGCAATGTATCATCCCTTGAACCGTGGTCGACGCATACACCTGTCTATATTGCGGGGCTGCCGGCCCTTGGAACCGGGAGCACGTGCTGCAAGCAGCGTTTGGCACCAGCTGGGTGTTAGACGACGACGTGTGCGAACCGTGTAACTCGCGTTTCTCCCCCTTGGACTCGAAGCTCGTCGAGTTCGTGCGCGAGTTCGCTTATCTGGGACATCCGGATGTGGCTCCGGTAACTCGGCTATTGGAGGGCAAGATTGGATTGACCCGCGACGTCAGTTCCGGCGCTTGGATCAGCGTTCGAGTCGGTCCGAAAGCCAGGCCGATCCCCTTTCCGCAGCTCATATGGCTGCCGTCCAACCTGGTCTCTTTCGTCACCGATAGGTCGCGCTGGTCTGGAAACCCGCAGGCAATTGCACTCGGTCTCTGGGAGCGTCGGCAGATAATCACCGAACTCTCGGAGGTGTCGCGCCTTCGCCTCAGGCGCTCAATAGTCAGGCAACCAGGCGTCCAACCCGCGATCGTCCGCAGCGCTCCGTACCGGTATCTCTTGCGCGCAACCACGGAAGAGATCTTGAACGAGATCGAGAAGGTGATTCGAACAGGCTCTTTGGTGGCGTCGTTAACTACTGGAAAACCTGACGCACCGATGGCGGGTAAGCAGCGCGAGAAGGTGAGAGTGGCTCACACTTACGAATTAGGCAGCTACGCGCGAGCGATCGCCAAATCTGCCATGAACTTCGTATGTGCCGCTGTTGACCGTGATCTGTCGAGGAGCGCCGATCTCGATGTGTTGAGAGCGTTCATCAATACGGGCGTGGGCCACTTTCAGCGATTCGTGACGTTCCCTTTCCTGCAAGCAACTCCGGAGAAGACGGCGCTGGGCTTTCTAGCGAAGCCAGGTTGCCACACTTTATTGGCGACCGGTTCGGGGCGCACTCCACTCGTTTTTTTCTTTCTGTATTCCCGGCTGTTCGCGATCGTAAGGCTGTGCGAGAGCCCAATATTGGCGCCTGATCGACAAGTGGTAGCACTTTTCAACTATCGGGCTCAGACTCATCAGACATTTGACACGCAGCGAGATGCCGCAGAGTTGGTCAGAGCTCTCTTTCCCACTGCGATGGGAAACGCTTCGGCCTAGGTACAGGTCGGCAAGCTCCGTGATCGGCCTTTTTCAGCGGAAATCGAGGTCACATCTACACCAGTCGCACGAGATCGCGGGCGGGCAATCCTCGCCGCCCGGAAATTTCGCCGCCAGATCGATCCAGCCAATAGATTGATTCGCCTCGCAAGAAGCGCAGCTTTGATTATCTCCAGCGACCGACCAGCGTTTTTGCTTACCTCCCCGTTCCGCCGCATCCGCCAAGTTGCCACGGCTGCGCGCGATGCACAGCTCTCGCTGAGCTACATTGAGTGCCCGGTCCGGCGAAAACTTGAACTCCTCCCGGAATAGATCGCGCAGGCGGGTGACGGCCCAGCCCTGTTCCAAGGCGCGTACCACCGCGGCCCGAAACTGCCGACGGTTACCCTTTCCAAAATCGACGACACTTTCGCCAGCATGTGCGCCCGCGTAGCGAATTGCCGCGCGCGGCAAGAACGGGCTAGCTTTCTTCGTTGACGGCTGCTGCCGCTTCCTCGCGTTCCTTGCCACTTGGCGGAAAGCCAGAACCGAAAAAGCTGCCAATGCGATTACGCCGACTAACCACACCGTCTGGGCAACGTGATCAACCTGTCAGGGAATCCCCGCCGTTCGCACCTCATTTTCTCCTCCTCTTGTCCCTTACCTGTTCTAACAGGCCGCCGCCGGCAGCGTCTCGGCCGGAATCCCCTCACCGTCCTTGCGCAGCCCTTCCAGATGGCAGCGCAACGCGTCGCGCGCTATCGCGCGCGACGCGTCGAGCGTCCGGCAACGAAGTAGCCACATACCGCCGGATTGTACGCCCGAAGTGGACGCGCGGAAACTCTGAGTAATTTGGGTATTCCACAGTGTATGCGGCGCGTCGGGCAATCGCGCCGCAGTTGTCCCTCACCCGCGCCGGAGGCACGGCCTCTCCCGGGAAGCTGCACCCTCACCCGCGCCAGGGGTGCGGCCTCTCCCGCAACAAAGCGGGAGAGGCGGGTAACAAGTCGCGCGGAACGCGGCAGCCTAACTCGGGCGAGGTAAATCTTTATGCGAGCGCGGGGGCGGGCGGTTTACCGGTTGCGGCGATTTCCATATCGTAGTTGGCGCCGATGTGTGATCTGCTGCGATGAGTCCGAGGCTGTTCAGAATTTCCCCGCTTGAGTTCCTGGCGCCGATGATCGTCGGCTGCGCGCTGTTCATGGAGATGCTCGACTCGACGGTCATCTCGACCGCGCTGCCGGTGATGGCCAAGTCGTTGGGCGAGGACCCGATCAAGCTCAACCTCGCGATCACCTCCTACCTGCTGAGCCTGGCGGTATTTATTCCGATCAGCGGCTGGATGGCGGATCGATTCGGTGCGCGCACGGTGTTTCGCGCCGCGATTGTGATCTTCACGATCGGTTCGGTGCTGTGCGGACTGTCGCAATCGCTGCCGCAACTGGTCGCCGCGCGTATTGCGCAGGGCTTCGGCGGGGCGATGATGGTGCCGGTCGGCCGTTTGATCGTTCTGAAAACCGTGGCCAAGTCCGAGCTGGTAACCGCGATGTCGTATTTGACCGTGCCCGCGGTGTTGGGACCGGTGGTTGGGCCGCCGATCGGCGGGTTTATCGTGACCTATTATTCGTGGCGCTGGATTTTCTTCATCAACGTGCCGATCGGCATGATCGGGATCGCGCTGGTCACCTGGTACATCCCCAATATCCGCGAGGACGCGGTCTTCCCGCTCGATCTCCGCGGCTTTCTGCTCACGGGCCTGGGACTGGCGGGTCTGGTCTTCGGCTTCGAGTCGATCGGCCGCGGCGTGATTCCCGCCGGCATCATCATGTGCGTGATGGCGGCAGGCGGCATGAGCATGGCGCTCTACATCCTGCACGCCAAGCGGATCGACTATCCGATAATCGACCTTGGGTTGATGAAAATCCCGACCTTCAACGCGGCTACGCTGGGCGGCGGACTTTTTCGGATGGGGATCGGCGCGTTGCCGTTTTTGTTGGCGATGCTGCTGCAGGTGGTGTTCGGACTCACCCCGTTCGCTTCGGGAATGCTGACGTTCGCCAGCGCCGCGGGCGCGTTGTTCATGAAGATGGCGGCGACGCCAATCATCCGGCGCCTGGGTTTCCGCTCGGTGTTGATCGGCAACGGCGTGCTCAGCGCTTTCATCATGATGAGCTACGCGCTGTTCCGCTCGACGACGCCCCACTTCGTAATCGTGATGGCGCTGCTGACCGGAGGATTTTTCCGCTCGCTTCAATTCACCGCGCTGGGAAGCCTGGCCTATGCCGACGTGCCCAACTTGATGATGAGCGGCGCGAGCAGCCTGTCGAGCATGGCACAGCAACTGTTTTTGAGCCTGGGCGTGGCGCTGGGCGCGATGGTGCTGCACATCAGTCTGGGCGGGCGCAGCTCGGCTCATCTGTCGGTGCATGATTTCACCCCGGCCTTTTTGGTGATGGGACTTCTCGCGCTGGCGTCGTCGCTGCTTTTCATCCCGCTGGAGTATCATGCCGGCGCTGAAGTGAGCGGGCGGCGGGCAGGCGTCGAGCTTGCTCGCACGGCGCAGACAATTCCGGAAGCTAATTGATCGCGCGCATTTGTTTACCGAAGCGCGCGATACCTTTATCGTAATGCTCGTGAATGTGGCGGAGGCGACTGTGGAGGTCAAGAACCGGCTCGGACTTCATCTGCGGGCCGCATCCGCGCTGGCGCAGACGGCCGCAAAATTCGCCTCGCAGGTCATGATTGGCCGCGGCAAGAACCTGGTCAGCGCCAAGAGCATGACCAGCCTGATGATGCTGGGGGCGGCCCAAGGCTCCAAGCTCAAGCTGCGAGCCGAAGGAGCGGACGCGCGCGAAGCTCTCAAAGCCGTCCAGACGCTGTTCGAGCAGCGCTTCGGCGAGGAATGAGCGCGCAGATTCGATGCGCCGCGGGCAGCCCGGCAGTGTTCGCTGCGCGCCATCTTGATTCTGTCCGATTGGTCAGTTATACCCTTCACTACCCGAAAATCTTGAGGCGCGCTGCTGTTTTTTCGCTTTTCGGCAGGCGCTATGCTGACCGGTCTGGAACAAAACTCAATTGAAGCCCTCAGTCCCTCGCGCCGCCCGCATAAGTTGAATTCCGGTCTGCGACGGGGCACTCGAAAACACGCTTTTCAAGGAGCAATCGCGAATGCCGCTTAAGGATTTCCTGTTCACGTCCGAGTCGGTCTCCGAAGGCCATCCGGACAAAATGTGCGATCAGATTTCAGACGCCGTGCTGGATGCGCTGCTCACCGAGGACCCCGACTCGCGCGTCGCGCTCGAGTCGCTGGCCAAGACCGGGCTTATCGTGCTGGCCGGGGAGATAACCAGCCGGGCGCACCTCGACTATGTGAGGATCGCGCGGCAGACCGCGGTCGAAATCGGGTACGACAGCACCGACGTCGGTTTCGACGGCAATCGGTGCGCGGTGCTGACCGCGATCGAGCCGCAGTCGGCCGATATCTCGCAGGGTGTCACCGAGGGCCAAGGGCTGCACAAGGAACAGGGCGCCGGCGATCAGGGCCTGATGTTCGGTTTCGCGTGCGACGAGACGCCGGAGGCGATGCCGCTGCCGATCGCGATGGCGCATCGGCTGATGGAAAATCTGACCAAGCTGCGCAAAAGCCGCCAGCTCGATTTTCTGCGTCCCGACTCCAAGAGCCAGGTCACGGTGCGCTACGCCGACGGCCGCCCGGTGGAAGTGACGGCGGTCGTCATCTCGACGCAGCATTCGCCCAACGTCAAATACGAAAAAATCCGCGAGTCGATCATCGAGGAATTGATCAAGAAGACGATTCCCGAACAGTACCTGACCCGCGCCACGGTCTATCACGTCAATCCCACCGGCAGCTTCATCATCGGCGGACCGCACGGCGATTGCGGACTCACCGGGCGCAAAATCATCGTCGATACCTACGGCGGCTACGGCCGTCACGGCGGCGGCGCGTTCTCGGGGAAGGACCCGAGCAAGGTCGATCGCTCGGCCTGCTACATGGCGCGTCACGTGGCTAAGAATGTTGTCGCGGCGGGACTCGCCACGAAATGCGAAATCCAGGTCGCCTACGCGATCGGCGTCGCCGAGCCGGTCTCGCTGCTAATCGATACCTTCGACACCGGCATCGTGCCCCAGCACAAACTCTCAGCCACCCTGCGCGAGCTGTTCGATTTCCGGCCCGCCGGAATCATCAAGACGCTGAACTTGAAGCGCCCGATCTATCAGCCGACCGCAGCCTACGGGCATTTCGGCCGCATTCCGCATGACGGGCTGTTCCCGTGGGAGCGGGTCGATATGGCCGAGACTCTGCGCAATGCGTTCGGGCTCGACGGCCGCGGCTGATAGCCCCGCGCTCTCCACCAAACCAGACAGAAACTTTCGGAGTTTGAACACGATGGCCACGACGGCAAGAAAGCTCAAAGCAATTCCTAAATCCCGCGCCAACGGAAACGGACGCGACTTCGACGTGCACGACCTCGGACTCGCCGAGGCCGGACGCAAGCGGATCGAATGGGCCGACAAACAGATGCCCGTGCTGCGCCGGCTGCGCGAGCGATTCGCGAAAGAACTGCCGCTCAAGGGCCAGCGGCTGGGCGCCTGCCTGCATATCACCTGCGAGACCGCCAACCTGCTCCGCACCCTCAAGGCGGGCGGCGCCGAAGTGCTCGCCTGCGCGTCCAATCCGCTCTCGACGCAGGATGACGTCGCGGCGGCGCTCGTCGATCAGTACGGCATCCCCACCTTTGCCATCCACGGCGAAAATCGCGACACCTACTACGCCCATCTGCGCGCCGTGCTCGAACGCCGTCCGACGATCACGATGGACGACGGCGCCGACCTCGTCAGCCTGCTTCACACCGAGTTCGCCGGCCATGCCGGCGGCGTCAAGGCGAGCATGGAGGAAACGACCACGGGAGTAATCCGGCTGCGCGCGATGGCCAAGGATGGCGCGCTCAAGATTCCGGTCGTCGCGGTCAACGACGCACAGACCAAGCATCTGTTCGACAATCGTTATGGCACCGGCCAGTCCACGCTTGACGGCATCATCCGCGCTACCGGCGTTCTGATCGCGGGTTCGGTCGTGGTGGTGGCGGGCTACGGCTATTGCGGCCGCGGCATCGCGTCACGCGCGCGCGGGCTTGGCGCCGACGTAATCGTCACGGAAGTTAATCCGATTCGCGCGTTGGAAGCCGCGATGGACGGATTCCGCGTGATGAAGATGATCGAGGCGGCGAAAGTCGGCGATATTTTCATCTCCGCGACCGGCGACAAGCACGTTCTCACTTCCGCGCATTTCGCCCTGATGAAGGATGGCGCGTTCCTCAGCAACTCGGGCCATTTCGATATCGAGATCGACGTCGCTTACCTGAACGACGCCGCGAAAAAGATCGATCGCGACGTCACCCGCAACATCGACGCGTACCATCTTTCCAACGGGCGCATCGTCTATCTCCTCGGCGAGGGACGGCTGGTTAACCTCGCTTGCGCCGAAGGCCATCCCGCGCAGGTCATGGACATGAGTTTCGCGACGCAGGCGATGGCGTCGGAGTGGGTGGCAAAGGGCGCGCAGCTCGCGGTCAAGGTTCATGAGGTACCGGTCGAGATCGAGGAGGAAATCGCCGGCGTGAAGCTGGCCGCGATGAGTCTCAAGATCGATACGCTGACCGCCGAGCAGCGCAAGTACCTGGCAAGCTGGGAATCCGGCACCTAACCGGCTGACGCTACGCTGCGGCGACGGCCGGCGCGGATGGGGCGAACCGACACTTCGGCAAGGAGTCCCGCAATGATTATGCACAATCCGCCGCATCCCGGCGAAGTGATCCGCGAACTGTGCCTCCAACCCCTTGGCATTTCTGTTACTGCGGCGGCCAGGAGTCTCGGCGTGACACGCAAGGCTCTGTCGGAACTGCTCAACGGCAAGTCAGGAGTCAGCCCCTCGATGGCGTTGCGACTCGCTATCGCTTTCGATTCATCGCCCGAGAGTTGGCTCAACATGCAGCAGCAGTACGACCTTTACCGCGCCCGAAAGAATCCGGGCCTTCGGCGCGTCAAAAGGCTGAGCGCCGCGTAATCGCTACTCGTCGATTTTGACGCGCGACCAGCGGCGGTAGATCTCACCGCATCCGACCGACGCGCCGATCAGCAACAGCGCAAGAAAGAACCTCAGCGAGAGCGGATGCCATAGCGCGTCGCCCAAAAAGGCGAACAGGATCGTCCCCGGAATCATGCCGATCATCGTCGCCCAGAAGTAATCGTGAAACGTGATCGGAGACGCGCCCGCCAGCAGGTTCAGCGCATTGTACGGAATCACGGGGACCATCCGCAGGTAAAGGATGATCTGGAAACCGTGCTTCGCGATTCTGCGCAGCATCGACTCGAATCGCTCGCCGACGATCCGCTCGACGAACGACCTGCCGAGAAACCTTCCCGCCGCAAACGCAATCAGCGCGCCTGCATCTCCGCCGATGAGCGAGTACACCGATCCCCATTTGGTGCCAAACGCCAGTCCGCCCGCGATAGTCATCACCGCGCCGGGCACCAGGAACGACGGCCCCACCGCGTACAGCAGCATATAAACGATCGGTCCCCACGCGCCCCACTGAATCACCTGGGCTTTGACCAATGCGGGTTCGGTAAACCATTCGGAGTGCGCAATCAGAAGCCAGATTGAGCCGCCAACCAGGATCGCGATTACCGCGATCTTCACGACGTTCATCAGGCTCGAGCCGTTTGCGCTCGGCTTGCCTGCTTGAGTCCCGATTGGTTTGACGGCGGCCATGGAGCCCTCAATGATATTGGGCGGCAACGGATTGAGACAAGGCTTCGCGCGCGCGCGTTGTAGGCGCGTCACGATGCTACTAAAGTCGGCGCAGTGACCGACTCCCCAAATCGCCAGGGGAAAAACCATTTCCATGAACGAACTCTCGGATAAAGTCGCAATCATCACCGGCGGCGGCTACGGAATCGGCAAACAGATCGCGCTGAAGTACGGGGCAGCCGGCGCAAAAATTGTAATCGCGGCGCGTTCGATCGAACCGATGAAGCAGACCTGCGCCGAACTCGAGCGCATCGGCGCCCGCGCGATTCACGTGAGCACCGACGTCTCCAAGGAAGCCGACTGCGCAAAGATGGCCGCCGAGACGGTGAAAGCATTCGGCCGCATCGACATTCTCGTCAACAACGCCGGTATCTCGGGACCGACCAAGCGGATCACCGATATGTCGCTCGCGGAATGGCAAGAGACGCTCGATATCGACTTGACCGGAACGTGGCTCGCAACTCGCGCCGTGCTGCCGGTCATGGACAAGCAGAGCTCCGGCAACATCATCAACATCTCGTCCGGCGCGGGACGGCGCGGTTTCCCGATGCGCTCGCCGTACGCGGCGGCGAAGTGGGCAATGATCGGGCTGACGCAGACGGTGGCCGGCGAATGGGGTCAGCGTGGAATCCGATGCAACTGCATTTGCCCCGGCGCAATCGAGGGCGAACGAATCGAACGCGTAATGCGCGCGCGGGCCGAGGCCCTCAAGCGACCGTACGAGCAAATCCGCGCTCAGTTCGTGGCGCAGGCCGCGATGAACAGAATGGCGACGGAGGAGGAAGTCGCGCGCGTCGCGCTATTCCTCGCTCTCGATTTGTCGGCGGGAGTCACCGGTCAGACGATGAACGTCGACTGCGGCAGCATCATGAACTGAGCGTGCCGCCGGCAGCTAACGCGCGATGTCATTGTCGCGCACGCTGCTCTCGACGCCGCCGCTCTCCAACCGCTTCATCAGCTCGCGTGCGAGCACGGGAGAGCGATGCCGTCCGCCGGTGCATCCGAGACCGACCGTCAGGTAACTCTTCCCTTCGCGCTGATACAGCGGGATCAGAAAATCAAAAAGACGGCCGACCTCGTCGATAAAGCGCTGCGACTCCGGCTGCGCCATCACGTACTCGCGCACGCGCGGGTCCAATCCGGTGAGCGGCCGCAGCTCGGGGACAAAAAACGGATTCGGAATAAACCGCACGTCGAGCACGACGTCCATCCCGACCGGCAATCCGTACTTGTAACCAAAAGAAACTATCGATATCGACATCCTGGATCCCGCGCCCGCGCCCAGCACGGTCGCGGTGACCACCTCGCGCAGTTCGTGGACCGTGAGCGTGGTCGTATCGATCACCCGATTGGCCCGCTCGCGCATCTCGGCCAGCGCGAGGCGTTCGCGGCGAATGCTCTCGGCGACAGTCGCTCCGCTTGCAGCCATCGGATGCGGCCGGCGGCTCTCAGAGTAGCGGCGCGCGAGCACGTCGTCGGATGCGTCAAGAAAAATTACTTCGGGATGGATTCCGGCGGCATCGAGTTCCGCGAATACCCGCGGCCATTGCGGGAAGAACAGCCGTTCGCGCGGGTCCACCCCGAGCGCGACGCCCTGTAGAGCGGGATCGCGTCGCGCGGCTAGCATCGCGACACTTGGCGCCAGCGCAACCGGGAGATTATCGACGCAGTAGAAGCCGAGGTCCTCGAGCACGCGCATCGCAGATGCGCGTCCCGATCCTGAGACACCGGTAACTATTATCAGGCGAGGTGGCTGAGGCGAGATCATCGGGCTCCGGGTTTGCGCCGCGGTATGAGGCGGACGCGGTTCGTCGTCTCAGTACTTGTTGTCTTCTTCCTCGATCAGGGAATACAGCTCGGCGCTGTCCTTGGCCGCGAGCAGGCGGCTTCGAAAAGACCCGTCCTTAAGCAATCGCGACACGCGCGCCAGCGCTTTCAGATGCAGGCTGGCGGAATCCTCCGGCGCGACCAGCACGAAGAATAGTTGCGACGGGCCGCCGTCAAGCGAATCGAAATCGACTCCCTGGACATGACGGCCGAACACTCCGATTATCTTCGTCACGCCGCGCAACTTGCCGTGCGGGATTGCGATTCCGTCGCCGATCGCCGTCGAGCCCAACCGCTCGCGCTCCGCGAGCACCGCGGTCAGGTCACCGAGCTTGACCTCCTTGTACTTGGCGGCCAGCACTTTCGCCAGTTCATTCAAGACCTCGGGCTTGGTGGCGCCCTTCAAGTCGGCAACAACCATGTCAGGGCTGAGGATATCGGTAATTTTCATCTCGTCGTCCAGGTCCAGTGAAACAGTGAAAAATCAAAATTGAAATATGCGGATGCGGATTGGCGAACTCGCAGCCGGAGCACGGCCGCGAATCACGTTTCCTCGCTGGCGCTAAGGACCTCGCCGGTCGAGGGCGATCTGACTTTCTTCGCCTTGAATTTTTCCAGATTCTTCTTCAGTTGGCGTCCGACCTTGTCCGCGAGCAGATCGATCACCGAGTAAAGATCCTTGGTTTCTTCCTGCGCGCTCACCGACAGGCGCCCTGATTTGACAGTAACTTCGCCGTGCTGCCGGTATTTGTCAACCGTGAGAATCAGGTGAGCCTGACAGGCCCGTTTGATCAACTTGCCGACGTGCGCGAATTTTCGTTCCGCGTACAGCCGGATCGCATCGGTTGGCTCGACGTGACGAAACGTCACCGTGACTTGAGTCGCCGGGGCGTCTGCGATCCGCGCCGCGCGCCGCACCTTTCGGGTCGTCGCCCGGCCGCGCTTCCCCTGCCTGTCGATTCTGCTCATCTTGCTTTTTTCGTTTTTTCGTTTTTTCGTTTTTTCGTTGCCCGCGCCCGGAGCCGTCATCCGATCTGTTTGCGATTTGCCGACGGAGGGATTCCCATCGCGTGTCGATACTTGGCCACCGTGCGCCGCGCGATATTGATCTGCCGGGCCCGCAGCATCTCCGAGATCGCCTGATCCGACAGCGGATGTTGCGGAGTCTCCGTCGTCAGCATCCCGCGGATCTGTTCCTTGACAGTCTCGGCACTCACGTCTTCGCCGCTGGCGCCCTTCACCCCAGAGGTGAAGAAAAACTTCAACTCGTAGATTCCCTGCGGAGTATGCGCGTACTTGTTGGCGGTCGCGCGGCTGATCGTGGATTCGTGCATCCCGATATCTTCGGCGACATCCTTTAGCACCAGCGGTTTCAGCAGGCTGATGCCGTGATCGAAGAACGCACGCTGGAATTTCACGATCGAGGTCGCGACCTTGAAGATCGTCTGCTGGCGCTGGTAGATCGATTTGACCAGCCAGCGGGCCGAACGCAGCCGTTCCTGCAGATACTCCCGCGTCTCGGGCGCAACGTCCACGTCATTGAGCACGCGCTGGTAGTAACCTGCCAGGCGCAGGCGCGGCACCGCGTCGCGATTCAGCGTGACGACGTAATCCTCGCCAACCTTGTGGATATAAACGTCGGGCACCACGTAAGTCGGCTCGTCGCCGCCGTAGTCGCGTCCCGGTTTGGGCTCGAGCAGCGAGATTATTTTGGCCGCCTGCCCGACTGTTTCGACCGTTACGCCGAGAACCTTGGCGATTTCGGCGTAGCGATGCTTTTCGAGCAAATCCAGGTGATTGCTGACGATTCGCGCCGCCAGCGATTCTTCCATCCCCAGGTTCTGCAGCTGCGCGAGCAGACATTCACGAAGATCGCGCGCGGCAACACCGGGCGGATCGAAACACTGCACGCGCGCGAGCACGCGCTCGACTTCGGCGGGCGCAACTTCGAGCTGCGCCGCCAGCTCATCGAGGGGAGTTTCCAGATATCCGTCTTCGTTGAGATTGTAGATGATGGTCGCGCCGATCTGCTGGTCGGATTCGGTCAGGTTCGAAAGCCTCAGCTGCCACATCATGTGGTCTTCGAGCGAGCTTCGGCGCAGGGGCGTGTTTTCGAGCGCGCTTCGATGGTCGTCGTCGGAATCAGCGGGCGGGCTTTCCTGCCAGTTGTTCGAATAGGTCTCGAGATATTCGCGCCAGTCGAGCTTTTCGAGATTGTTCAGTTCCTTGAGTTCGAGCGCGGCGTCACGCGCTTCGTTCTCGACGCTGGACGCGGGTTTTTCCTCGCGCGAACCAGTTTCCCAGTCGTCATCGGAATTTGCGCCGGCGGCGCCCTCGGCCTCGGGCGGCAGCGGTTCACCATTGGCTTGTGCGGCGGCTTCCGGATCGGACGCCTCGGATTCGGAAGCGGCTTCGGCGGGGCTCTGATCGAGCGGCTCGAGCATCGGATTCTGTTCGAGTTCCGACTGCACGATCGCTTCGAGTTCAGGGAGCGAAAGCTGCAGAATTTTGATCGCCTGCTGGAGCTGCGGCGTCATCACCAGTTGCTGGCGAAGCCGCAGATCCTGTCCGAGTTTTACTTCCAGCGCCATCGAAGAATTGTTCGCTAATCCGTCGCAGTGCCCGGCGTCGCGCTCGCACCCGGAGATACGTCCGAATGAGGGAACAGTACCGCATGAGCGCAATCGACCACGCTCTGGCTGGTGTTGAGATAAACCGTGATCTTACAGCCGGTAATCTGATCGCTGCCGTCATGCGCGACCGGACTGCCGGTCAAGACTACGGTGTGCTTGGTCTGGTCCATGACGCCGTGCTTGCCGGTGGCCCATCGCGTGCCCTGGCTGAGCCGAACGTTCCCGTCCGCGACCATGTCCTTCATCTGTCTGAAGTCTTTGTCGAAATAGTTTACGCGCAGCTGGTCGCTTGTAAGCTGCGCGTCCGCCTGGGTAGCTTTCACATTTCCGACCCACAGGACCGAATGATTCTGGTAGTCGAGCGACATCGACTCGGACTTTATATCGATCGGGGCCTTGTTGTTGCCGAATTGCATCCCCCCAAACGGACCGCCTTGTTGCGGCGGGTTTGACGCGAGCTTGGTCTCGCCACCGGCCGCCGCCTTGGGCGCCTTTTGCGGCGCGACCGCCTCTGCCGGCGCGGTGATGCTCGCTGGGGGAGTCGCGGCCGCGGGAGCGCTTGCCGGAGAAGCCGGCGCTTCGGGCGCGACACTGTCCGCCGACACCGGTGCGAGCGTCATTGGCGGCGCGATCGCGCCAGCTGGTGGAGCTGTCGCGGCGGTCGTCACTGGCGTTGATTCCGAGGCAACCGCTCCCGGAGCGGTCGTGGTCGTAGCAATTGAGGGCGCCGCGGCAGGCGCGGCGTCTGCTGCGGTCACCGGCACGTCAGGAGCCGAGGCCGGCGCCGGAGCAGGTGCGATCGCGACAGCCGGCGCCGGGGCAGGTGCGATTGCGACGGCGGGCTCCGAAGGCGGCGCTTCTGCCGGAGCCGTCGCCACCGCCGGTTGAGCTTGCGAGCCGCTGCTGTCCGATGCGGGCGCAGATGGCGGCGCGCCCGGCACTCCGCCGGTCACGCTGATCGAATCGCCGCTTAAATCGTCGCTGTTGGCGGGTTGTGGAGCGGACGCGGCTGGCGGCGCCGAATTCGCCGGTTCGTTGCGGATCGAATCACCGACCGTCCCCGAACCAACCGCGGGCGCCGAATCCGGCGACGACATTGGCGCGTTGACGCCATCCTGAGCCCATGCCGGCAATGCGAGCGCGATGGCGACTATCGCGGTCGCGACGATACCCGACGCTCGACTAACTTTGCTTGGATTTTTCACTATCTTTCTTCGGCGTGACCACAGTCTCCACCTGCGTATTAAGCTGGAAGACGCGCGTTTTGGGATGACCGCTCAACCCCACCCCGGTCACTTTCAATCCCTCGCCCATGATCGTCACGAGACCAGGCGCTTCGACCTTGTCATCATCAGGCATGAAGGTCGCGGAATCGGTGCTGAGAACGTAATCGCCGAAGTGGATGACCGTGCCTCCGGTCAAGTACGCGCGCGTCACATGATTCCCGTTCAAGGTCAAATCCGCATGCGGTGCGTTGACGACCACCGGCTTGCCGTCCGACGAGACCATCGTGACGACAGCGTCGGTCAGCTTCAGCGTGGTCTTGTCAGCCGAATAGTCTGCCTCGCCCGCGGTCAGCACCCACTGCCGCTCGCCGGCTTTCATCTGCGTCCAGTGAAAATTATGCGCACGAAGGAGAGTTCCGGGGACCAGCCCGCCCGCTGTCTCCAACGCTTGAGTGGCTGAGCGATGGCGCACGACCCAAACGGTCGCAATCAGCAGGATAATCAGCGCGGCCGCGCCGAAACCGGCCAGCGCCTTAGCGATTTGCTTAGGACTCAACTTCAATCTCTAATCTCTCACGCTATCAAGTGCTTTTTTCCGAGTAAACCGAGCAGCGCTTCGGCACCATACTTGCAATTCGCCGCGAACTTGCGCTCACTACTTTGCAATCACCGCGCGTTACCTCACACAAACCCGGCTAGCGCAAATCAGTCGGCCTCGTGAGACAGGTGATGGATTCGCTTGAGCGTATCGAGCAACGCCGGCAGGTCGTCGAGCCGATATGAATTGGGACCATCGCTGAGCGCCCGGTCGGGGTCCTCATGCACTTCCATGAAAATTCCGTCGATTCCGGCCGCAGTCGCCGCGCGCGCCAGCGGCGCTACGAACTCGCGCTGACCGCCCGAGCATTCGCCGCCGGCGCCCGCGCCCGGAAGCTGCGCCGAGTGGGTCGCATCGAAGACCACGGGGTAGCCGAAGCCGCGCATTATCACGAGCGATCGCATGTCGGAGACGAGATTGTTGTAGCCGAACGAAAACCCGCGCTCGGTCAGAATGATTCGCCGCGTACCCGCCCTCTCGGCCTTCGCGACCACCGCCTTCATGTCCCACGGGGCGAGAAACTGGCCCTTCTTGATATTAACCGCGCATCCGGTCTTCGCGGCGGCCTCGATAAGATCCGTCTGGCGGGAGAGCAGCGCGGGAATTTGAATAACGTCGACGACCTGCGCCGCAGCCGCGGCTTGCGACGGTTCGTGAATGTCGGTCAGCACGGCCACGCCCGCCTCGCGTTTCACGCGCGCCAGAATCTCGAGCCCGCCTGTCAAGCCGGGGCCGCGAAACGAGTCGTGACTGGTGCGATTGGCCTTGTCGAATGAAGACTTGAAGACCAACGGCAGCTTGGCGCGACGAGCGATATCAGCCAGCCGCGTCGCGTGGCGGATGCATGATTCGTAGCTCTCGATCACGCATGGACCCGCGATGAGCACAAGTTCCGGCCCGCCAAAAACGGCGTCGCCGGCTTTGACCCGGGCCACGCTCACGAAACCGATCTCAGCTCCCGCACCTTCGGGCGCTTAACTCCCAGCTCCGAGCGGCGCTGTACGGCCGCGCGAATCAAGCCGCGAAACAGCGGATGACATTCGAGCGGACGCGACTTCAGCTCGGGATGGAACTGGCAGCCGAGAAACCACGGATGCCCCTTCAGCTCCATTATCTCGACCAGGCTATCGTCGGGTGAAGTGCCGGTCGCGATGAGGCCCACTTTTTCGAGCCTCTCGCGATATGAGTTGTTTACTTCGAAGCGATGGCGATGGCGCTCTGAGATGCGCGCCTTGCGGTACAGCGACGCCGCCAGCGAGCCCGACTTCAGCATGCACGGGTACGCGCCCAGGCGCATCGTGCCGCCTTTTTTCGAGACGTCCCTCTGCGACTCCATGATGTCGATGACGGGGTCGGGCGAGTCCGGCGCGTTCTCGGAGGTGTTGGCTCGCTTGAGGCCGAGCAGGTCGCGCGCCGCCTCGATCACCATCATGTGCAGGCCGTAGCAGATCCCGAGAATCGGCACGCCGTTTTCGCGGGCGTAGCGGACGGCGCGAATCATGCCCTCGGTGCCGCGCGCGCCGAAGCCGCCCGGAACGATTATCGCGTGGGCCTGGGCGAGCCGCTCCTCGACGTTTTGCTTTTCGAGCTCTTCGGAATCAACGTAGTCGATGTTGACCCTGGCCTCATTGCTGATCGCGCCGTGCGCGATCGCTTCGTGCAGGCTCTTGTACGAATCCTGCAGGTTGACGTATTTGCCGACCACCGCGACGTTGACGGTAACTTTGGGATTTTGCGCGGTCTTGACGATTCGCCGCCACTTGGAGAGGTTCGGCGCGCCGGTCCAGATGTTGAGCTTCTCGCACACGCGCTGATCGAAACCCTCGTCGTGAAAACGCAGCGGCACCTCGTAGATCGTCGGCACGTCCGGCGCCGAGATCACGCAGTTCTCCTCGACGTTGCAGAAGTGGGCGATCTTCGCCTTGAGCTTTTGTTCGAGTTGGCGATCGCATCGGCACAGCAGGATGTCAGGCTGAATCCCGAGCCCGGTCAGCTCTTTGACGCTGTGCTGCGTGGGCTTGGTCTTGAGTTCGCCCGCGGTGGGGATAAACGGGACCAGCGTCAGGTGCACGTAT
This sequence comes from Binatus soli (SeqCode), assembly GCF_050015535.1. Classification (NCBI taxonomy): domain Bacteria; phylum Candidatus Binatota; class Binatia (SeqCode); order Binatales (SeqCode); family Binataceae (SeqCode); genus Binatus (SeqCode); species Binatus soli (SeqCode). The sequence continues at coordinate 79,539 of NZ_JBEKBF010000006.1, read as the reverse complement.
AGGACATTTTCGCGGCCGAGGTCCCAGCGGAACTCGCGCACGGCTTCCAGGAACGGCAGGCTTTCGATATCGCCGACCGTCCCGCCGATCTCGACAATGATCAGGTCCGCGCCCTCGGCGGCGGCGAGGATGCGCCGTTTGATCTCGTCGGTGATATGCGGAATCACCTGCACGGTCGCGCCGAGGTAGTCGCCGCGCCGTTCGTTCTGAATAACCGTGTCGTAGATCTGGCCGGTGGTGCAGTTGTTGCGCCGCCCCATCGGAGTCTGCACGAAGCGCTCGTAATGGCCGAGGTCGAGATCGCTCTCGGTGCCGTCGTCGGTTACGAACACTTCGCCGTGCTGGGTCGGACTCATCGTGCCGGGATCCACGTTGATATACGGATCCATCTTCAGCAGCGTGACCTTGAGCCCGCGTGCCTCAAGCAGCGCGCCCAGTGACGCCGCGGCCAATCCCTTGCCGAGTGACGAGACCACGCCGCCGGTTACGAAAATAAATTTTGTCTTTCCCCGCTCCACGTTGAATCCCTCCCCATCCTCAACGAGTTGATTGCGCCGCTGCCGCGCGGGCGCGCGCAAGGTCGTCCGCGGTATCTACTTCCAGCGAAGGCGCCACCGACTTAACCACTCTGATCGCGTAGCCATGCTCGAGCGCACGCAACTGCTCGAGCTTTTCCAGGCTCTCCAACACACCCATCGGAAGGGCGGCAAATTTCATGAGGAACTCGCGCCGGTAAGCATAAACACCGATATGGCGCAGCGCCTCTTTGGGCATCCCGCCGTCACGCGCGTGTGGAATCGGACTTCTCGAAAAGTATAGCGCGTTCCCGTCCGCGCCGCACACGACCTTCACCTTGCTCGGATTCGTCCATTCGGCCTGATCAACGATCGGCGTCGCTAGCGTCGCCATTTGAATCGACGCGTCCGATCGCATCGCCGCCGCAAGCGCATCCAGATCGGCCGGGGAAATGAACGGTTGATCGCCCTGCACGCTGAGATAGATATCGGCGTCGAGCTTCGAGGCGACCTCGGCGATTCGATCGGTGCCGCTCTGATGCGCCGGCGAGGTCATGATTGCTTCGCCGCCCGCCGCGCGCACGGGCGCCGCGATTCGTTCATCGTCGGTCGCAACGATCACGCGCCCAACCGACTTTGCCTTCGACGCCTGCCGCCACACCCGGACGACCATCGGCACTCCCGCGATCTCCGCCAGCGCCTTTGCGGGCAGGCGGGAAGACGCGTACCGCGCCGGTACGACGGCGATCACTGAGAGGTCGGCCAGAAACTTTCTCCGCTGTTCGAGTTTGTCGATCCGAGGGGCACGTACATTGGTAACTGACCGCCGCGGCGTTTGTCAATTTCGCGCGCGCCGATTGCCAACACCCACAAATAAACGGGCGCCCCGGTTGCAAAACCTGAGGGCTGTCGAATGGCAGGCACTGGTTCAGTTTGGATGAAGGGGATGATCTATTCAGCCTGCCCCCCGGCAGATGCAGCGTGCTATGCGTACTCTATGGTCAACCGCCAGGATATCCCGTACTCGCTGGGCTCGCCCGAAATCAGGCGACTCCGCTTCCCGCGGAATTAATTTTGACGGAACGAAACTATCCTTAGATGGCAGCCGTCCCAAAACCACTACTAATGGTATGAATTTCTCTTTTCGGCTCTTTTTCGATCAATCAGAATCGGGCCCGTCGCAGTCTTCCGGTCGACGAACTGAACCAGTACCGGCTCGATTACCAACACTTCGCCGATCCTGCCGGGCCGCCCGGCGTCACAAACAAACGGGCGGCCCCGGATTGGGCCGCCCATCGAAAAGAAATCGCGACGCGCGCGCGAACTACTTGCCGCGAATACGGGTCCGCCGCATCTTGCGCAGCCGTGACTTCGCCTGATGCGGATCGCTCTTCTTCTTTCGCGCAAGTTTGCGATTGCGCCGATTTCGCTGCTTCGAGGCTACCTTCATTGGTTCTCCTGGTTCGGATTATACGTCGGCGGCGCCGATGCGTTGTACGCCTCGCCCGGTCCCGTCTGCCGGGCGGCAAACGCGATCGGACTTATCGCCATCACTTCCGTCATCGCCTGCCCCTGGTCCTGCACGATCACTCGTCCCAGCGGTTCTCCCGACGTAACCGGCCCGTCGATTGCCGGCGGTACATCGTACACCAGCGTGACCGCCGAGGCATCGGCCTTCCGCACCACAACTTTGAGATCGCTCGCCGCGACCGGTTGAATCAGCGGACCCGAACTGACCTGCACCTGTACCGGAAGCGGCTGGCCGGACTTGAGCAGCGGCACCGAGGTGAATTGCTCGAAGCCCCACTCCATCACTTTCGCCGCCTGCGCAAAGCGTTGCTGATTCGACGGTGCGCCAAGAATCACCGCGATCAGCCGCATGTTGCCGCGCTTGGCCGTGGTCGTGACGTTGAATCCGGCCTGATACGTGAATCCGGTCTTGAGCCCGTCGCACCCTTCGAAACGGCCGATCAGATGGTTGGTATTGTTCAGCACGCAGACGCCGTTGTCGAAATCCATCTTCTCTTGGCTCGACCACATCAGCAGGTTGGTCTCGCGGATGATCGCGCGGCCCACCATGGCGAGATCGTAGGCGTCGGTGCGATCGGCGTCATGAGTCGGACGCGGCGGCAGTCCATCGACGGTCTGATACTCCGTATGCATCATTCCGAGTTCGCGCGCCCGCTCGTTCATCATGCGGACCATCGCTTCGACCGATCCGCCGATCTTTTCGGCGACTGCGACCGCGGCGTCATTGGCCGATTTGACGAGCGCCGCTTTCATCAACTCGCGCAGCGGATAAACGTCGCCCTGCTTGAGGCCGACGCGCGAGCCGCCGGTATGCGCGGAGCGTTCGGAAATTCTGACCAACTCATCGGACTTGAAACGACCGGCGTTGATCTGCTCCTGCGCGACCAGCAGGAGCATCATCTTGGCCATCGAGGCCGGCGGCCACTCCATGTCGGCGTTGTACGCCATCAGCACGCGGCCGCTGTCGGCATCTTCGAGCAGCGCACCCTTGTAGAGTGGCGCTCCCGTCGCGCTTGCCGTCCGCTTCGAGCGGACCGCCTTATGCCGGCGCGATTGCACTGTCGCGCCCGCGGGCAACGCCGCGAACACGACGGCCGCGCTCAACATCACCGCCGAGCCAAACAAGACTGCGGATTTTAAATTAACGATTGCCCGCCTCCACCTACCCAATTCCACCACCGGTTTGTCCTCTGCCGTAATCCGATTCGCCGCACTTCTAAGGAATGCGTATGAACCCGCTTGAGTCGGGCGCACCCTTCGAGCCGCTGCTTTCGACGTGTTGCAGAATCGCGAGGTTGGTCCGCGCCGGCGCGTAATTGGGAATCTCACCAACCAGTTCTTTCCATTCCTGGCTCGCTCTGACGTACTTGCCTTCCTCGGCGTAGATTGCGCCGAGCGTGTTGCGCGCGTCCGGTTGACTCGGATCTATTTGCAGCGACAGTAGCGCTTCCTGCTCGGCTTGTGCGAGCGCTCCGCGCCGCTCATATGCGAGTGCGAGGTTGAAATGCGTCTCGGGCCGTTCCGGTCCGAGCAGCGCCGCCAGCCGCAGCACTTGAGTCGCGTCGCGAGTCTGCCCGCTTTCGAGGTAGAGCAGGCCGAGGTTCAGGAACAACTGCCAGTCATCGAGGCCAAGACCGATCGCCTTCTGATACTCGGCGAGTTCCTGGCGATGCTGTCCGACGACGCCGTACGCGAAGCCCAAGTGGTAATGTGCGAGCGCGTTGGTTGGATTATGGTTGATAACTATGCGATGACGGCGGATTGCCTCGGGGTAATCTTCCATACCCAGAAAGTAGTCCGCCAGCGGATCGCAAACTTGCTCGTCGTAAGAACTGCTTTTGGCGCTAGCCCGCGCGCTGATCGGCGACTGGAGTACCAGCGCGATCAGAACCAAAAGACAAATGCTCGAACTGCGACAGCTCAACAACTTATTATCTCCCGCGGCCCGCGGCCCGCGTCCCGCAGGAAGAAATCCGATGCTAGCAGGAATTTTCGATTAAAAAAAACGCGCAGCGTGTTTTGGACGCCGCCCGCAGGAAAAAAAAGCGTCGTGCCAGCCGTGGACCGGATAAATCCGCGTTCGCGCGGCCGGCCGGACGCCGGAGGCAAAGCCGTCTCCGCCCCCCGACCCTGGGTGGATCGATGTACCTTAAGCGATTCGATCCAGGGCGGCTGCCAATGCAACCGCCCTTGTGGTTATCAAGCCTGAGCGAAATTACGGAGTAGCGGGAGCCGGAGCGGCTGCGCCACCAGCCGCTGCACCGGCCGATTTGCCTGCCGCTGCGCCTGCCTCGGCACCGGCTGCTGAGCCAGCCGCCGCGCCTGCTTCGACCGCCTTCTTGTGGCGATGATGTTTCTTCTTGGCTGCCGCCGTCGATGCTGCCGCGGCCGGGGCTGCCGCGCTCGCCTCCGCCGCTGGCGCTGCAGGCGGGGCGTCTTGGGCGAAAGCCGGCATCGCCAACGCGGCGGCGAAGAAAGCTGCGGAAAGGATTGAAAGGGTGCGCTTCATACTCTTGGATCTCCTTGATCTGGGCGGCCCTTAATGGGCCGCAATGTGACTATTAGGGCTATTGCTATACCCGTGCCATCGGGGTTTCCGCAAGATCCCTACGGAACGACAAGGTAATTTCGCCGGGCGGACGGTCCCCGATGACGCAATCGGTCTATCGTCTATCCGCTTTGCGTCTGCGTTTGTCTCCTTTCACGGTCGCCCCGGACCCCCATATCCTCGCCCCTGGCGCTCAGCTCTGAGCTCTCTATATAGCGCTATTAGCTCCTTAAACGCCCGCGCGACCACTTTGAGATTGGCGCCCGACTGCTCGCCCGTCAGCCGGGGCAGATGCTTTACGTCCACCTCTATTACCTTTGCGTTACGGCCCGCCAGCCGCGCCATCAGCTCAGTCGAGATCATCGCGCCATGCGCCCGCAAATCCATCCCCTCGAGCTTCTCGCGCTTGAACAATTTGAAGCCGCAATCGATATCGCTGATGGTGATGCCGAGTAGAACACGAACCAGAACCGTCCACGCCTTGCCGTTGATTCTGCGAATCAGATGGTCGGCACGGCGCACTCGGTGCCCGGCAACAACGTCGTATTCGGGAACAAATGGCGTCAAACGCTCCAGATCTGAAGGATCGAACTGCCCATCGCCGTCGCATAGCAGCACGTACTGCTTGGTCGCCGCCCGGATTCCGGAGATTACCGCACCGCCGTAGCCCTTGTTGGTAGGATGACGCACGACCTTGACGTGCGAATCCTCCGCGGCGAGGCGCTCGGCGATCTCGCCGGTGCGATCGCGGCTGCCGTCGTCGACCACGATTACCTCGAAGTCGTCTGCGACACGCGGCAATTCGGCCAGGTATGAGCGCACGACGCGCTCGACGTTGCCTTCCTCGTTATGCGACGGCAGGAAAACGCTGATTGCGGGGATTCGGACCGGGGAGCTCACGTTGGCATGGGCGATCTAGTCGCCGAGCTCACGGTATCCGCCGCGGAAAAACAGCAGCGGCTTGCCCTCGTGGGGCGTTTCGGCCTGCTCGACCTCGCCGATGTAAATGGTATGGTCGCCGCCGTCGATCGCGCTGGTCACTTTGCACTCGAGATAAGCGAGCGCACCGTCGAGGATCGGGGCGCCGTTCGCGCCAATTTTGTGACTGACGCCCTCGAATTTGTTGCCGCCGCTGATCGCGAATTTGCGCGACACCGCTTCCTGGTCGCAGGCCAGTATATTGACGGTGAAGATTTTGCTCTCCTCGAAGCAGGGATAGCTCTCGGCCTTCTTGTCCACGCAAACCAGGGCCAGCGGAGGAACCAGCGAGACCGACGTAAACGCGTTGGCAGTCAGGCCGTGCAGCTCACCCGAGCTGCGACGCGACGTGACCACGGTAACGCCGGTTGCGAAATGACCCATCACGCGCCGCAGTTCGTTCTTTTCGATTGCCATCCAAATCTCTCTGCGCGCAGATGCTATCAGACGATTTTGCCGACCGTCAAAGCGCAAAGCGCGGCCGCGCGCGAGGTTGTTGTCCGTCGATGAATGCTCCCGGCAATGCTCGCCGATAAAAAAAATCGCAGATTGACGCTACTTTACAATTGACCTGGACACCAAGCGTTCCCAAGATAGAGAATGTGACCGCGATGCTGGAGCTTTGCTGGAGTTGATGGGCCGGATTGTTGGATCGATCGCCGCCGGATTGGTCGTTGCGGCCATAGTCATGATGTGCGCCGCCGAGCCCGGGCGTGCCGAATCCTCGGCGGCGATCATGTTGCAGGACGTGCCGATCACCGCCGGCGACGCGGAGAAAGCAGGCACAATGCCGCCGCCTCCGCCCTACGATCCGACCGCGGTGAAATACGTCGATCCGGGGATGCCGACGCCCGATCCGCGGGCGACTCTCACTCCGACGCCGACCGCGACGCCAACTCCTCCCGCGCAGGTGAAAATCGACGGGGTCCGGACCGATCGCGTGCCGACTCCGGGTCAACTTCTCTTCAAAGCGACGCGCGACATAACTTTCATGGATCCGCTCAGTTGGTCGGTGAATATTTTCAAAAAGCGCCACCAGTTGATCGTCTATTACAAAGGCCGGATGTTTAAGAACTACCAGGCCGTGTTCGGGCGCAGCTTCGAGCCCGGCACGAAACTGTGGGAAGGGGACCGGCGCACGCCCGAAGGCGTTTACACGATCGTCGGGAAGCATCCGAGTCGCCGCTGGGGTTGGTTCCTGACGCTGAACTATCCAAACCTGCTTGACCGGCGCCGCTACGAAGAACTGCGCGACGGCGGCGCGGTGCCGAGCGAAGACGGCCATCCGGTTGGAATGGGCGGCAGAATCGGAATCCATGGCACCGACGAACCGCTGCTGAACAGAGGCAATATCAACTGGACCACGGGATGCATCTCGGTGGACGACGAAGATGTCGAAGAGCTGAAGCGGCTGCTCCCCGACGGCACGGTAGTGATAATCAAACCCTAGCGATCGCACTCTCCGCCGACCATGTTGATCATATCGAACGTCGTGATGATGTCCGGGATCATGTGGCCGATGAGCATCTTGTTGAGCGCGCCCATGCCGAGAAAGCACGGCGGCCGCACGCGCACGCGATATGGCCGGCCGCTGCCGTCGCTCACGATGTAAAAGCCCAACTCGCCGTTGGCGGCCTCGACCGCCTGGTAAACCTCGCCGGCGGGCACGTGGATGCCCTCCATGATCAGCTTGAAGTGGTTCATCAGGCCTTCGATCGAGTTGTACACCTTCTGCTTTTCGGGCAGGACAACCCCGGGATCGGTGATCATGACGGGACCTTCGGGCAGCGTCGCGAGCGCTTGCTCGATGATACGCTTGGACTGATACATCTCCTGGAAGCGGACGTTGAAGCGATCGTAATTGTCGCCGCGGTCTCCCGTCGGGACCTCGAACTCCATCCGGTCATACACCAGGTACGGATGCGCCTTGCGAACGTCGTACGACACGCCGGCCGCGCGCAGCAGCGGACCACTCAGCCCGTAGGAGATTGCCTCCTGCTTCGATAACTTCCCGATCCCCGCCATCCGGTCGATGAATATGCGGTTGCGGCTGAGCAGCTTGTCGCAGTCGGCGAGAACCTGATCGAGGCGCGCGAACGAAGATTTGATCCGATCGGTGAAGTCCGCCGGCAGGTCATGGGTCACGCCGCCGACGCGGCACCATGTCACGGTGACTCGCGCGCCGGTCACAGCCTCGATCAAGTCGTAGAGAAACTCGCGCGCCTCCATCATGTAGAACAGAACGGTCTGCGCGCCCATCTCCATCGCCCCCGCACCGAGGCAGGTCATATGGTCTGTGATGCGCGAAACTTCGCTCATGATCAGGCGCACGTACTTGCATCGCTCAGTCGTGTCGATGCCGAGCAGGCGCTCGACGGCGAGCGCGAAGCCGACGTTGTTGATGCAGGGCGAGGCGTAATTCAGGCGGTCGGTGTAGGGGAAGCATTGTGTCCAGGTCCCCTGCTCGCACATTTTTTCGAATCCGCGATGCAGGAATCCGACCTCGACGTCGCAATCGACGATCCGCTCGCCGTCGAGCTTGAGGTTGAGCTTGATGGTGCCGTGGGTAGTGGGATGCGACGGCCCCATCTGGAGTTCCATGATCTCGTCGGAGGGGTCCGACGGTACGATTTTGTCCTTCCAGCGCGCCGGTAGTGCCATGGCTTGTATCGGGTCGTGTCTTCAGCGCGAGGAGCGAATCGGATTCACGACCGGGTCGATCTCCGGGACGATCGGTTGGCGTTTGTTGTAGTGGTAGTCCTTGCGCAGCGGATGACCCTCGAAGGAATCGTACATCAGGATGCGGCGCAAATCGGGATGGCCCTTGAAAACGATTCCGAACATGTCGAAGCATTCGCGCTCGAGCCAGTCGGCGGCGCCCCACAGGCCAACGACGCTGTGAACCCACGGATCGGCGCCGTCCACGCCAATCTTGACGCGGATGCGATGGCCGCGGGTGAGCGAGTTCAGTTGATAGACGACCTCGAAGCGCGGTTTGCGCTCGGGCCAATCGACGGCGGTCACGTCGGTCAGGAAATTGAAATCGAAGTCAGGCTCGTCGCGCAGCGCGCGGAAAAAATCATACGCGCGTTCGCGATCGATGGTGAAAGTTTCCTCGTCGCGTGCATTTTGCGCGTCGAGAATTTCCCCGCCAAAGCGTGCCTTTAGTTTTTCAATCAACATCTCAGCTAGTCCCAATCGAGCGCGCCGCGCTGCCAGGCGTAGAGCAGGCCGACGCACAGAATCGCGATGAAGATAAGCGCCTCGACGAAGCCGAACATTCCCAGGTAGCGCAGCTCGACCGCCCACGGATACAGAAAAATCACCTCGACGTCGAAGATCAGAAACAGGATTGCCGTCAGGTAGAAGCGCACCGAAAACCGCCCCCACGCCGAGCCGCTCGGCGGGTTGCCGCATTCGAAAGCTTCGCTCTTGATCGCACCGGGACGCTTGGGACCGATCAGCATGTTGATCGTGCACATGACGCCGACGATCACGCCGGCAACAAGCAGGGTCACAGCCACGGGATACCAGGTTGTCATTTCTCGATCTGCCTACAAGCACTTCTTATCTTGATATCAATACCTGATGAGCGGGTCTTTTGGAACGGTCGCCGATTTTTTTGAGGAGGCGCGACCGCCGTCGGCAGGCGCTAATCGAGCCATTAGACCCCAACCGGTTCGCCACGATTAGCGCTATTGACGATTTCGAGCCGCCGGACTAATTTCACAAGCCACATAATGATGTTAACGGATTGTTGCGGGACGAAATTCCAAACACCGGCAAGCACTTGCCGAAAGGGAATCAACATGAATCGCGCAATCGGATGGGGAGCTTGGTGCGGCGGAGTTCTGACTGCTTTGATGCTGGTGGTCGGTATTACCAACGCGCCGGTATCGGCCCAGGTAAAGCCGGGAGATTTCATCACCCCGGACGACGCGTCCAAGGTCAAAGACCTGCTCCCACCAGGCGCGTACTTGCGCGTCCTGCACGGTATGTCGATCAAGGTCGAGCCAACCGAACGCATAGACTGGCCTCAGCCTTACACCGAGGCGACCGAAAAGTACTCGAGCCAGACCAGGCTGACCCCCGACCATCGCAGCCTGATTGGCTACGTCGCGGGTCAGCCGTTTCCGATCATCGACGCCAACGATCCGCAGGCAGCCGAGAAGGTGATGTGGAACGAAGTCTTCCGGCCAATATCTACCGACGACTACGATCTGCGCTGGTTCGATTGCGACAGCGTGTACTGGGGCCGCAACAAGCCGTTTTTCGAGATCACTGACATCGAGATCGGCCACTATGCGGGCTACAACGAAGTCGGACGCACCGAAGTCGAACCGCTGCCGATCGATCCCGATTTCAATACAACTGGACGCTTTTACGAGGCGCTGCTCTATCCGGTTCTCGCTCCGGCACAAGGTCGGGGCAACGGGATCCTCAAGTTCCGCTACGCCGATCCGAGACACGATGACGACAGTTGGACCTGGGAGCCCGGTACGCGCCGGCTCCGGCGTCTGAGCTACACGTTGAGTGACAACCCTTCAGGCGGCGCGCAGTCTTACGATCCCAACCACTACGAGGGCTGGAGCGGCAAGCCCGAGGACTACAATTTCAAGTTCCTGGGCGAGAAGACCATGCTCGCCGCAATCGACATCCATCATGGCGTCGATCCGCGCTGCCCAACCGACGGCGGCGCAAGCCATTGCCCGGACCCGTGGCAACTCAGGCGGCTCTACATGATTGAGGCCAAGGCACGGCCGGGACGGTACGCCAGCTCCCTTTACAGCCGCGAAATTATCTACATCGACTCGGAGGCCGACTTCCCGATGTTCGTGGACATGTATGACAACCGGGACCAGTTGTGGTTCAACTACACCGGGTGGATGAACTATGCCGATCGGGCGCGCGCCGACTCGCGCATCGCGATTTACCCCTTCAAGCGCCAGTTCCAGGTCGGATCCTCGACGGTTGACGTGCAGGGCGGGCTTTCCACCGTTTGCTACCATCCGTCGATGAATGCTCCGTCACCCGAGGGCTGGTTCATCAACATGGGCGCCGTGGATCGCGACTGGTTCACTCCCGAGGCGATGGCGCGCGCGGCCGAGGGCGGACATGGGTTAGCGGGCGACTGATGCCCGGCGTGATCGAGTAAAAGAGTCGCGCGACTGATTGAGAAATAAACCGGCGCGGCCACCAACGGCCGCGCCGGTTTTTCGTCTCTCACTTTTCACTTTTCACCTTTCACTGGCGCGCGTGATACTCGCGCAGCCGCGACTCCGCCGATAAGATTCATCACGTGCAACACGACGAAGAGTTGGAAAAATGGGCGGCAGAGGCGGTGGCGCGGCGATGGCCGCGCGCGCGCATCGACAAAATCGCCGCTCTCCGCGGCGATCTCTCAACGCGTCGTTTCTGGCGCGTATCGATTGCGCAGCACAAGGAGAGCGCCGCCCCGCAGGACGAAACCGGCGCGCCTCCCACCGCGATCCTCGTCGATCTCGGGCCCGACGACTTCCCCCGCTACGTTCGCGCGCTGAATCTTATCCGTGGCCGCCGCTACGAGCCGCCGTGGATCGACGTGCATCGGTCGCTCGAGTCGATCGGCGCACCCGTTCCCGCACTCTACGATGCGGCGCTCGCCCGGCGCGCGATGCTGGTGGAAGATGTCGGCGAACTCTCCCTGCTCGGCGCCGTCCGCCGTCCCGGCGCCGACGCCGCGGACCTGTTCCGGCTCGCCGCCTCCGAACTGATTCGCCTGCACGTTGACGGCACCGGTCAAATCGACCGTCGATGCGTCGCGCGGGAGATCGCCTACAGCGGCCGGCTGTTCGAATGGGAGATGAAGGAATTTGCGGAAGTTGGCCTCGCCGCCGTCGCACCGGGCGCCGACTTTTCACCCATCGCACCCGAGCTGAATCGGCTGGCCGCGCGGCTCGATCGCTTCCCACGCGTGTTCTCGCATCGCGACTACCACGGCCACAACCTGTTCATCCAGGACGGCCCGCGAATTCGAATCATAGATTTTCAGGATGCGCTCATGGCGCCGGCCGCGCAGGACCTCGCCGTGCTCCTGACGACCCGCGACACCGATGAATTCATTACGCCGGTAATCGAGCGCCGCATCCTCGACTTCTACTGCGCGGGACTCGCGCGGCGCGGCATCCCCGCCACGCTCGACGCGGCGCAATTCATGAGCAGCTATCGCATGTGCGTTTTGCAACACGCGCTCAAGATGATCGGACGCTTCGAGATGTTCGAGCGCGGCGGCAAGACCGGATACCGTCCCTACATTCCGCATGCGCTCGCACAGGCGCGCCGGATGCTTGCTCAGATGCGCGCCGAGTTTCCTGAACTTTGCGCGGCGCTCAGCGCTTAGCAGGGTGTCTATCCAATGAAGGCATTGGTACTGGCAGCCGGGATGGGCGAGCGGCTTCGCCCGCTGACTGACGTGACGCCGAAACCGATGCTTGAACTCGGCGGTCGGCCGTTGATCCATTATCCGCTCGCGATGCTGCGGCGCGGCGGCATCACCGAGGTCGCAATCAACGTCCATCATCTGGCGTCCACCGTTCGGCGCGGACTCGGCGACGGATCGGGGCTCGGACTGCGCATCACGTATGCGCCCGAGCCGGTTTTGCTCGGTACCGGCGGCCCGCTCAACAACCTCCGGGAGTTCCTGGGTGGCATCGAAAACGAAAATACATTCGTAATCGCCAACAGCGACACGATCCTCGACCTCGACCTGCGCGCGATGCTCGCGTTCCATCGCGACCACGCCGCACTCTCCACCATCGCGCTGTTCCGCCCCGCCAACCTCGATTACTACAGCCGTCTCGAAATCGACGCCGGCCAAAAACTCCGCCGGATGCGCCTGCTTGCGCGCCGCGACCCGCTTCAATACGACGACTACCCGGCCGCGCTCGCGGCCGACGTCGCAGGATCGCTCTCGCCGTTCATGTATTGCGGCGTGATCGTCGCGGATCAGGCGGTATTCGACCTGATGCCGCCGGCGCCACCCTGGAGCATCATGGCCGGCCTGTTCGCGCCGATGGTCGCAAACGGAATGCCGGTGTTCGGCTACGTCCATCGCGGATACTTCCGCACGATCGACGATCTCAAGACTTACGACGCGCTCAAAGCCGAGTTCGCCTCCTCGCCGCCGCAGGGAATCTTCATTTAAGTGTCTGTGAACTCCAGCGCCAGGCAGAACCGGTCCGTTGCGGGGCCGTGGAAAGCCCCTTGGACTCAAAACCGAGCTCGAACTTCGCGTTTGCAAGCCGCCCGGTGCTGGCGCTGGTCCGAATCAGGATTCAAAATGGTGGGATGAACCCAGCCCCGTTTTCTAAAATGGGAATTCCAGCTCAGCCGCGGCTTCCGATTATCAGGGCTGGCGCGGCGATCCTCGCGATCGTCGCGGCGCTCTCGCTCGCCCAACGCCTGCGCGCGGTCTCGCACCGCTACGACGACGTCGATTTCGTCATGTTCTATGGCTGGTGGACCGATTATTCGAGCGGCGGCGACCCGTGGATGGTGTCGCGCGAACAGGTCGATTTGCGACCCGGTCTATCGCTTCCGCGCTATTGCAATTATACGCCGTTTTTCGTCGAGGTATTTTCTCCCCTCGCCCGGCTCGACCAGAAAACCGCATTCTGGATTTGGGAGGCCGCGCAGATGATGTGCCTGGTGGCCGCCGTGCTATTGCTGGCGCGCGGGAACGCTCCGCCGCTCGAGGCAGCGCCCACGATCATTGTGCTTTCACTACTGCTGCTATCGCGCCAGTTCGCGGGCACGCTGGTGATGGCCCAAGTCACGCCGACGCTGCTGGCGCTGTTGTCCGCGTCATGGTTCTGCGCGCGCCGCGAGCGTCCGGCGGCAGCCGGGCTGTGCTTGGCGCTCGCGGCGTTGGTCAAGCTTTATCCCGCGGCGGCCGGCGGATATTTTTTGTTTGGCCGCCGTTGGCGTGCGCTCGGCTGGACCGTCGCCTTCTTCGCCGCCGGCGTGCTGCTGACGAATCCCTTCCGGTGGATCGAGCTCGCGATGCAGGGAATGCCCATTTCGTACGACACCATCGTCATGCTGCACGTTACCTTTGCCCTCGGGCACGCCGAACTCACCGTGCTCGCTTTTGTGCGAAAAATCGTAGCGCACTTCGCTGGCACTTCGATCATCGCAGCGCCGCTCTTCGCAGTCTTGGGGTTCACCGCGCTGATCGACCTCGCGCTGCTCGCAATCGCCGCGGCGGCCACTATAACGGGCCGCGAAAGCGCCGACCTCGACGGTCTCCTGTTCGGACTGTGGGTCGCGCTAGCGCTCCTGATGTCGCCGCTTGCGTGGATCCACGAGACCCTGCTCCTGCTGCCCGCGTACTTGTTCGGGACGCTCGCCGCATGGGATGGTTTCCACTCCCGCGAACCAGCCCGGCACATCGCCTTGATCGCCGGTGCCGCGATGCTCGCGGTCTGCATCGTGACCGGCCTGATCAAGGCGGTGCCGCATCCTGGATTTCCGGTGCTGTTGGCTGCATACCTCGGCGCCGCGCTGATCTTCCGGGCGCGGATGCAGTCGGATTCGCCGCGATGTGGCTCGGCGGTTCGCGCCTCAGCTCCGGCGCGTGCGCCACGGAACGGAGAATTCACCACTTAAATGGCGAGACTAGCGCAGGAATATCGGGCGCAGGAACATCGTGCGATAGGTCTTTGCGGTCTGTTAAGTCTTGCGGGTTACTTCGCACTGGCGATCTTGTTCTTTGGGCGCCCGCTGTTCGAAGGACTCTCATCGTTTGTGCTCGGCAAAAGCACTGACGCCGGAACCTACATTTGGTCGCTGGTCTGGTGGCCGCACGCGGTGGCCACCGGCATCAATCCATTCATCACCAAAGCCATTTGGGCGCCGCTCGGCGTCAACCTCTCATGGGCGCCAGCAATCCCGCTTGCAAGCTTTGTGGCATATCCACTGACCAACTCACTGGGACCCGTGGCATCCTACAACCTGCTCGTATTGCTATGCCCTGCACTCGCCGCCTGGAGCGCATTTTTGCTTTGTCGGTACATATCAGATCGCTATTGGCCGTCGTTTCTGGGCGGATACGTATTCGGTTTCTCACCGTATGTTCTTCACCATATCGCCATCGGACACTTGCCCCTCTTGTTCGTATTTCCAATCCCACTCGCGGTGTATGTTGTACTTCTCAGGCTCGACGATCATATCAGGGACATGAGCTTCAGTGTCCTCCTTGCCGCGATATTCATTACTCAGTTCCTGCTCTTCATCGAAACCTTTGCCACTCTCGTGGTATTTGGAGCTATCGGTATCTTGGTCTTCTATGCGTTCGCGGAGCATGAGTTGAGAGAACGCATCGCCCGGATGATCAAACCTATCGCGATGAGTTTGGTATTTGTCGTGGTCTTGCTGGCGCCGTACTTCTACTACATCTTCGCTTCTGGCTTTCCCAACGAACGGGTAAACTCGCCAACAGCTTTTTCCATAGACGTCCTGAACTTCTTCATTCCAACCCCCGATCTTCTGGTTGGCGCAAACCATTTGCTCATCAAGGTGTCAGACACCTTTGCGAAAAGTAGCGAACCGACCGGCTACCTGTGCCTGCCCCTTCTGGTAGGTCTAATTTGGTTCGGTTACCGGCGATGGGGCGATCTGATCGGCAAAGCACTAGTTGTATTTGTGAGCGTTACGTGCGTGCTGTCCATCGGTCCTCGATTACATTTCGCAGGACACGTCGGACCAGGGATGCTGTGGAAACTAGCCACTCATCTTCCGCTTTTGAACAGCGCGCTTCCGTCGCGGTTCATGATCTATGCATTTCTCGCACTGGCTGTGGTTGTGTCCCTGCTTATGAGTGCACGAGATATGTCAGCACCTCGGAAGTATGCAGCGGCTGCTTTGATAGTTCTTTTTCTATTACCTAACCCGTTGAGCGAATATTGGAGGGCCATAAACACATCTCCGGAGTTCTTCACTACTGAGTTATTCAAACAATATCTGGCCAGGGACGAAACTGTGGTTGTGCTTCCCTATGGAATGACTGGTAACTCGATGCTCTGGCAAGCTGAGAGCGACATTTACTACCGGATGGCCGGGGGCTACACAATGGCTGTTCCGCCAGACGCGTTTTTGGCCTGGCCGATTACCAATTACTTTCTTCATAGAGATGCTATTCCGGATGCGGAAGATCAGTTGAAGGCTTTTCTCGCGACTCATGACGTCCGCACCGTATTAGTCACTGACGAAGCATGGTCTCTCTGGAAGCCGCTGATGTCCACCCTTGCTACCAGCTTTCAACATGCCGGGGGCGTGTACATCTACCGCGTTCCGGCCGAGGAGTTGGCGCGTTACCGGACGCTTACCGCAATCGAGATGGAAACCCGGTTCGATACTGCTCGATTCGATGCGCTGTTAATCGCTGCGCAACAATACGTCGCAAACCGAGGTGAAGTTTCAAAGCTGACGCCTTTCGAGCTTCAATCGCGTCGGTTGCTGCCCTCCGGCTGGGTCAGCGATCGCGACATTAGAACTCGAAATGGACTGTATGTCGCACCCGCGGCCAACGATGAGATGGCCGTGGGCATCACCGGCTCTTACGAAGCTTTGAAACCCACCATCAAGCGCTATTGCGGCTTCGCCAGAGAGATCTATTTCCCGTATCCCAGAAAACTTTCCGAGCCGCCGCGAGGAAACACTTTCATGCGGCTCCTCGTAATGGATTTCAGTCGCGATGGCCTCGCGAAGGCCGCGCAAGCAGCGAAGCAAGCAGGCGCCATCTCGCCGGTCCCTGCAAAGTAACGTTGGGTCTGGGGAAATCCTGATCCGACTCTGCTTCCGTCCCATCCCTAAATGAGCACTTTCGCTTCCTTGAGCCTTGCGATTTCCGCGGCACTGTAGCCGAGCAGCTCGGTCAGCACTTCATCGGTATGCTCGCCGAACATCGGCGCGCCGCGATATTCGAGATCGATCGCGCCGAAATTCACCGGAAGTCCCGGCACGACGCGTTCGCCGACTTCCGAATGCTTCAACTTCACGAGCATGCTCGAGCGGGAGAAGACGGGATCCTCCATCAATTCGGGAGTGCTGTAGACCGGGCCCGCGGCGAGACCGCGCGCGCGAAGTTTCGCGACCAGTTCATCGCGCGGATGGACGCGCGTGCGCGCCGCGATTTCGCGCTCGAGTTCCTCGACGTTCGCGAGGCGGCTGAAGAGTCGGGCGAACTTCGGATCGGACCCCATCGAAGGCGCTCCGAGCGCCTCGCACAGCTTGCTGAACTCGTCGTCGGCGGCGATCGCAATCGCGATCCATTTGTCGTCACCCGCCGCCGGGAACACGCCATGCGGCGCCATCGACTCGTCGCGATTCCCAATCGCGGCCTGCTCGCGCCCGTTCATCAGAAAATCCATCATCGCTTCGGGCATCATGGTCGTAATCATCTCGGCCATCGACAGGTCGATGTACTGCCCCTCGCCGGTCCGATCGCGATAGTGCAGCGCCGCGAGCATAAAGAACACCATGCCGGCGCCCACCGCGAAGTCCGGCCACGTTCCGCCGATCCCGCACGGAAACGAATCGGGATAGCCCGTGATATGGCACAACCCGGCAAAGGCCTGCGTCGTCGGCCCAAAGCCTACACTACCCGCGAGCGGACCGTCCTGCCCGAGCGGAGTGCCGCTCAGCATGATTATGTCGGGTTTGATTTTCACGAGATCGTCGTAGGCGAGATTGTATTTCGCCATGTTGCCGACGGTGAAATTTTCGGTGACGAAATCGCTCTGCCGGATAATCTTTCGCGCGATTTCCTGCGCCTCGGGCATCGCAAGATTCAGCGCGATACTGCGGCGCGAGGAATTGATCGCGTGGAAAATTCCGCTGCGGTTGGCGCCAATCGATCCGTCGGTGCCGGTCAGAAATCGCACCAGGTCCGGCGCGCCCGACGTCTCGATCCTGATTACGTCGGCGCCCAGCGCGCCCAGCCACGCGGTCGCGTGCGGAACGGCGTAAATCCATCCGAAATCCGCGACCCGGATTCCTTCCAGCGGCCGGGTTCCCATCAGATGATCCCCGCCGCGGCGAGTCCTGCGAGCTCCGCATCCGACCGCCCGATTCTCTCGCCAAGTATCTTTTGATTGTGCTCGCCCAGCATCGGCGCCCCGCGCACGATTCGCCATGGCGTGCGCGCGAACTTGCACGGAGCGCCGGGCATCCGCACTTCTCTGGCGGCGGGATGCTCGAGGTCGATGAAAAATTTCCGCGCCTTGTATTGCCCGTTGCCTGCGACTTCGGCCGGGGAATACACCGGGAAGCACGGCACGTGCTCCGCCTGCGCCTTCTCGAAGGCCTCGGTTCGCGTCTGCGTAGATAGCCAGTCGATTACTCCGGCTTCGATCGCGTCGATATGCGCGGTGCGGCCCATGATAGTATCGAACAGCTCGCTATCCATCCACTCGGGATTACCCATCGCCTTCTTGGCGCCACGCCAGAAGCGATCGGTGCCTGCGTTGAAGCTCACCCATCCATCCTTGCACGGATAGACCCACTGCGCGGCCATTTTGCGGCGGGTCGAGAGCCGCTGGAACGACGGCGAATCGGGCGCCTCGTGAGAGTAACACCCGATATTGGGGCGAATCATGCTGATCATCGAGAGCCACTGGCCGACATCGACATGCTGCCCCGCGCCATTAGTCTTTCGGCTGTATAGTGCGCACATCGCGGCGGCCGCCGCTGTATAGCCAGTCAAATAGTCAGACTGCCTGCCGCCGAGCTTCAGCGGCGGTTGATTCGATGGGTCGGTCACCTGATGCCACGGGGTCTCGTAGCCGACGCCGCTCATGTGTGTGGCGACCAGGTCGCCGCCGCGTAGATTCCGGTAGGCCGACTCGGCGCCGAAAAAAGTTATCGACACGACGATCAGTTTCGGAAATCGGGCCGTGAGCGTGCGCCAGTCAATCCCCAGCTTCTCGTTCAGTTCCGGACGATTCGGATTGAAAACAATGGCCGCCGGCGCGAGCAATTCGAGCGCAAGATCGCGCCCGCGCCGATTTTCAAGGCCGATCGTCACGCCGAGCTTGTTGGTGTTGAGGTAGAGATGCAGCCCGCCCGTTTCGGGGTCGGGCATCTCATCGCGAAACGGTCCCAGCGCGCGTTCCTGCGATCCCGTTCGCGGCGGCTCGACCTTGACGACCTCGGCGCCGAAATCCGCGAACGACTTCGCGGCCATCGATGCGGCCAGAAAAGGCATCGTGTCGAGGCACGGCAGCTCGACGACCTTGAGGCCTTCGAGCGCGCGTGGCGGCTCCTGGAAGGGCTCGAAACGCGCCATCGCTACTCGAGCATTTCCGCTTTCAGATTGTCGATGAGGTCGATCAGATCAGCCATCGAGCTGATCACGTAGTCGGGTTTGAAATACGGATGGGTCTGCAGGTATTTGAACGACGCCGCGCCGGTGGCGACCGCCACCGACGCGCCGTAGCCCGCGCCGAGCGCGGCCATGGTGTCGCGTGGCTCGTCGCCAACGTACATGCAGGCTCGAGGATGAATCGCGGCCTTGAGCGCGGTCTGTTTGAGGCTCTGGGTCTTGTCCAGCGCACGGATCGAGCTTGTGGTCTGCGTCACGACCTGGTCCAGGTACGAGGCGAGCCCGACCATCGCGAGCTTCTCGACCAGCCGCTGCGAATCACCCGGGCGGCTGGTAATCACGCCGGTCGCATAGCCGCGCCGTTTGAGTTCGGCCAGGGTATCCTGCACGTGCGGCAGCACCTCGAGGCGCTCGGTCTTGTCGATTTCAGCCAGGAAGTATGCGTACGCGAGCTTCACGTACTCGGGCCTGAGATGCTCCGGCACTCCGAGCCATACGTCATCGCTGGAAAGCGCCTCGCGAAAGCGCTCGTGGGTGAGCGGCGGATCGTGGCCAAGTTCGTCGAGCGCGTTCTTCGCGGCGATATACAACGGGCCATGGATATCGACCAGCGTGCCGTCGAGATCGAAGAAGACCGCCTTGAATTTGCGCGATGCCAACAAAATTCCTCGAAGGTTCCCAACCGGAGTGTGTAGAGATGGGAAGCGCGCTGTCAAGCGGGGTCGCTAAGGACTCCGCTGATACAGCAGCAGATACTCGCGCCGCCCTCCGATCACTTTCTTTACGTACTCGCGCGTCTCTTTGTACGCGATATTCTCGACCCACTCGTCGTCAGCGCCGGAAAAATCGGCCACCCACTTCGCAACCGCGTGCTCGCCCGCGTTATACGCGGCGACGGCCCGAAACGCGTTGCCGCCGAACATCTCGAGCAGGTTTTTCAAATACGCCGTACCCAGCTCGACGTTAACCGAGGGATCGTAGAGACGGATTGCCTCGCTATCGATGCCGTGCTCGGACGCCATCTTCTCTGCCGTCGAAGGAATCAACTGCATCAAGCCGCGCGCGTTCGAACTCGACGTGGCATTGGGGTTAAACAAGCTCTCCTGCCGCGCCAACGCGAGCACCAGGTAAGGGTCCAGCGCGAGCCGGGTGGACGCGGACTGAAAGAGATCCCAGTACGCGCGCGGATAGCGAACCCGCTCGGCGGCGGCGTGGCTCATCTGCCCGTTCTTTTCCATGTGCGTGGCAGCCACGATCGCGTCATACCACGCATCGGCGCTCGCGAATCCGGCCAGCACGAAACGCCGCATCTCGACGGTGCCGCCGGCATGTTCCTCGAGCGCCTTCAACTCGCCGGGTTCAAGTTCCTTGAGTCCCATCGCGCGGATCGTTTGAAGCCGCGCCATGTGATACTCGGCGGCGCCGGTGACGGCCGGCGCCGCGCCGTATTCCGGGTCCGGCGCCGACGCGGCCGGAAGATCGGGTCTGGATGCCGCAACGCGCCGGCTGGCGAGCTCGGGATAGTAGTTGGTGTCGGTGCTATCGGCGAGTTTTGCGAAAATCGCGCGAGCATCGACGGAATCGCCCGCGTTTTCCAGCGCACGCGCACGCCAATACTCGCACATGTCAAGATTGGTCGCATCTTTCGCGTAAGCGCCGGCAACCTTGAATCCCGCCACAGCGCTGCGGTAATTGCGCGCCAGATACAAGGTCCAGGGTATGCGAAACCGTGCGTCCTGGGCCGCGTCGCTCCCGGGATAGCGCGCGGCCAGCCGTCGATATTGCGCACGGGCGGAATCAAGCCGGTGCTGTTCTTCGAAGATTCTACCGATACGGAGCATCGCACCGGGCGCGAGCGCGCTGGCCGGGAAATTCGCGACGAGTCTGTTCAGCGTCGCACGTGCGAGGTCGTCTTGATCGTCGTGCCAGTAGATAAGCGCCAGAGCTTCAAGGGCCGCCGGCGCGTCCGGTCCGCGGGGCGCGATTCGCAGATACTCGAGGATGGCGCGCCTGGCGCGGTCGGGCTGCGGCTTGAGCGCTCGCGCGGTCACCCAAACCAGTTCCGCGCGAACCGATGGCTCCGGCGCCATCGCAAGCCCCGCGCTTGCCTGCTCTTCGGATGCGGACAAATCGCCCTCGCGCAGCAGCAACTCGGATTCGTCGCGATGATAAGCGAGCGAGGCCGTGTCGGCCAGCTCGGGGTTCGACGCGAGGAGCGAATGAACGATCGTGCGCGCTTCGCCGTCCGCGTCGGAGCGCGGATACTTGTCCCGCAGTTCCATCGCATCCGCATAGGCTGACTTTGGATTCCCGAGCGCGACAAGCGCCTTCGCCTCGGCGATGCGCGCGGGCTGCTCGATAGACGCTTCGGGCGTCCGCGCAATCAGCCGCGACGCGACGCCGTAGGCCTCGGCGTTGCGGCCGAGCTTCAGCAGATTGTCCGCCAGGGTCATCTCGGCGCGATCGATCAACACGCTATCCGGATACGACCTGACGAGGCGATCGAGCGTGTCTGCCGAGGCGTTCAGATCGCCCTGGTCGTGCTCGGCAAGCGCAAGGTAGAAGAGCGCATAGTCGCCGAGCGCGGGAAAATTAGAGGCGGCGAATTTGAGACGATCGATCGCGCGTGAATTGTCGTGGTTCTGGTACGCGCGATAGCCGTCGAGGAACGCCGTCTGTGCATCGGACGGCGGCTCGATTGGCGCGGCGATGGCAGCGGGATGCAACGATAACGACGACGGCGTGGTTTCGGCCTGTGGCGCAGCTTGCGAGGACGCGGCCGCTGAGTCGGCACGCGCGGGCGCCGACGCGCATCCGGCGAGCAGCATCGCGGATAGAATCACTATCGTCCCCTCGCGCCACCATTTCGCTCCCATGCGATCTGGGTTAGCGCATGCCCGACGCGGCTTCAATTGGCCATCACCTCTTTCTGGCAGAACGGTTCTCCGGCGCGACATCGGAGCGCCTCAGGCCACTGAAAAAAGAGTTGCGGGCGCGTGCGGCGTCTGGCAACAGTCGGTAACCTGATTCGTGAAGCGTGCGCGCAAATCCTCGATGGGCAATTCAACCAAAGTGATTCTTGCCTCGGCGTCGCCGCGCCGCCGTCAACTGTTGGGGGCAGCGGGAATTGAGTTCGAGGCGATCGAAAGCTTCGTGCCGGAGCGGCACGTCGCGGGCGAGTCGGCGCGCGACTACGCACTCAGGATGGCGCGGGGAAAGGCCGGCGCGGTTTCAGCGCGATTCCCGGCAGCGATTGTGATTGGCGCCGACACCATCGTGGTGTGCGAGACTCGAATTCTGGAAAAGCCTGCCAATGAGGACGATGCGCGCCGGATGCTCGAGATGCTCTCCGGACGCACCCACACGGTCGTGACCGCGTTTGCATTGGCGCGGGGCGGAAAGATCCTGGAGAGTTCGCCGGTCGAGAGCCAGGTCACTTTTCGCAGGCTGGCCGAGGCCGAAATCGACGATTACATCGCTACCGAAGAACCGTTCGACAAGGCCGGGGCTTACGGGATTCAAGGCGTTGGCGGAGGATTTATTTCCCACGTCGAAGGATCGCGCGACAACGTGATGGGCCTGCCGACAGAGCGCGTCGTCGCGGCGCTCGCGCGATGGGGCGTGAAGCCTGCTTAGCCAAGGTCGTGGAAATGTCGATTGGAAATGAAATTGAACGGCGGCTGGAGACCGTGCGAGCGCGGATCGCCGTGGCTGCCCGCCGCGCCGGCCGCAATCCCGCCTCGATTCGTCTCGTGCTCGCGAGCAAGACGCAGCCAAGCGAGGCGATTCGCGCCGCATCGCGGGCAGGCGCGCGCGATTTCGGTGAGAACTACGTCCAGGAGGCGATTGCGAAGCGCGCCGAGCTGGCGGACTTGACGGAAATTCGATGGCATCTGATCGGCCATCTCCAAACCAACAAGGCAAAGGCGGCCGCAAGCGCATTCTCGCTCATTCACAGCGTCGATTCTGTCCGCCTGGCCGAGGCGCTGGGCCGGGCGCAACCGTCGCCGCGCGTCCACGCACTCATCGAAGTGAATCTCGGCGCCGAGGCGAGCAAGAGTGGAGTCGCTCCGGACAGAGTCGCCACCCTCCTGGACGCGGCTCGCGGCAAAATCGAAATCGAGGGCCTGATGACGATTCCGCCGCCCGCCGCGATCGCCGAGACGACGCGTCCCTACTTCGCGCGCCTGCGCGAGATGCGCGATCGCCTTGCAGTGCAATCGGGGCTTGCGCTAAGCGAACTCTCGATGGGGATGACCGACGACTTCGAAATCGCCATCGAGGAAGGCTCGACGATCGTGCGGATCGGACGCGCGGTATTCGGCGGACGCACAGCGTGAAAACGTGAAACAATGAAAAAACTCGGATTCATCGGCGGCGGTAACATGGCCGAGGCGCTCGCGCACGGCCTGATCCAGCACAAGGTATTCAAGCCGGCCGAAATTATTGTGTCCGACGTTGCGCCGGAGCGCCGGCGCAAACTCGCCCGCGCGCTCAAGATCGCGACGACGGACGACAATGCCGAGGTCGTGCGCGAGGCCGGGGCCGTCCTGCTCGCCGTCAAGCCGCAGACGATCGATGCGGTGATGGCGGAAATCGCGGCAGAACTGGCGAAAGCGGGCGGAAAAGCGGCCGGCAAAGGCAAGCTGTTCATTTCGATTGCCGCCGGTGTGACGATTGCGCGGCTGACCCGCGGGCTGGGTAAGCGCGCGCGAGTGATCCGCGTGATGCCGAACGCGCCCGCGATGGTGGGCCATGGGATGGCGGCGATGGTGCGTGCGCGCGGAGCGTCGGCGGGAGATGAGGCGTTCGCGCTGCGCATCTTCAGGGCGGTAGGCGACGCCGTCGCGCTCAAGGACGAAAATCTCCTGGACGTGGTCACTGCCCTCTCGGGCAGCGGCCCCGCTTACGTTTACCTGTTCGCCAAAGCGATGGCGGATGCTGCGGTGAGCGAGGGACTCCCGCGCGAACTGGCAATCCGGATGGCGCTGAAGACGATTCGTGGCGCCGAACACCTGATGCGCGAGTCCAAGCGCGAGGTCTCCGACTTGATTGCGGCGGTCGCTTCGCCGGGCGGCACAACCGAGGCCGCGCTGCGCCGATTCGCCGAGCATGGCTTTTCTGATATCGTGGCCGCCGCATTGCACGCCGCCAGCGATCGCTCACGCGAACTTGGCCGCGGGATCAACTAGCGGGAGCGCCATCGCGTGTACGCCTGGACCAACCTGATTATCTTCATCGCGCAGACCCTCGACGGTTTGCTGACGCTCTATTTGTATGTCGTGATCATTTCCGCGTTGATGACGTGGATCGAGCCGAATCCGTACAATCCGATCGTCCGCTTCATCTATTCGATCACGGAGCCGGTCTTCGAATGGTTCCGCGAACATATCCCGGTGGTGTTCGGCGGAATCGATTTTTCACCGCTGATCGTGATTATTGTCATCCAGCTCATCCAGCGCGTCGTCA
Source organism: Binatus soli (SeqCode) (assembly GCF_050015535.1). Lineage (NCBI taxonomy): Bacteria > Candidatus Binatota > Binatia (SeqCode) > Binatales (SeqCode) > Binataceae (SeqCode) > Binatus (SeqCode) > Binatus soli (SeqCode). Next base: position 55,139 of record NZ_JBEKBF010000006.1, on the reverse strand, counting down.
TTCCGAGCGTGGTGCACGCGCTGATTCCCGCATCCGTGTGAATCCGGGCGGCAATCCACCGGCGGGATACACGCCCTGGATGCGAGTGGCCGACGGCGAGGTAACGATCGAGGTAACGGCTCGGCCGGGCGCCTCGCGCCGAGGCGTCATCGGCACGAGTGGAGAGCGCCTCGTCGTCGGCGTCCATTCAGGGCCACAAAAAGGCAAAGCGAACGACGAACTGATCGAGTATCTCGCCGGTGAGCTGCGCGTCCCGCGATCGGCGCTGCTGATCGTTCGTGGGGCAACCTCGCGTCGCAAGACGATCCGAATCGTCACGCATGAGCCGGACAAGGCGGCCTCACGACTGCGGGATATTGGCAGACCAAAGTAACGTCTGCCGGCGAGACCGAGGCGAATCGAAGGCGAACAGTCGGCGTTTCGGTTGACTGCGTTGCTTTTCGTGGTTATTTAGGGGGGGTAGGGAGAGGTTTTCGATTAGCAGTCTGGGTTTTGCGATGCCAATTTACGAATACAAGTGCAACAAATGCGGCGTGTTCGAGGCGATGCAGGGGATTAAGGAATCCCCGCTCAAGAAATGTCCTACCTGCAACAGCAAGGTCGAGCGGCAGATGTCGCGCGGCTCGTTCATCCTGAAGGGCAGCGGATGGTACGCGAGCGACTACGCCAAGAAGAGCACCCCGAGCAGCGCGGACTCGGATTCAACGGCGCCGCCGGCCACGCCCGCGACCAACGGTAGTACGGCATCGTCGAGCGATTCGTCGGCGAAGGCGGCTGGCGAGTCGAAGCCGGCGTCGGAATCCAAATCGGCGTCATCGGAATCCAAAAAAACGTCCTCGGAGTCCAAATCGTCGTCTGAAAAGTCTGCGTCGGCCAAAGCCGCCGACTAATCCTCTTAGAGAAACACGCTCGACGCGCCCGAGAATAATTTGGCAATGAGACGCGCGGCGCAAGTGAGCGAGAGTGCGCATCAGCTTCAGCAAGACCAAGGAAAAGCTCCGACCGCTTGCACATGGAGGCCGTCGGGTCTATAGCAAAGCTGGAATCGGAGACTCAAAACGGAAATTCCGGCTTAATTGCCAGTTACAACTCGGAACGACCGAGTGATGAAGTTCCAAGTTGTGCGCGCCACGGGATGGCATTGGCGGCCGTTGGGGATTGCGGCCGGGATGATTGCCGTCGCGCTGTATGCGGCTATCGTGGTCGCGAGCGGCACCACTGCCGACGGTGTGCTGGGGCACAGCTCGATTTCACCCATTCGACGCCCAACCTGGTGGACGCTAAAGGGCTGTCTAGTCCTGATGCGGTGGCGATCGACGCCAGCGCCACGCCAAATCGAGTTTACGTGGCGGATGAAAACAACAACCGGGTGCTGGGCTGGACAGACGCGGACTCGTTCACCAACGGCGCTCCTGCCGACCTGGTGATCGGGCAGCCCGATTTTATCTCCTCTAATTGCAACGCCACCGGCGCCGGCAGCCTTTGCAAACCAAATGGAGTCGCGGTGGATGGCGCGGGCAACCTTTATGTGGCGGATGGAACCAACAGCCGGGTGCTGGAGTACAACGCCCCGCTGAGCACCGGTGCCGCTGCCAATATGGTCTTTGGCCAGGGCGGAAGCTTCACGTCGAACGCGTGCAATTTCGACGGCGGCGACATTCTCCCCGCTCTCAGGTCGCCCTCCGCCAATGACCTCTGCTCTCCATCTGGAGTCGCAGTGGACGGCGCGGGCAACCTCTACGTGGCGGATGGAAGCAACAACCACCGGGTGTTGGAGTACAACACTCCGCTCAATGCGGGCAGTGGCGAAATCGGCGCTGGCGACACCACGGCAGATACGGTCTTTGGCCAAGGCGGGAACTTTACGTCGAGAAAATGCAATGACGGCGGGATCAGCGCCAGCAGCCTGTGCGTTCCAACCGGCGTCGCGGTGGACGCGTCGGGCAACGTCTACGTAGCCGATAGCGTCAACGACCGGGTGCTGGAGTACAACACTCCGCTTAGCACCGGCACCATCGGCGACAGGGTCTTTGGCACGTGCGCCAGTTTCACGTCGTTTGCATGCACTGGGATCAGCGCCAACAGCCTGAGCGACCCGAAAGGAGTCGCAGTGGACGAGTCCGGTAACCTCTACGTGGCTGATTTCGGTAACAGCCGGGTGCTGAAGTACAACCAGCCGCTGCTGGCGGTTACCGCAACCCCAACAGCAACGCCGGCCGGCACTCCAACGGCGACGGCAACCGCGACCGCGACCGCCACGCCAACGGCGATTGCAACGAGTACCGGCGGCACGCCGACAGCCACTCCGACGCCAACGTCGACCAAGACCGGCGGCACGCCGACAGCCACCCCGACGCCAACGTCGACCAAGACCGGCGGCACGCCGACAGCCACCCCGACGCCAACGACGAAGACCGGCGGCACATCAACGCCGACCGCGACTGCTGCGACGCCAACGCCGACCGCAACTGCGACGCCGACCGCCACGCCGACTCCTATCTCGGAGAAGCTGACCATCAGTCCCAGTTCGCTGGCATTCGGAAAAAAGGTGGCAGTCGGAACTACCAGCGCGCCCAAGACGGTCACGATCAAGAACGCGGGTAAGAAGAGAACAGGTCTGGCGGTGAGCATCGAGAGCGAGAGCGCGTCGCCATCGGTGTTCGCGGTCAAGTCGGAATGCGAAAAAACGCTCGATCCCGGCAAGAGTTGCAACGTATCGGTGACCTTCACGCCGACGAACACGACGCCGCAAAGCGGAGAGTTGACCATCAATGACAACGTGATCGGCTCGCCGCAGTCCGTTTCTCTGTCGGGAACCGGCAAGGACCCCAAGAAGAAATAGGGGCCACCGCCGCCTTCCTTAGCGACTCTTTCCGTTATCAGCGACTCTCTCCGTCATCAGCGACTCTCTCTGTCATCCCGACCGAAGCGGAGGGACCCCGGATCTTTTTCTTTGCTCTGCGTGGCGGTTGTTGCGAAACGCACGGCGCACGTGAGCGAGAACACCGCTTGATGCCGGCGTCTTCGGACCAGTTTCAATTCCGCGCGCCCTGATCCCGCGATTCACTCGCGCTCCGGTTGCGCCGGAAATCCCGTCCCTCAAGTCTAAACTTAATGTCACACTAAGAACACACTTTCAGTTGACAGCGCTAACCCTGTTCATGATACCATCCCCACGCTAACGTTGGTGGGGAAGGCTAACCGTTACGCGAGACAGGGGAGGAAACTCTACCATGAAGCGTGTGTGGGCCTTAGCGCTTTCAGCTAATAGAGTTCTGAGCACAAGCACGATCATCCTGCTGGCCGTGGCCATCGCGACGTTCGCGTGGTCAGGCAGGGCGGCGGCAGAGTCCGAAGAGGCCGGGCAGGAGTTGCAGAATTATTTCAGCAACGCCAACACCACCGGCGGACAGGCCTACGTCAATATCATTGCTCCCCTCGAGGGAGATCCAACGGCCACGGCCCCCTACGCGATAGCGGGCGAAACTTGCGCGATGATCTACGTCTTCAATACTGAGCAGGCGATGCAGGCCTGCTGCGGATGCCCGCTGACCGCGGATGCTCTGTTGACCTTCAACATCTCAACCCAATTGGCGAACAACCCGGTGGCGTTAGGGACCATCCTCCACGACGGCGTGATCCGTATTCTCTCGAGCTTGCCAAATTCCACACCGGGGGATCCGCCCGGAGATGACGTGTTTTGCGACCCCAGCACCAGCGTCTGCTGCGATCCTACCGCGTCGGGCGCCGGTTTGACGCTGACCGTCGGTTCGAAACTGGTGGCTTGGGCGGACCACATACAGAATACCCAGATCACCGAAGACGCGTTCCAGGCCGATGTTCCGCATGCGGAGGAACTCGCCTCACTGACCGGCTCACTGCCGGAAGCGTGCGCCGATATCCTTAAGTTGGGTACCGGTCAGGGCGTCTGCACCTGCCCCTTCGGCGATCCGAGCGTGCCGATCCCGCCGACTCCGACCCCGACCGCGACCGCTACCCCGACCGCGAGCGCAACCGCTACGGCGACAGCAACTGCAACTGCCACTCAGACTGCAACGGCGACGGCAACCGCGACTGCAACTGCAACTTTAACGGCAACGCCAACTGCGACGGCGACCGCAACCGCGACTGCAACGGCGACTGCGACCGACACGGCTACCTTAACCGCGACGCCGACGGCGACTGCAACCGCCACTCAGACTGCAACGGCGACGGCAACCGCAACCGCGACTGCGACCGCCACGGCTACCGATACGGCGACGGCAACCGCGACTGCGACCGCCACGGCTACCGATACGGCGACGGCAACCGCGACTGCGACCGCCACGGCTACCGATACGGCGACGCCGACGGCAACCGCGACTGCAACTGCGACTTTAACGGCAACGCCAACTGCGACGGCGACTGCGACCGACACGGCTACCTTAACCGCGACGCCGACGGCGACTGCAACCGCCACTCAGACTGCAACGGCGACGGCAACCGCAACCGCGACTGCGACCGCCACGGCTACCGATACGGCGACGGCAACCGCGACGGCGACTGCGACCGACACGGCTACCTTAACGGCGACGCCGACGGCTACTGCAACCGCAACCGCGACTGCGACCGCGACCGACACGGCTACCGATACGGCGACGCCGACGGCAACCGCGACTGCGACCGACACGGCTACTGCAACGCCGACTGCAACCGCAACACCTAGTTTAACCGTCGACAGCACCGCCGACCCCGCGGGAAGCACTTCCGACAACGGGTTCTGCACGCTCCGTGAAGCGATCAACAACGCCAACAGCCCGGGCGTGGATACCACGGGCGGGGACTGCTGGGTCCCCACCGCAGGCACCCCCGACGACATCACTTTCAGCGTCACCGGCACCATCACGCTAACCAGCAGTCTCCCCGCAATCCTAAGCACGAGTATTACGGGTCTTACGTCGGTTACGATCGATGGGACCGGGCAGAGCATCACGATCAACGGCCTCAACGGCCTCAATGCTTACCAAATACTTTCGGTGAACTCGGGCGCTATGCTCACCCTGAATGACCTGACGATTGAAAACGGCAGTTCGGGAAGCTACGGCGGCGGCGTCTGGAATTCCGGCACCCTGAACGTCACCAACAGCACCTTCTCCGGCAACAGCGCGGGGATCGAGGGCGGCGGCGTCTGGAATTCCGGCACCCTGAACGTCACCAACAGCACCTTCTCCGGCAACATCGCGGGGATCGAGGGCGGCGGCATCTACAACATTTTGGGCACTGTGAACGTCACCAACAGCACCTTCTCCGGCAACAGCGGGGGCGACGGCGGCGGCATCTACAACGATTCTGGCACCACCACCGTAACTAACTCCATCCTGGCCACGGACACGGGCGGAAACTGCGCGGGGTTCGGGACGCCGCCTGTCACCGACGGCGGCTACAATATCTCCGACGACACTACGTGTGGTTTTACGGCTACCGGCAGCTCCAATAGCACCAATCCTCTCCTCGCCACCGCTGGGTTGGTGAATAACGGCGGGCCCACCCAGACCATCGCACTTCAGGCCGCGAGTCCGGCTGTCGATGTGATCCCGAGCGGGGTCGGGAACGCAAATTGTCCGGGATTCGACCAGCGTGGCGATCCGCGGCCCGCCCCCGGATTCAGCAATTGCGACATCGGCGCGTACGAGCTTCAGCCGATAATCGTCAACACGCTGGCTGATACAGGCTCGGTGGGAGTTTGCGCCCTGCGCGACGCGATCACCGCAGCCAACAGTCAGGCCGCCGTGAACGGATGCGCCGCAGGCACCGGCAACGACCTCATCACTTTCAGCGTCACCGGCACGATCCTGCTGGGCAGCACGCTCACCGCAATCACGAATACCTCGCCCGCTAGTCTCACGATCGATGGCACCGGGCAGAACATCATCATCAACGGCGGCGGTACTTACGGAGTACTTTCGGTGAGCGGGGGCGCTACGCTCACCCTGAATGACCTGACGATTGAAAACGGTAGTGCGACGTTCGGCGGCGGCATCGAAAACAACGGCACGCTGACCGTCACCAACAGCACCTTCTCCGGCAACAACGCGTCTGCCAACGGCGGCGGCATCTACAACGAGGTTGGCACTCTGAACCTCACCAACAGCACCTTCTCGGCCAACAGCGCGGGTAACGTCGGCGGCGGCGTCTGGAATTCCGGCACCTTGAACGTCACCAACAGCACCTTCTCGGCCAACAGCGGGGGTGTCGGCATCTACAACTCTGGCACCGCCACCGTAACTAACTCCATCTTGGCCGCGGACACGGGTGGAAACTGCTCAGGTACGATCGCCGACGGCGGCTACAACATCTCCGACGACGCAACCTGTGGTTTTACGGCGACGGGGAGCGCCAATAGTAAGAATCCGCTGCTCGCCGCCGCTGGGTTGGCGAATAACGGCGGGCCTACGTATACGATCGCGCTTCAGTCCACGAGTCCGGCTATCGATGTGATCCCGAGCGGGAGCGCAAATTGTCCGGGATTCGACCAGCGCGGCGCACCGCGACCCGCGCCCACATACACCGACTGCGACATCGGCGCGTACGAGTACGGCGGCGTGGTTCCCTAGCCCACGCCGCCCGCAACCGCGACTGCGACTGCAACTGCCACGCCAGCAGCGGGAACCGGAAAGAACCCCAAGAAGAAATAGGGGCCGCCGCTGCCTTCCTTAGCGATTCTTTCCGTCATCAGCGACTCTTTCCGTCATCCCGACCGAAGCGGAGGGACCCCGGATCTTTTTCTTTGCTCTGCGTTTATTTTCCTAGCCTTGTAACCGTCTTCGGCGATGCGGGACAGTACGACGGGCGGCGATGTGGCGGTTGTTGCGAAACGCGCGGCCGCGCCCTCTCCCGTTCTAGCAGGGCCTTACGACTTTGCTCAGGGTGAACTCCGCCCGCATCTTTGTTCTAATATTGGGTGCAGGGGTCACCCCCTGCGGGTCACCCCTGCCACAACTTTCGCTGATAATTCCCAACACCGTCGCGATTGACTGAAAAGGACGGCCTGCTAAAGTTAATCGAGACTGGTGATGGGGTTCACCAAAACCGCTCTGCTCCGAGCAGGGCTGACGACCCCTACCGAGGCCGTAAGGCCGGTAGGGGTTTTCGTTTATATCCCTACCGGACATTCGTTGGCGCGACACGAGCGGCGATCGAAATAGCGCTCGCGCGAACATATTAGCGCCGCACGCGAGCCGTGCGATGGAGGCAGTCGAATGCAGAATGTCTGGTTCGTAGCATCGGCGTGGATGGGGATAGCGTTCCTGGCAAGCCTGATCTCGATTCGTTTGGGCGTGTCAGTGGCGTTGATCGAAATCCTGCTCGGCGTCGTTGCAGGCAATACCTTTCATATTCAGTCGAACGAGTGGGTCAGTTTCCTTGCCACCTTCGGCGCCGGCTTGCTGACGTTCCTCGCCGGAGCGGAAATCGACCCCGAATCGCTTCGTTCACATTTAAAACAGAGCATGGCCATCGGCGTCATTGCATTCCTCATCCCGTTCCTCGGGGTCCTGGCGTTCGCGTACTGGGTGGCTGGCTGGACGTATCACGAGGCGCTCATCGCAGGTATAGCTCTGTCCACGACCTCGGTTGCGGTGGTGTACGCCGTGCTGGTTGAGAGCGGGCTGAACCGAACTGAGCTTGGCAAGATGATACTCGCGGCTTGTTTCATCAACGACTTCGGAACCGTGCTGGCGCTGGGAGTGTTCTTCGCGAATTTCAATCGCTGGATGGTGTTGTTCGTGGTGCTGATGGCAGTGACGCTTTATTTTCTGCCGTCGTGCACGCGCGCGATTATCAAAAGTTTGGGCGCGACTCGCGTGAGCGAGCCGGAAGTAAAATTCCTCTTTCTGGTTCTCTTCTTCCTTGGCGGTCTCGCGAAGGTGGCGAATAGCGAGGCGGTCCTGCCGGCTTATCTCGCGGGCTTGGTCGTCGCCGGAGTATTCCTGAACGACCGCGTGCTGGTAAACCGGATGCGGTCGATCGCATTCACGATGCTGACACCCTTCTACTTCATCAAGGCGGGTCTGTACGTTTCACTGCCTGCCCTGATTCCGACGGCGGGGTTAGTCATGGTATTGCTGGGAATCAAAATGTTGACGAAATTTACAGGTGTATGGCCGCTCAGTTACGGCTTTGGCATACCGTCGCGCGAGCGCATGTACACGACGATGCTGATGTCCACGGGGCTGACGTTCGGCACCATCTCGGCACTCTTCGGTCTCGAAAACCACATTATATCGCAAGCTCAATACACCGTGCTCGTGACCGTCGTGATTCTAAGCGCCGTGGTGCCGACTCTGATTGCCGAGCGCTTCTTCATGCCCGATACTGGTGCTGAGGCGGCCCGTGAAAAACACGCTCAACCGCCGGTTCGTGCCGCTAACGAATAGGAGAATGTTGCCAATGTACCGGAATATAGCCTGCGCGTTCGACGGCTCCGATTGCTCCAGACGGGCGCTAGACGTGGCGCTACATCTGGCGCGGGCCGACCAGCAGAAGCTGTGGATGATCTTCATCGAGGAAATGCCTCGTTATCCCGGTGCTCCGAGCGAGACTAACGAAGAGCTCGAGCGCGCGGATGCGATCTTCGATAAGCTTCGGGATGAAGCGCTTGAGGCAGGCAAGAAGTACGGTGTCGAAGTGGTCGCGGAAAAACGCGTGGGCCATCCCGCCCAGGCGCTCGTGCGCTACGTGAAAGATGCCGGCATCGATCTCTTGGTGATGGGCCACACGGGACACTCGAAGCTCTGGGGCACGTTTCTCGGGACGACGGCCGACAAGGTTGTCAGCCACGCGACATGTTCGGTGCACGTCGTTCGATGAAAGATGCTGCCCCCGCGAAAAACGGCGAAGTCGAGCGATTCGTCGGCGAAGGCGGCTGGCGAGTCGAAGCCGGCGTCGGAATCGAAGTCGGCGTCATCTGAGTCGAAAACGTCCTCATCCAAAACATCTTCCCAGTCCAAATCGTCGTCCGAAAAGTCTGCGTCGGCCAAATCCGCCGACTGATCTTCCTTAGCGACTCTTTCCGTCATCAGCGACTCTTTCCGTCATCAGCGACTCTTTCCGATCATCAGCGACTCTTTCCGATCATCAGCGACTCTTTCCGTCATCAGCGACTCTTTCCGTCATCCCGACCGAAGCGGAGGGACCCCGGATCTTTTTCCTTGCTCTGCGTTTATTTTCCTAGCCCTGTAACCGTCTTCGGCGATGCAGGACAGTACAACGGGCGGCGATGTGGCGGCTGTTGCGAAACGCGCGGCCCCGCCTTCTCGCCCGCGCCAAATCTCACCGACCATGTACTGGCGGCTTTCATTGCCTTATAAGCCCGTTTGTATCCAGTTGGTCCCGTTACAGCGAATAGCACAATGCATGGTTCCGCCACTTGTAGCCGTAGCCCCTAGCGAGCAGGCTGCCGTTGAGTCCGATTCGGTTTGCGTTTCGCCTTCAATAGAAGGAGCAAAAGTACCAAAACTTGCCAGCGGTTGCGCGATGCCCGAGATAAGTATCGGATACAGCGGCTTGAACGCTACAAGATCTGCTACCCACTGCGCTGATGAGCTTATAGCGGCGGTTTCAGTACCCGTCGCGCCGATTGGATAAGCCCATGCCTGCGTTGTCAGATTCAGAAACCTCACGGAGTCAGTCGGCGCGGTAAACGACCCGGTACCAAGCTGGTAGTCGCCAGCTACAACAGCGATGCCCATGCCAGTCGGCGCGGTCCACGTCCCGGCGCCCAGTTGAGCAAAGAACGCCATCAGGTAATCGCCAGCTAGAGTGGTTGTGACTGTTGGCGCTGCCGGTGCCGTGCTAATTCCGCTGGCATTGCTTGCCACATCAAATACTGAAATGTTCGAGACGACATACGTCCTCATATCAAAAGGCAGCGTGCCCGTCCACGAGAAAGTGTAAGGAGGACTCTCACTCGCACCAAACACTTTGAAATAAAGCGCCTGACATAATCCAGTAGCCGAAGCCACGGAATTAGGAATCAGTGTCCATCCAGAGGGCGGTGTGATTGTTTGACAGGCGGTCGAGCTTCCAAGCAGCACTTGGATAACTCCCGCTAGATTTTCAAGATTTGCTGCTATTGAATTAAACGGATAGGCTTGCCCAGAACTTCCGGTCCAGGATTGTGTGTCGACCACAGAATCACTGTCAGTGAAGGTTGACCCGCCCAGAAACTGCGCCTGCGCGACCGCTGGCGACAACGCATATAGTAACGCGACCGCAATAAGAAACGAGATTTTACGCATTAGTAGCTTGGAACCTCCTCGTTGTACACGCTATTCCACGTCTCATAGGCATTGGTAGAATTGCCGGGGTTGATATAACATACATAGGAAGCGTAATCAGTAGGAGCTGGATTAATGCCAGCCACACTATTAACTTGAAATTCAGTGCAGCCCCCCGCTGGTACTTGAACCGGTGCAGTTTGATCGGTTGCGTAGTTCTGATTTCCTAGATTGCAGCGGAATACGGCCAGTGTCGGAGCTGAGCGAAAATTACAGAATTGAACTAACACAACCTGAAGTGGTGAATAAAAATAAACACCATTGCCCTCGCCAGCCTCGAACCCACCGTTGTCGCCAGCAACGGCTGTTTCGATGTTCGCGGGGAGAGCTAAGGCTGCTCTGGGGCTGGCGTTACCCGGATGATTACCTATGCCGGTGCCATTGCCCTGAAATGTCGGTGAAATCGCTTGAACGCTCGAACGAGAGAGGTACTCCCATTTCGATATGGCGTCGTCGTACTGAAAAAGTATATCTTCAACATCATTCGGCCAAGTCTCAGGAATCAGTGTGTTTGGCTGATTAGTAATCGAATTTTGGAACAGGAACATACTGCCCCAAGTCGGAACCCTGCCGCCAGTAGAGTCCTGGGTAAGCCGTATTGTAAAGAACTGGCCCGGCGTCTGTCCCGCCCCCATGTTTATAGTTTGATTGGCCGTCACGGTGAGCGTTCCGATGCTGTACCCGGATGGGTTGCAGGTCCAACTGTTTGACGCCAGCGTGCAGGCCGACTTACTTGCGATGACCATGCCGGTCCCGGTGGCCAGCGTCGCGACACAGGCGTTGTAGGCCTGCCAATTAGTTAGATCCGATCCCTGAGCGTTTACAGGATCGCAGGGCGCGGCCATCGCGAAAGAGCCGAGGCATCCAAGTCCTAAGATGATAAATAAGATCAACACCAGTGATTTTATCATCGCAAGTCTCCATTCAGAGTTTGCAACCTAAGCACCACCGCCGATGCTCTTAGCCGTGTCGAGCCAATCCAGTCCGCTGGTAGCGCCGTTGAAGAATCGGCGGAAAGTATCGTCGACCAAACGGCGGGTCGCCTTGCCACGTGACGCGGTAATTTGCTCTAGCGCAGACCAATAGTCCGCGAGGTTGAGAGGGTCTTCACCGCCCTCCTTCATGAGGTTCATCAACCGGTCTAGCTCGCCATCCAAGACTTTCATGTTCTTGGTATTACGAATGTATCCGCACGCAGCTACTAGCCCGAAAAGGAACGCGCTACTAGTGGAAAGCAGATAGCGCTTGTACGGATCGCTCGCGTAAGCGGCCATCATCGCCGGATGAAGGTCGGTGGCGATTCGCTTCAGCGTCGCGACGACATCCTCGATATCGCCCACCTTGTCTAGGTACGCTTCGTCTTCGAGATAGCGATCCGCTTCGGGCGCAGCGGAGACCTGCGCATTGTTGGCGATGAACGCTTCCGTTGCCAGGATGAGGTCTGAGGCAGCGAATTGTTCCTTGGGCTTGGTCATCCCGGGAATTTTCTCAATCTCATACCAGAGCTTGATTTGTGCGCGTATTTGCAGCTCCTCGATCAGTGGGCGTTTCATGATTTCAAGTTGAACCGGCAGGTTCATCCGCCTTTGCCCGGTGTTGAAAGTCACCATGAAATGCAGCAGGCCCCCAAGGTCTATGTTGTAGAAGACTTCATATCGCATCAGGCGAGTAAGAATCTTTTCAGTGGCAGCCTTCGGGTCGCCAGTTGCCTTGACCACTTCCGCGAAGTATTCCCATGCGTCTTTTGGAATCACGCCATCTGCGACAAGTTGCTCACGGTATAGGACGAGTAAGATCGCGATGCAGTAGCAATACAGTCGCTGCAATCCATCGATGATGGAACAGCGGATCGGGCCGGCGTCGATTTTTTCGACCTTTCCGTTTGAATGATTCAGCGCCGCCACCTTAGATTCCGGCATCAGCGCTCCTTCGATGTAATCCCGAATCAGCCGCCTGTAGATCGGGTCGATGACGTGGTCGAAGGGCGGGCGCTGCGAGAAGTTATCTGCAATAGAGACCCGCTGTATGTATGCGGCCAGCGGCTCTCGCACCTTGCCGACGTATCCCCCGGTCTTTGGATCGAGGTCAGGCTCTTCCACAAGCTGGATTGGTCCGGGCGGCTTGAGCAAACCTCCAAAGCCCATATTTTCAAGTTCTTCCTTGAGGTGAAGCAGTCGAGTGCGCAGTTTTTCCGCGCGCTCAAGGCGGGTTGGAGCCTTGGCCTTAATCTTCGTTCTTCTTCCCTTCATCTTTTTCGTTGCCCTCACTTCGGCTGCTATTTCGTCGTCGAAACTCGCAGTGTCTTCCGTAGCGGTTTGCACATCCATATTTTTTCTCGTGCCTGCGCTTTCTGGCGCTTTTGGGATGGCGGAAATCTAACCATAGAATTGGCTCTAAAACAATGAGCCTATTCAATTTAGGAGCCATTTAATTTGTAATTTGGCTCATCTCAGCCGCTTAGTCGAAAATGCGTGCAACTGGTTTCTGCTGATATTTCGGTCGTTTAGCTGGTCTATTTCAGTAGCAGCGCTTATCCCCACCACTGGCGGCATCAAATCGATTTCATAGTTGAAAGGTGCCTGCCCGCTGACAAGGAGGCCTCGGTGAGAAACCCACGCGCGATCATAGCCGCGCCCTCTCGCGCGCGCCATCATCCGACCTACCGATTGTCGCATCCAGATGAGGCCAATATGCTCCCCGGCTCTTTCCCCCTAACCCGTTCTAACAGGCCGCCAGGCCGCATCTTTGTTTTAATATTGGGTGCAGGGCTCAGCCCTGGCCGTGGCGACGGCAGCGCAGTATTAAGAAAGGAAAACACGGCGCGCCTGCGGGCAGGGGCCGCGCCCGCCAACGGCGGGCGGCCTTAATACTGGGTGCAGGGGTCACCCCTGCAATCACACGGTGGGTTTCACATTTAATTAAGTGATTTCCCTTCCCCGGCGCGCGTCCCCGGGACTGTCACCCCCTGCCTGGCTGTGGCAAGCCTACTGCTTTTTTGTTTGAATCGTGCGCGATGCGCGCGCTGGTATTCGATCGCAATCTGGAATTTCGCGCCGACTATCCCGATCCCGTTGCGGCGCCGGGCGAGAGTGTCGTCCGCGTCTCGCTCGCCGGCATCTGCGGAACCGACCTCGAGATCGCCGGCGGCTACATGCAATTTCGGGGAGTGCCGGGTCATGAATTCGTCGGCCGCGTAGTCGAATCGAACAACTCCTCGATCCGGGGAAAACGCGTCGTTGGCGAGATCAACGCGGGATGCGGGCGATGCGCGATATGCGCCGGCGGTCTCGCGCGCCATTGTCCCAATCGCACAGTGCTCGGAATCCTCGGGCGCGACGGCGCCTTTGCAGAATTCCTTCGTCTTCCCGACAGCAACCTGGTTGCGATTCCCGATTCGATTCCAGACGAGGTTGCGGTATTCACCGAACCGGTCGCCGCCGCGTACGAGATCTTCGAGCAGGTTCATCTATCGCGCAATCAGACGATCGCGGTGATAGGCGACGGCCGGCTCGGCGCGATCGTCGCGATGGCGCTCAAGGGCGAGAAGTACCAGCCGTTGGTAGCGGGCCATCATCGTGAGAAACTCGCGCGGCTGGCTGAACTCGGACTCGATACGGCCGAGGAATCTTCTGTGCGGGACAAATTCGAGGTCGCGATCGATTGCAGTGGAAGCGGATCGGGTTTTCGGCGCGCGGTTGAACTGGTCCGGCCGCGCGGAAAGATCATACTGAAGAGCACCGTGGCAGCGGCGGCTGAAATTAATCTGGCGCCAATCGTGGTGAATGAAATCAGCGTGATCGGTTCGCGATGCGGCCGCTTTGCGCCTGCGCTCGACGCACTCGCGGCCGGAAAAATCGATCCTCGCCCGCTGATCGATGGCATCTTCGCGCTCGACAGCGAAAACGGCCTGGCCGGTTTCGATGCCGCGAAGGATCCGCTCAATTTCAAAATACTGCTGAGAGCGCCGTGAAACGCCGCAGCCCCCGGCCATTGCGCGCCGGCCGAATCGTGGTCGGAATCGATACGGGCGGCACGTTCACCGATCTCGTCGCGATCGCCGGCGGTGAAATCCGCGTGCATAAAGTGCTCTCGACGCCGGCGGACCCTGCCGACGCTGTCATCCGCGGCCTGCGCGAGATGCTCGCGGGCATCGACGCGGCGCCGCAGTCCGTCACCTACAGTTCCACCGTCGCGACCAATGCGCTGCTCGAGAAAAAAGGCGCGCGCGTCGCACTGTTTACCAACGCAGGGTTCGAAGACCTCATCGAGATCGGGCGCCAGAACCGCGACGACCTGTACGCGCTGGCGCCTTCGCGACCCGAGCCGCTCGTCGGCCGCGCGATGCGCTTCGGCGTTGCCGAGCGCACGCTGTTCGACGGGATCATCATCAGATCGCTCAGCCGTGCGGAGCTTGCGCGAATTCGGCGGCTCGCTGCGCGCAGCGGCGCCGACGCATTCGCCATCTGCCTGCTTCACTCGTACGCCAATCCGAAAGGCGAGGAATCGATCGCGCGGGCGCTGGCGCCGCTCGGACGGCCGCTCTCGGTCTCGCATCGGATTGTCGCCGAGTATCGCGAATATGAGCGCTTCTCGACGGCGGTCGTGAATGCGTACGTCGCGCCGCGTATGTCGTCGCATCTGAAAAACCTGGAGACCCGGCTCGAAGGGGCGCGGCTTCGAGTGATGCAGTCCAACGGCAGCGCGATCGGCCTGGAGCTGGCGCGGGCAGAGCCGGTGCGAACGATTCTCTCCGGCCCCGCCGCGGGCGTGATTGGAGCGGCGAGCCTGGCGCGCGCATTCGGCGCCGATCGCTTCATCACGTTCGACATGGGCGGTACCTCGACGGATGTTTCGCTGTTTGATCGCCGCGCGCCAGTCCGCACGCTGAGTCATCCCGACGGATACGCGGTGCACACGCCGGTTTTGGACATTCACACCGTCGGCGCAGGCGGCGGCTCGATCGCGCGGATCGACGCAGGCGGTTCGCTCCGAGTCGGACCGGATAGCGCGGGAGCGGATCCCGGACCCGCGTGCTATGGACGCGGGGAGTCGTGCACCGTGACTGACGCCGACCTGATCGCGGGCAGATTGGTCGCGGGGAATTTCCTGGGCGGCCAAATGAAGCTTTATCCGGATCGCGCTCGGCGCGCATTGTCGCGGCTCGCGAGCGAGATGAAAACGAATCCGATTGCGGCGGCGCGCGGGATTATTCGCGTCGTCAACGCGAACATGGAGCGCGCGATTCGCGTGATCACGGTCGAGCGCGGGTACGATCCGCGCGACTTCGCGTTGCTGGCGTTCGGGGGCGCCGGCCCGATGCACGCGTGCGAACTGGCGCTCGATTTGGGTATCCGGCGAATCGTGATGCCGCGAAATCCCGGCCTGCTGTGCGCGTGGGGGGCGGCGAGCGCTCCTTTGGGCCGCGAGTATTCGCTGACGGTGCGCGAGACGAATCCGAACTATCGGGGCCTGCTCGCGCGCGCCTCGGGACTGGTCCGCCGCGCACACGCCGAGCTCGGGGCTGAAGGAGCGGCCGCGATTCGTCACGAACTGTGGGCCGACATGCGCTATCGGGGGCAGTCGTACGAACTCGAAATCGCGCTCACGCCCCGATTCGTCGCCGACTTTCATTCGACGCATCGCAGAACTTTCGGACATTGCTGCGCGAGTAGCGCCGTCGAAGTGGTGAATATCCGTATCCGCGCGGTCGCGGCGGCGTCGGTCGCCAGGCCGAAGCGAATCGCACGCCAGGTCGGGAAGCCAACGCCGGTTTCAAGCGGACCAGTGCTGGTTGGCGGACGGGAACGTGCGGCGCCGATCTACGATCGAGCCTCATTTGGCGCAGGCGCGCGCGTGCGCGGGCCGATCGTCGTCGTCGAGCTGAGTTCCACCGCGTACGTCGCGCCGGAATTCACTTTGCGCGTGGACGACTTCGGTAATCTCCAGTTGGAGGCGGCGCGATGAAGCTCGATTCGATCACGCTGGCCGTGATGAACAGTCGTCTTGCAGCGATTGCCGACGAGATGGGCGTTGTGCTCGGGCATACGGCGTTCTCGCCCAATATCAAGGAGCGGCACGATTTTTCATGTGCGATTTTCGACGCGCGCGGCGAGCTGGTCGCGCAGGCCGCACATATTCCGGTGCATCTCGGCTCGACGCCGCTCTCGGTGCGCGCGGCGATCGCGACGCTCGAGTTCGAGCGCGGCGACGTCGCCGCGCTGAACGACCCCTTCGCCGGCGGGACGCATCTGCCCGACTTGACGCTGGTCGCGCCGGTGTTTATCGGGATCGAGCGCCGCCCGTTCGCGTACGCCGCCAACCGGGCGCATCACGCGGACATGGGCGGGATCGCGCCGGGCTCGATGGCGCTCGCGACGGAGATTTACCAGGAAGGTTTCCGATTGCCTCCGGTGAAAATTGTCAGCGGCGGCGAGATTGCCCGCGACGTGATGACGCTGTTTCTCGCCAATACGAGAGTCCGCGAGGAGCGCGAGGGCGACCTGCGCGCGCAGATTGCCGCGTTGTCGGTCGGCGCCGAGCGGTTGCTGGCGATCGTAAAAACGTCGGGACGGAAAACGGTCGAAGCTGCGATGGACGGGCTCAAGGATTACGCCGAGCGCCTGATGATGGCCGCGCTTGCCGAGCTTCGGCCGGGAACCTATCGGGCGGAGGATTTTCTCGACGACGACGGATTCGGCACAGGTCCGATTCCAATTCGTGCCGCAATCAAAATAGGCGGCGGCAGGGCGTTCGTCGACTTCACCGGTTCCGCGCCGCAGGTGCGCGGTTCGGTCAACGCAAATTTCGCGGTCACCCTGTCCGCGACTTTCTATGTCATGAAATGCCTCGCGGCGGAGGCCGTGCCCGCCAACGAAGGCCTGATGCGCCCGATCAGTCTCCTCGCGCCGCCAGGCTCGATCGTCAACGCGTTGGCTCCAGCAGCGGTCGCGGGCGGAAACGTCGAGACCTCGCAGCGGATTGTTGACGTTCTGTTTCGCGCGCTCGCCAAGGCGGCGCCGAATCGCATCCCGGCGGCGAGTTCGGGCTCGATGTCGAATCTGACGGTCGGCGGCTTCGACCGATTTCGCGACCGCCATTTTTCTTACTACGAAACGATCGCCGGCGGCGCGGGCGCCGCAAAGGGCCGGCCCGGCGCGTCTGGCATCCACACTCACATGACCAACACGCTCAACACGCCGATCGAGGCGCTCGAGGCCTACTACCCGATGCGGATCACCGAGTATCGAATCCGGCGCCGCTCGGGTGGCCGTGGTCGCGCGCGTGGCGGCGACGGACTGATTCGTGAACTCGAGTGCCTTGTCGATTCGAACGTAAGCTTGCTCACTGAACGGCGGACAATCGCGCCGTACGGACTCGCCGGCGGAGGACCGGGCGCGACGGGGATGAACATTCTGGTGCGTGGCACGCGACGAACCAGGTTGCCCGGCAAAACGAATATCGATGTCAAAGCGCACGAGCGCATTCGAATCGAGACACCCGGCGGCGGCGCCTGGGGCCGTCGCTAAACGCGGAAGTGGCGCATCGACCGGCGGCCCGCTAGCTTGAGCACGATGGCGGAGCAGCAATTCTATGTGGGCATCCATGGCGTTATCGCCAGTCGCGGGCGAATACTCGTGCTCAAGCGCGCGCCGGTAATGCCGTATCGGCCCGGAAGCTGGGACCTTCCCGGCGGCCATATCGCGCTGGGCGAGAGTTTCGAGGATTGCCTGTTGCGCGAGGTCAAGGAGGAAACCGGGCTTGATGTCGCGATCGACCGCCTGCTCGGATTGCACAGCATGGTTTCAGAGCCCTATCTGCAGGCGCTTTACTCGTGTCGGTTGACAGTTTTTCAGAAAGTGCAGCTGCGGCCCGACGAACACGTCGAGCATCGATGGGTCGCGCCGGCTGAGCTCGCGAGCCTCGAGCTGATTCCTTATCTCGCGGCGATTCTAAAGCGCGGTATGCTGGGTTACGTGAAGTGATCGAGGCGATGCGGCGCTATCTCGCGATCAGGCGGCCGCGCCAGTAACCGAGGAAGTTGGCGCATTCGAGTTCGTGATAAATCGCCCGCTCCGGATCGCCGCGCATCGCGGCGGCCGCCATTCTGACCCCGTTGCGGACCAGCTTGTCGAGGCGGTTGTGGCTTTGCAGTCCCGCAAATGCGGTGCCCATGCCGAAGGCGAAGCTCTTGCGCCGCAGATACGCCCGCGTCATCCGCTCGGCCGGAATCAGATGATGCACGATCGCGCGCGGAGCAAACCCGATCGCGCCGCCGCGCGCCAATATCCGCGCAAACAGTTCGGTGTCCTCGCCCGAGATAGGATTGCCGCCGACCACGCCGAGGTCCTCGCGAAATTTCCCGAAACGCGCGAACGCAGAGCGCTTGAATCCGACATTGGCGCTGAAATAATTATCCAACCGCTCGGCAGATGACGTTGGCGCCGACTCGATCGTACGCCGGTCGTGAACTGCGAGCTTGACCCACAGGCTCGGCCCGAGCCACTTGGGCGGCGGCGATGACCATCGCGGGATAACCATCCCGCACGCGGCGTCCAGGTCGCGCTGGCGCATGTTATCGAGTAGTTCGGCGGCCCAATCGCGCTCGGCCAGCGCGTCGTCGTCTATGAAGAAGATGAAGTCCGACGCGGTTTCGTCCACCGCACGATTTCGCGCAAAGCTCGACCCCAGGCGCGGTTCGAACACCCGCCGCATCGCAAGCGCCGCGCCACGCGCGGATTCATCGATTACCGCTGCGGTATCGTCAGTCGATCCATTGTCGATGACGAGGCAGTCGGCCTCGACGCCCGCCGGCATCGAGAGCGACGCGATACTCGCCAACGTCTCGCGCACCAAGGCCGCGCGATTATGGGTGGGAATCGCAATTGTGAGTTTGACTGTCAATGCGGTCGTGCGCGCGCGCTAAGCGAATCCGCCGCCGCTTCATGCCGCGCCGCGTTTCCATAATAGCCCAACCGCGCCTCGCACCGGATAACCCGGCGCCGATGCGCAACTCGGCGTCAAGCGCCGGGCCGCGTCAGTTCTTCGCCGGCGCTGCCGCCGAAGCGGCGGGCGCGGAAGCTGCCGAAGCAGCCGTCGCGGGCGAAGCTCCCGGCGACGGCGATGGCGCCGCGGGCTTGGGCAGCGGCGCGCCCGATTGCGTGAACGCGATCGACGTGACCGTCAGGTCGGGCGTCGCTTTTTGCTGGATGTCGGTCGCGGCTGTGAGGCGGAAACCGAAATTGCGCGTCTCGCCCGGCACGAACGGCAGCACCGGACGCCCGAAGTTGGTGAACTCGAGCGGGGTCGCGATCGGCGTGTGGACCTCGCTGAAGACTTCCTTCTTGGTTTTCCCTTTGCCCACTGTGTACGTGACCGTGAACTGAACCTCGTCGATAGCTTTGTCGCCGCTGTTCGTCATCTTGCCGAAAATTCCCGGCACTCGCGACGCTGACATCTTCATATCGACATCGCTCAGCGCGATTTTCGGGACGTACGCCTGCGCGTCGGAGAGCTGCTTCTGCGCGTTTTGTATATCCGCCAACTCGCGCCCGTACTGGAACTTGAGGCCCGCGTTGCCGGTCGCCTGCTCTTTGTCCAGTTCGTCGAGGATTTTCTGATAGGCGGCGATCGCCTTGTCGTAGTCGTGCTTGTGGTAGAGATCGACGGCGTCCTTGTGTTCCTTGATGATATTTTCTTTGAACGGGAAATTGACGAACAGCCGCCATTCGCCACCCTGATTCACCATCACCATATTGTCGTCGTAGGTGACCTTGGGGTACGTATTTTCGGCCAGGTTCTTTTGCGCGATCGGGTCGGGGGACGCATCTCTGGTAAGTGAAGCATCGATCGTCCGCTCCCAGAGCGCGAGATCGGGCTGCGTCACGCTGACCGTGACTATTGCCTTGTCGCCGTCGGTCTTCGAGTCGCCAACCTTGTAATCATAAACGCGCAGCACGCCCTTGAACCAGTCCTTGCTCACGTCGGGCGCCATCGGGATTTCGCTGAGGAACTGATCCATCGTGCGATCGACCTGGTCCTGATGCGACAGCGCCTGGTAGCAGGTCGGGTAATTGTAAAGTTTCAGGTTGCTCAGATAGGTTTCCGCCGCGTGCTGGGGCGTATGACCCTGGCATCCCGCCACGAGAAACGCACAAACCGCAGCAGCCGCAAGAATCGCACCCTTGGCCTGAATTCTGCTCATTGTCATCGTCGAAATCCTTCTTTACGCGAGCCGCAAACGGTTCGATTCTAATGTCGCTTCCACCGAAAACAAGCTCGGCTCGGGGGGGCAATTTCCACCCGTTGGCCGCCATCCTGGCAGGCAACAGTCCCCTGCTTATCAGAAAAAAGGCGCGCTATGCGAACGGCCGCGGATCCGCCGCAGCCGCTTGCGTGGCCCGCGGCGGAAACCAAAAGCGCTCGACTTCGGTGGCGCGGATCGCATCGTCGATCATCCGCGGGACATCGAATCGCGATTCCGCCGCCTCGACTTCCTCGATTCGCGCCCGCGTCTCGGGATGCGCCGGCACAAACAGCGTGCAGCAGTCCTGGTCGGGCAATATCGACGTCTCGAACGTGTGCAGCCGGCGCGCCTGATCGATAATCTCGTTTTTGTCCATCCCGACCAGCGGCCGCATGACCCCAAACGCCGCCGCCTTCTCGATCACCGCCATGTTTTCCAGCGTCTGCGAGGCGACCTGCCCCAGGCTTTCGCCCGTTACCAGCACCGTCGCGCCTGAACGCTCCGCCAGCGCGCTTGCGATTCGCAGCATGAAGCGCCGGTACAGCACCACCCGCAGCGGGCGCAAAGTATTCGCCACGATCTCGCGCTGCAAGTTTCCAAACGGCACCAGCATCAACGTCGATCGCGCCTGCCATCGCGTCAGATGAGCTGCAAGCTCCGCCGCCTTCTCCCGGCTCGCCGCCGAAACGATCGGATACGCGTGAAAATGTACGAAGTCCAGCCTAAGCCCGCGCCTCATCATTCGATGCGCTGCGACCGGCGAATCGATCCCGCCCGACAGCAGCGCCAGTCCATGCCCCGTGACCCCCACCGGAAGTCCGCCCGCGCCCGCCATCTTGCCCGCCGACACGTACGCGGCATCGTTCATTATCTCGATCGATATCGTGAGCTCGGGCGCGTCAAGATCCACTTCGAAGCCGAGCGCCTCCTGCACTTCGCCGCCGACCGCACGATCTATTTCCACCGAATTCATCGCGAACCGTTTGTCCTCGCGTTTGGTCCGCACCGCAAATGTCCTCGCATTGCTTCCGCTGGCGCGCTTGATCGCTTCGCGCGCGATCGATTCGATGTCGCGAGCGGTCGCACGGCTTATCGAGAAGTTCTGCAGCCCGAAAATCAACGCCGCGCGCTCGGCTGCGGTTTCGTCACTTAGCTCGTCGGGGATTTGCACCATCAGGCGCGGCCCGACGCTGCGGATATTGCCCAGCCGGTAGTCGCCGAATATATCGCGCAGATTCTGCTTGACCTGATCGACGAATCGCCACTGATTGCGCCCCTTGAGCGCGATCTCGTGGTACCTGCCAATCAAATATCGCATGCTATGAAGTCACTCGCGTGCAGCCGCCGGACTTGAGGTTAGCCTACCCGGCGGCAGCATTGAAAACCGGGCGGGCGCTTGCAAGAAGGGCGTTGCGCGCGATTATCTGTAGCAATGAGTGACGCTAGACCCACACCCGATCCCACCGCGGCGAACGACAATGCCCCTGAAAGGACGTTTGCCCGCCAGATCGATCTCATCCGACGCAAGCTCTCCACCGTCACTCCCGCCCCGCGCGCGGCGCTGGCGAACAAGTCGAACGCCGCCGCGGTGCTGATGCCGCTCTTCGAGCGCGCCGGCCGCCTTCACGTCGTCTATATCCGCCGCTCTGACCATGTCGCGAGCCATCGCGGCCAGGTCGCGTTTCCCGGCGGACGCGTCGATCCCGTGGATGCGACCCTGCTCGACGCCGCTCTGCGCGAGGCGCACGAAGAAGTCGGCATCCATCCTTCGACCGTAGAAGTGGTCGGCGCTTTCCCCACCATGCAAACGACGACCAGCGGAATTGTCGTCGCGCCATTCGTCGGTGTGATCCCGTCCGACGCGCCGCTCAAGCCTCAAATCTCCGAAGTCGCCGAAATCTTCGACGTGCCTCTTGCCGCGCTCCGCGATCCGAAGTTTCGCGGCGACTATGAATGGAAGAGCGATGGGCCGGCCGGTCGTTCCTCGAAATTCCCGGCGATTCTCTACGGCGGCCAGGTAATCTGGGGCCTCACCCTGCGCATCACGCTGAACCTGCTCGAGCTTCTCGATCCGGCTCCCTTTTCTTCCAATTCCCGCTTGTAATTGCACTGTTAATGTAATAAGTTTCGCCCCTGATGCCGCAACTTGCTCGTCTCGACGGACGCCTTGCCCGCTCGGCTCGCACTCGCCGCGCCGTGGTCGGCGCCCTGCTCGGTCTCCTCGGCGAGGGCGACCTGCGGCCCACCGCGGCGCGAATCGCCGAACGCGCGGGCGTCTCGCTGCGGCTCGTGTTCCATCATTTCGACGACCTCGAAGAGATCTACAGCGAGCTCGCCGACCGCCAGGCCGAGCGCGTCAAGCCGCTCGCCGTGCCAATTCCTGTCTCGACCCCGCTGGCGCGCCGCATCGAAGGATTCTCCGCGCAACGCGGCCGCCTGCTCGAGACGTTATCGCCCGTGCGCCGCGCCGCGGTTTTGATGGAACCATTTCGCCCTGCCCTGGCCCGCCGCCTCAAGCATGCGCGCGATCTCACGCGAGCCGCCACGCTTGCCGCATTCGCGCCCGAACTCTCGAAACTCGCCGCCGATGAAAAGCGTGCGACGATCGCCGCGCTTGACGTTGCTACTTGCTGGGTCGCGTGGGAGCAGATGCGCCGGCATCAGGGGCTTTCCGAAACCGAGGCGCGAGGCGTGATGGCGACGACCATCCGCGCGCTGCTGACAACGGGAAAAGTTAAAGAGTGAAGTTTCTACGCGGGAGCCGAATCCAATGGGACGCAATATCCTTTTCATCACCACCGATCAGCAGCGCTACGACGCGCTGGGATGCAACGGCGGTACGATCGCGAAGACGCCGGTCGCCGACCGGCTCGCCAATAGCGGAATCAACTATCGGCGCGCGCACAATCAAAATGTCGTCTGCATGCCGGCCCGCTCCACCATGATTACCGGCCAATACGTGCGCACCCACGGCGTCGTCGCCAACGGCGTTGCACTTCCGCCCGACTCGCCGAGCGTCGCGGCTTATCTTCACGAGAAGGCCGGTTACCACACCGCGCTGCTGGGCAAGGCGCATTTCGAGCCCGCTTTCGATTTGCAGGGGCGATGGTTCGAGAACCAGATGGCGCGCCGGAATTCAACCGGCCCGTATCGCGGCTTCGATCGGATGGAACTGGCGATGCATTCGCCGATCGGCGGATGGCATTATTCCCTGTGGCTGCAGAAAAACTATCCCGACGAAATAAGCGGCTTCGCGCCGATTCTCACCGCGATGCCCGGCGGCGACACCGGCGCGCCCGAAGTGAAGTACAATCCGATTCCGCGCGAGCATTACCACACCGACTGGGTGGCCGCGCGGACGATCGCATACCTCGATTCGCTCGATCCCGGCGACAACTGGTTCGTGTGGATGAGTTTCCCCGATCCCCATCATCCATGGGACCCGCCGGAGCACGAGGCGCGGCGAATCAATTGGCGCGATCTCGATCTGCCCGCCGGCTATCCCGGCTCGCGCGAGAAAATCGAAAAAATACTCGGCGGCAAGCCGCGCCATTGGCTCGATTGGTACCAGGGCCGCTTCGGCAACTTCGAGGGCGGCCCCGCCAGCTTCGTCCCGTGCCAGCTCACCGAGAATCAGCTTCGCGAAGTCAACGCGATGATCCACGTCGAAAACGAATTGATCGACCAGGCTTGCGGCCGCGTGCTCGCCCGAATCGCCGAGCGGGGATGGGAACCGCGCACGGACGTATTTTTCACGACAGACCACGGCGAGCTGCAAGGCGACTTCGGCTTGCTCTACAAGGGGCCGTATCACGTTGACGCCTTGATGCGGCTGCCGATGATCTGGCGCCCCGCGCCGTCGGCCAAAATCACGCGCAACGAAATCGCGGAACCGGTCGGGCAGCTCGATCTCGCGCCGACGTTCTGCCAAATCGCGGGCGTCCCGGTTCCCGACTGGATGCAGGGAAAGCCGCTTCCCATCGCGCCGGGCTCGGGCCGCGAGCGCGTGATCACCGAATGGGACAGCCAGTTCGCCGCAATCGGGATGCATCTGCGCAGTATCTATCGCGACGGCTACACGCTCACCGTTTACGAGAAATCGACTCGCGACTATGGATTCGACCTGGCCAACATTCCACCGATGCTCGCGCCGCGCGGTCCGATTGCCGATATCCGCTACGACGGCACCGAGGGCGAGCTCTACAATCTGCGCGAGGATCCGATGCAATGGCGCAATCTGTGGAACGATCCGGCCTACGCGAAGCTGAAGTCCGATCTGCGCGCCGACCTGTACGACAATCTTCCTCCCGAGCGCAACCCGAAGCTTCCCGTAGAGGCCCCCGCTTGAGCGGTCGATTGACGAGCACTGTGACGAGAGGGCCGAAACGATGACAGCATTGAAACTGGTCGGCGGATTCGGCTCCCCCTACTCGCGCAAAATGCGCGCGGTTTTGCGCTTTCGGCGGATCCCCTTCACCTGGATAATGCGCGGCTCATCGGAGGACGTCGATATTCCTCCGGTCCCTGTCGCTCTTATCCCGGTGCTCGTTTTCCCCGGTGAGGGAGGGCGCGCCGACGAGGCGATGATCGACTCGACGTTTCAGATCCGGCGGCTCGAAAAGCTCATCCCCACACGTTCCATTGTCCCGCCCGATCCCGCGCTCGCGTTTCTGGACGCGATCCTAGAGGACTACGCCGACGAATGGCTCACAAAGCCGATGTTCCACTATCGATGGAAATACGCGGCCGACATCGACAAGGCCTCGCACGTGCTCGCGCTCGACCGCGATCTATGCATGAGCGGTGACACGCTGGCCAAGGCGTCCCGCTATTTTGCCGATCGTCAAATCGCACGGCTCGGCGTGGTCGGATCGAACGACGTGACGACGCCGGTTATCGAGGCGAGCTACCGCCGCTTGCTCGTGTTGCTCGATTCGCATCTGGTCGCCGGAAATCGATTCCTCATGGGCGCGCGGCCGGGCGCCGGCGACTTCGGCTTCTTCGGCCAGTTGAGCCAGCTTGCGCACTTCGATCCGACGCCCGCGGCAATTGCGGCCGCCGAGACTCCGCGCGTGGTCTCATGGGTCACCCATCTCGACGATCTCTCGTCGCTTGATGTCGAAGACGCTCGATGGCTCCCGCGCGAGGATGCCGTCGCCGCGCTTCGCCCGTTTTTGATCGAGATTGGCCGCGTCTATGCGCCCTTCCTGCTCGCCAACGCGCGTGCGCTTGCTTCGCGCGCAAGTGAAGTGCGATGCGAGATTGACGGGCGTGCGTGGGTGCAGCAGCCCTTTCCCTACCAGGGCAAGTGTCTAGGATGGTTGCGCGAAGCTCGCTTGGCGCTCAGCGCCGCCGATCGAAAATTCGTGGACTCGGCGCTGGAGTCCACCGGAGCAGACAGCATCTTCAGCGCTTAGATTTATCAATCACGCGCCGCGGAGAGTTACGTGACGCTCGAATCGAAATCGCTCGAAGCACCGAATCGCGCGGCGCGCGCAGTCACCTGGACGATCCTCGGCGTCAACGCCCTCTTGCTGATTATCTCGCTGCCCGACTACCGGGTGAGCATCGACTCCGGCTATCACATCTCGCTCGCGCGATGGTACGCAGCGCACGGCACCGCGTGGTGGGACCATATAAATTACGGCCCCGGCGGACGGCCGAACCTGCAGGGGCCTGCGCTCCACGTAGCGATCGCAATACTCGGACTAATCCTCGGCGGCAGACCCGATTCATTCATTCTAGCCAACGCGATTCTCGGCCTCGCGCAATGGGGCGCGGCGATGCTCACCGTGCTCTACTTCGCGCGCCGGCTCGGCGGCGATATCGCCGCGATGTTCGCGGTCGCGTTGCTCGCCGGCAGCGCTTTTGCCGCAGGTTCGTTCTATGTCGGGATTCCTTCGGGATGGCTCTTCATTTCGATACCGTGGGCGATTTATTTTTTTCTCGAAGATCGGCTCGTACTTGCGACGCTGATCACATCCGCCGCCTGTTACATTCATCTTGGTGGATTCCTCACGGCGCCGCTCGGCATTCTGGTTGCCGCGATTTTGGAACGACGCTGGCGTGCGCTGATCATCGTCGGCGTCGCCACCGCGATACTCACTTCGCCCTACTCGATTCACTTTCTGGCCAATCTCGCGTGGTATCGCGGCCGCCATGGGCACGAAGCGACGCACCTCGATCCGCTGACCGATATTCTGGCGATTGCGGGAGCGATCTGGCTTTTCCGCCATCCGACGCGCCACAAATTTCTGCTCGCATGGGCCGCCGCGCCTGTTTCGTGGCTGCTTCAGGATCCCAGTCGCTTCGTCGCGCAATCCGCGCTCGCCGGTTCCGTGATCGCCGGCTTGTTCCTTGCAGCGATGATGGATCGTGTCGCCGTCCGCGCCGTCCGTATTGCCTTCGCCACGGTTCTGGTCGCCCTCGCAACGATCTTTCCGCTGGGCGCCCCGAGTCTCGCCGCCGAGGCGTTATGGGACGCGGGATTTCATTTTCCTTTGCTCGAGGATTGGGACCAGGCGCGCGAATTGGCTCGCGTGATCGACGACCATCACCTCAATAACCGGCTGATCGCGATGTACGCGTCGTCAGCCGGGCCGGGAATCGCCGTGTTCACTCCCGTGGTGCTGCGCAAGGGACATTGGGTCGAGGTGCAGCCGCGCCACGATCCCGGCGACGATCTCTCCGCGGGCGCTCAGACTTACGTTGCGCCGCTTGCGCCTGACGATCCGGTGCTGTCGTCGATGTCACAAGCCGGTCTCGTTCAGATTTACGGCGGCACTTCGGATTGCGCCGTGATCGATCTGCTGAAGCCTGCGGATCCCAAAACGATTGCGCCTGTCGTTGCGCAAATTCTCGGCGATAACGCGGATTGGCTCGGCGACAATGCGATCAACAACAAGACGCCGCCGACGCTCGCCGATCTCGGAAAGCTGGGGTTGAAAAAAGGGCTCGACGCACGCCGGGTCAGGATGGACCAGCAACGATTTCGCGCGGGCAGAATGGAAATAGCGTGCCTGGTTTACGCCTACGCAATCGAGAACCAGTCGCCGGAACTTGCCGGTCAACTTCGCGGCGTCGCGCGGGGATTCGGTGAGATGGCGGGTTTTATCAGCGACGGCTCCCCGGTCGGCTTCATGAGCGACGCGCAGTTCGAACTATTCAAGCGCAACATGCTCGTGTTCGCCGCCGCCGTTAAGGCGGGCGGGTCCGACCCGCTCGACGCGCCCGCGGTTCACAGCGCAATCGGCAAATTGTTCGACGACTTCTTTGGCCGCGATGCGTAGCCGGCCGGCTAGGGCTTCGCGAGCAGCTCGAAGTACGACACGTCGATCAGATCGGCCTGCCCTACTCCAAGCGCCAAAAGGATCTCATCTACCGCAGCGCGCTTCGAGGCTTTTCATTTTTTCATTTTTTCGTTTTTCGTTTTTTCGTTTTTTCGTTGATCGCTACCGCCTTGGCGTGAAAAACTTGACAGTTCGGGAAGCCCGCGAATAGGCTCCCACGATTCGCTGTCTTAATCGCGCAGAAATCCGCGCTCGCACGGCATTCATTTGAGTATTTTACCTCAAACCAATCTTGACGATGCGAAATTGATCGAGGCCGGCTTCGACCCCGCGCTCGCGCCCGCCGACGCGCTCGCGAAACTGCGCGCGCTCAAGGGCAGGGCCGGCATCGCGGATGTCGCAATTGCGCGCGCCCTCGGCAGGATCGCAGACCCGCGCGCCGCCGCGATGCTCACCGAGATGGAAGCCGGCGCGGCCGGCGCGATCCGGCGCGAAGTCCGCCGCGCGCTGTACAAGCTGAAGCAGCACGGGATCGACGCGCCCGCGGCCACCGCTGCAGCGGCCGGCGCCGTGCACGACAACGCCACTGAAAAAACTGAAATAGCCGCGATGCTCTCGCCGATCGACAGCGAAGGCGCGCGCATCGTCTGGATCGTCAAGCCGCGCGTGCAGGGCGGCGTGATCCGGCTGTGGGCGCTGATCTCCGAGCGCGACGGCCTGGTCGGCGCGCAGAACGGCGCGCTGTCGCGGCGCGAGCTGAAATCCGAACGCGAAGAACTCGAACGCCGCGCACAGGTGAAGCTGGTTGACGCCGATTGGCGCGTCGCGGACTTCATCGCGTGCGAGGCCTGGCGCAACACGCCCGAGTCGCGGCGCGGTCACGTCGGAAACTTTCTCGCGCTGCGCTCCGAGTTGATCGCGTCGCCGCCGCCGACTGAACTGCTTCATCCGGTCTATGCCGAGCTTGCCGCTGAAGCTGCCGGCGAGCCGTCAGTCGAGCTGCTCAAGGAACCGGAACTGCTCGAATGGCGGATCCCCGACGCGATCCTCAAACCCTACGTCGACGAGATTGCCCGCGCCGGCGAAAGCGTGATCGTCTTGAATCCGCTCCACAAGCAGGAACGCGTGAACGCCGTGATCGATCGCGCGACCGCCGAACTGCTGACGGGCGACAACGGGCGCGCGGTCCAGCGGCGGCTCGAGGATATCGCGTACTACATGACGCGGGTTGGACGCCGCGCGCAGGCGGGATGGGCCGCGGCGGCAGCGGCGCGGCTGCGCGACGGAATCGACGTGACGAGAGTACTTTTCTTTCAGGCCTTCATCCGCACCCAGCTCGGCGCCGTCGCGGTGGCCGAGCAGCAGAAGGCCGAGCAAGAGCCGCGGCTGATCATGACTCCGGCCGAGGCGATGCGCGCGCGCGAAGCTCAAGAAGCAAGGACCCGCCGCCGCTAGTCGCGCGGAGAACTGTGATTCGGAAGCGAGGAAGCGACGGGAGTAAGGGGCACCGCATGGCGTTCAGCGCGCAACGTATAGCGCGCTCGGCCGATCGTAGGGCCGAGGCAGCAAGTAGCGGCCGCTAAGGCAGCGGCGTGAAACCATGTGAAGGGCAGCGCGAAGCCTCCGCGCAAAGCCACGGGCGCGAGCAACGTGCTCTAGTCCGCCACCCGCGGACATGCTCTCACGACTCGCAGCAGAACTCGACGGCGATTCGCCGAGCCGTGGATCGAGAGTCTCTTTAGCCGAAGGCCTGCCCACTCGGGATAGGTGCGTTCAGAATCGCGCTCGCCGCAAGCGCGTCGCGCGAGGACGGCAACTAGAGATAATAGCTGCGCGAGCGAAGCGAGCGTGTACCTCACAGCGACGCGCGTTCGTCGCCCTTCACTCGTCAGATATCGAAGCATCTGCACGGCGGTTTCCGTAGGGGCCAGATTGAGCGGGGATGGCACTTGATTTAATTAAACATACGGCGTATTATCAATGGTAGAGCCGATAGTATCTAAATTGATGGCTCGGGAGACTATATTTATGAATGTAAACGAGAGAGTAAGAGCGCTGTACGCCAGAGACCCCGCTGCTACGAGTGCGTTTGATTCTCTTAGACGATATCAGCGGAATCGCTCCGAGACGACCGTTTCCGTCTTGAAGTGGCAGGCGGGGCTTGACGATGAGGCGGTGAAGAATTTTTTCAGTGAATTGCAGAATATGGGGTTGGGGACGTACATCCCCGGCCGTTATGACCATCCCTGCCGGTTTCGCTGGATTTTGCCGGTGAAGGTGGTCGCTGCTGTGGCCGTTGGGGCGAGCGACGAGCCTCTTGAGGTTGAAGCCTCGGTGTCGGCTGCTGTCGCTGCTGATGGTGTTGGTGGTCATGGTGCTGCCGGCGTCATTCGGCATAGCTACAGTTTACGCCCCGATTTTGTTGTGACAATCGTGTTGCCGGCGGATCTCACAGCCGGCGAGGCGACCAGGCTTGCGGACTTCACGCGGACGCTGCCGTTTTCTGCTGATTCATCGGCGGTGGCTGCCTAAGCAGGTAAGAACCGGCCGCGCTCATCGCGCTCTGCGACGCGAGCGCGCGCGGCCGGCGCGTACTTTGTGCCCGTTGCGTCGTAAAGCGTGGCGGCATCGAGCGCAGAGCGCAACGGGAGGCGCTTCGGCGACAGCGGCATCACTCAGCGCTGGTAGCGGCAGGGAAACTGCTGGAGTGATCTCAGAGCTGGGCGGCGAAGCCGGACGATGGTCCAAGCGTTGAAGCAAGCGTCGAAGTGGCGCTGGGATGGCGCTCATATTGCGCTGGATTCTACGCTGGCCGAGCGTCGAAAAAAAACGCCCCGCGATTCGGGAAACCGCGGGGCGTCGCGACAGTCTCGTTACCATTCCTTCGATTCGCTCGGATACCGGCGCGCGCTCATCTCACGAGAGCACACTCACTCTTGGCGGAGGGGGGAGGGAGTCGAACCCTCCGGCGGCAATATTAGCCGCCAAGCCGGTTTTGAAGACCGGTAAGGCCACCGGGCCTTTTCCTCCTCCAGCCCTTATTTATTAAGGACTTACGACGATGCGAATCTCAGCGCGCCAGGAACACCGGGCACGGCGAGTTGCGCAGCACGTACTCGGTGGTCGAGCCGAGCACCATCTCGATAATCCTGCTATGCCCGTATGCGCCGATGAAGAGCAGGTCGGCATCGTGCTCTTTAAGGAACTTCACAATTTCCTCATTGGCGTGACCCTGGAGCAGCTTGAACTCGGCCTTCGGCGTGTAGTTCTCGAAGTAGGTGCGCGCCTCGGCCAGAGTCCGCTCACCAAGCCTGGGATCGCGCGCACAGGTGATGACGGTGACCGGAATCCCCAGGCCGTTGGCAATTTCCGCCGCCGAGCGCATCGCGCGCGATGCCCGTTCGCTGCCGTCGTACGCCAGCACGGGGCGTTTGACCTCGCGAAATCGCTTCGGCGAGATGAACAGCTGGCGTGGAGATTTGCGCGCGACGCTTTCCGCCGTCGAACCCAAAAGCCCGGTCGAGAACTTTTCGTTGACGCCGCGATGCCCGATCATGACCAGATCGCTGCTGCGCGCTCGTTCGCAAATCTGGTTGGCGACGATTCCCATGTCGAGCACGGTCTCGACGGCAAGATTCTCGCGGCCTGCCGCAGCGGCAAATTCGTCGAGCACGGCACGGCCCCGGGCGGTCAGCACCTCGCGCATCTTGGACGAGAAATCCAAATATGGTTCCAGCCCGAGCGAACCTGATATATCATGGAAAAAGGAGCCTTCGATCGACACGATATCGACGACATGCAATCCGATCAGCGACGCATTGAAAATTCGGGCAAAATAGAAGGCGTACGCCTGTGCGTTGCGGGAGTGTTCGGAGGTGTCGATGCCGATGAGGATTTTCTTGATCAAGCGCGTAACCTCCGCGTCAGTTACCGCGATAACATGCCGCGCGGTGATGCCTCAAGAGGGGGCGGAGCCGCAGCCACAATCGATTGGGCAGGGATGCAGGTGAAATGAGCGAACTTAGCGAGGCGCGGATGATGAGAATCGTGGATGAGCTCGCCGAGGCTGCCCAGCGCGTCGGGCTCGAGGTCCGTCGTGAAAAGATCATGCGCGAAATTGGCTACCGCACGCGCGGCGGCGCCTGCCGGTTGCGCGACAAGAACCTCGTTATTATCGATCGCGATCAGCCTGCCGCCGAGCAGCTCGAAGTGATTGCCGAGGCGCTGCGCTCCCGCGATCTCGAATCCTTATATCTGTCCCCCGCCGCACGGCGCGTCGTTCACGTCGGAGACGCCCCATCCTGAGTACTGAGATGCCGCGTCCAGGCGAAACCGCATCGGCTGGTCACACCGTAATCGGTCGCAAACCTGCGATCAGCGCGGAAGATCGGATGCATGCCTTCCACGCGCGGCTCAAGGAGCGCGGGCTCAAGTCCACCGGCCAGCGCGACGACATCGCACGCGCATTCTTCGAGCTCGGACATCATATCAGCGCCGAGGAACTGCATGCGGAGGTCAAGAAGATCAACCCGCACGTCGGCTATGCGACGATTTACCGGACGCTGCGCCTGCTCAAGGAATGCGCGCTGTTGTACGAGCGCCATTTTGACGAGGGCCAGGCGCGTTACGAAGCCGTCGCCGAGCGCCATCACGATCATTTCATCTGCGAGCGATGCGGCCGGATCATCGAGTTCGAGAACGCCTCGATCGAGCGCATGCAAAACATCGTCGCCCGCGATCTCGGCGTGACGCTGACCCGGCACAAGATGGAACTGTACGGAATCTGCTCCGACTGCCACGCCCGGCAGGGCATGTAGCCGCGAACTTCAAGCAATCTGCTGATCGCGTCGCGCCCGAGATGCCCTCAACGCCGTGAAGAGCGGTCGCCGGAAGGCCGCCGCCTCGTCGGCCGCAGGTCCGCCGCCGCCCTGGGAACCGCTTCGGGACCGGCGCGATGCCTGTACTTCATGTCGTTGCCGCAGTGTGGACAGTTGACGTCGTCATACTTCACGACCCGTCCGCAGTACGGGCACTTGTAACGGCGCCTTGCCACCCAGTAGAAAAATGCCGCCGTCAACCCCGCCATCAGCAGGCCGATGATTGTTTGCCGCATGAGACTTGCTCCGAACGCGCTCAGAGCATCGGCGCCACTGGACAATACGCAGCGCTGAAAAGCGCGTGACCGCTGAGCGCCAGGCGAATCAGCTCGATGACCGGCTCGACGATTCGCGCAGCCGGGCGCTGCGTGATCGACGCGACCATCTTGCCGCTGGTCAGCGATTGCAGCAGTCCCGGCTGCTCGGGAAGTTCGATGATCCCGACCGGCTGATCGGGAGCCAGGCGCGCCAATCCTTTCGCGACCGCCATCGCGTCATCGAGTCCGCCAAGCGAATCGACCAGCTTGATCTTGAGCGCCTGCTCTCCTGTCCAGACCCGTCCCTGCGCGACCGCATCGGCCTGCTCCACCGTGATATGGCGGCCGGCCGCGACCAGTTTCAGGAAGTACTGGTAGTCGCGCATAATCTCATCCTGGAACTGCTTGGATTGCGCGGGCGTGAAGTCGGTCCACATATCGAACATTCCGACGTTTGCTCCGCGGCTCACCGCGTTGGTGTTCGCATAAATCTTTTGCGCGGCCGGCGAGATGTTGAACTTGCCGCCGAGCACGCCAATCGAGCCGGTGACCGTGCCGGGTTCGGCGATAATCCTCGCCGCTGGAATCGATACCAGGTATCCGCCCGAAGCGGCGTACCCCGACATGCTGACGACCACCGGTTTTTTCTTCGCCGTGAGCTCGACCTCGCGGCCGATGAGTTCCGACGCGAGCATCGAGCCTCCGGGTGAATCGACCCTGAAAATGACGGCGCGAACGCCGTCATCCTCGCGCGCGGACTTGAACGCTTTGGCCATGTCGTCGGCAGTCATCGCTTCGGTATCGGGACTTGAAAATGGTTCGAAGCCTTCGCCGCCGCTCTGAATCTCCCCATCCCCGTAAATCACCGCGATTCGATCTCCGCCGGCGAAGTTGGAAAACAGGCTCGCACGTGCGTAATTGGCGTAGTCGACCTCCGTGTGAAGCGAGCCGCCGTGATGCTTCACGCGATCGCTGAATTCGTCCTCGTATTCGAGTCGATCCACCAGGCGCGCCTTCAGCCCCGCGTCCGCATTCAACGGCGCTTGATCGATCAGGCTTTTGATCGCGTCGGGACTGAGCTTGCGCGCGGCCCCGATTGCCGCGACGATCTGATCGAACAAGCTCCCGGCCAGCCCTTCGTCCTCTTCCCTTTGCGCCGGCGTGAAGTCCTTGTTGGTGAACATGTTGGCCGCGCTCTTGTACTGCCCCGCCGAGGCGAAGATCGGCGTGATCCCCAGCCAGTCGAGCGTGCCGCGCATGAACAGCTCGCGCAGTTGCACTCCCATCAGGTTGAGGTCTCCCCGCGGCATCAGCGAGACTTCATCGGCGGCGCTCGCAACGATGTAGGGCAGATTGCCCGCGCCCGATTCGCCGGCGGTCTCGATATACGCGGTCGTCCATTTGCCGTGGCTCTTGAACGACTGGATCAATGCAACGATCTCCTGCGCCTGCGCCAGTTCCATCTCGGGGTTGATAACCTTGATTTCCAGGCCGACTATCTTCGGATCCTTCGCACCCGCGTCGATCGCATTGCGCAGATCGTTGAGCGCCGTCTGATGTGTGCTCAGAAGGCCGAGCAACCCGCTGCCGCCGCGCTCGACAACCGATCCGTTCAGCTCGACCGCCAGAACAGAGTTGGGCCGCACCCGATGCGCGATGTAATCCGAGATGGCGACGATCGCGAACAGCGCGGCGACTGTGATCACCGTTCGAACAATCCATCGAAAAAATCTTTTGAACATTCACTCCTCCGAACTGCGAAGGCGCGCCGATCCGCCTTGGCGGAGTCAAAATGACGCGCCGCCGGGCGCATTCCCTTGACAGTCGCAGCTGGCAAGGATAGCCAACCATACCCGATTCCATGCAGCCAGTCGCCGATATACCGCCGCCCGCGCCTGCCGTCCCGCGCACTTCGCCCGGACTGCTGATGAACCAGCGCGAGACCGGCGCCATCCATCTGAGGATCGTCGCGCTCGCCTTCGCCGCCTGGATCTTTGACTTCTACGACCTGATTCTCTACTCGTTCCTGCTGGTCCCGGTTGCGCGCGAACTCCATCTGACGCCGGAGCAGTCGTCGATTGCGCTGGGCACATCGCTGCTGATGACGGCGCTTGGTGGAGTCATTTTCGGCTTCTTCGGCGATCGCTTCGGGCGAAAACCAACGATCGCAACCACGGTCGCAATCTACGGCGTCGGCACCGCGCTGTGCGGATTCAGCCATACTCTCCCCCAACTGATCGTGTTTCGATCGATAACCGGGCTCGGGATGGGCGGCGGATGGGCCCCCGGACAAAGTCTGGTTGCCGAAAGCGTGCCGGCCGAGCGCCGCGCACGATACGCAGCATACGTGCAGACGGGAGCGCCGCTCGGGGTTTTGTTGGCGGCGGCGGCGGGCGGTTATCTTGCACCCGCGATCGGATGGCGTCTGACGTTCATGGTTTCCGCCATCCCCGCCGTATTTGTCGTCGCCGCCGTGATGAAGTGGATGCCGGAGAGCGACGTCTGGCAGCGCACGCGCACCGAGCTGAACCGCGGCATCGACTTGCGCGCGATTCTCGTTCACAAGCGGATCTTCGTGCTGCTGTTCGTAGTCGTCCTGCTGAACTCCGAGGCGTACTGGTTCACGTACACCTGGATGCCGGGATACCTGGAACT
Source organism: Binatus soli (SeqCode) (assembly GCF_050015535.1). NCBI lineage: Bacteria > Candidatus Binatota > Binatia (SeqCode) > Binatales (SeqCode) > Binataceae (SeqCode) > Binatus (SeqCode) > Binatus soli (SeqCode). The sequence continues at coordinate 19,502 of NZ_JBEKBF010000006.1, read as the reverse complement.
CAAGCGCGGGCTCACCGCTGCGGGCGCCGGCCGCATGATGATGAAAATGCAGGTCGGCGGCGTGCTCGGCTACCTGACGTTTGGCCGCGTCGCGGACCGATTCGGCCGCCGGCCCGCGTTTTGCGCATACGGGATGCTGATGGCGGCCGGCACCATCCCGCCGACCGTACTGTGGAATTCGGCGCGGGCTGTGCCCGGACTCATCTCGGCTGCGATGTTCACGGCGGGATTCGGCACCGGTATCTGGGCAGGAGTCGCGCCGATGATCGCCGAGCTGTTGCCGACGCGGGTTCGCAATACTTCGCTTGGATTGCTGCTCAACGTCACGCGCGGATTTCAGTTCTTCACGCCGATCCTGATCGCGGCGCTCGGCGCGCGGTTTGGTTTCGGCGCGACGCTTTCGCTCGGCGCAGTCTTCTCGACGCTGGGCGCCATGATGGTCTGGATACTGCCCGAGACGCGCGGCCGCTCGATCACCGCGCTGGATTGACGGCGGGCTCTAGAAGATTCCGCTGCCCGAGATACTGCCGGAGATCGACGGTCACACCTGCCTCGATGCGCTCGTAGAGTGCGCGCATTTCGGCACGGCTGTTATGCGTCGTGAGGAAACGAAAAGCGGATGCGGCGACGTATTCCGGGGACGATTCGAATGCAAGCCAACAGCGTGCTTCGGACTCCGCAACTTGGCCCGTCGTGTTTGACCCGGCGAAGATATCAACTACCACATCACCGGGCTCCGTAAGCATGCGGATGAAAAATTCCGGCAGCTTGGCCGGAAATCGCGCAGGGTGCTGCTTGGCCCGTATCGCCTTGCACGCATCGAGGTACCGCCCGTTGGATTCGGTATTCGATATCCGCAACAGATTGGATGGGATAGCTCCCCCGTTGTCCCTCCCAAATGCGTTACTGATGTCGTGCCCTGACGGCCTCGCCTTCGGCGTATAGAAGGCGTCGGGGTCTTCAAGAAGCTTCTTCATCCTTGCGCTATAAGGAACTCGAACCTTAGTGATATCGGCCTTGGGCCACTCTCCCTTGCCGAACCACCAGACCGTATTCACAGCGTCCTTGGCGCGCAGCTTGCGTTTGTTCACCCATTCGATCGGACTCGGCAGTTTGGACGGATTGAACCAGTAGAAATCTTCAGCGAGGTAAAAACCAATGTCGTCACATAACTTGAGTAGAACGCGAAAATTATACAAGCTCCGCGTCGGCACGCCCTTTTCGTATGCACCGCCGAGGTCAAGCACAAAGCTCCCGTCCTCCTGCAACACTCGGTGCACCTGTCGAGCAAACTGGGCGAGCCAGTCGATGTATTCCGCTTGGTCCTTGTTCCCGTAGGCCTTTTGTCGCTGGAGCGCGAACGGTGGCGACGTCACGACGAGATTAACGCTGCCCTCGGGAAGCCCGGCCAACAGCTCTTGGGAATCGCCGCAGTACGCAGCCCCGTACTCTGTAATGTACGCGGCACTCGCTGAAAGTTGGGGCAGGTTGCGTTTCATCTATCAGCCTATTTGCTCAAAATCTTACGCTGCAAAAGCTACTTAAAGTCTGTAGACCTAAAGTCATCCAAAGTTCAAGCCTGTCCATGTGGCTCGATCGAAGAACAGGCCGGCCGCGCGAAGTATTTTAGCACGGAACCTGCGCCGGTTCCGCGCCGTGAAAGCTGTTTCGCAGGAGGCTCTGGCCGATCTCGCGGGCCTACATCGAACGTATTTGGGCTCAGTTGAGCGCGGTGAGCGAAATGTGTCGATCGACAACATCGAGCGGTTAGCAGAGGCACTCGGCGTTACGGTTAGCGAGTTGTTGAAGGAGGGGAAGAATGAAATCCCATCCTGACGCCAAGCTGCTCAAGGAACTGTTCCCAGCGATCCGCAAGTACCAAAAGCTGGCGATGAAGCACGGCATCCCGGACATTTTTCAAGACAATGGCGGCAAAATACTTCAGGTCTGCCTCATCCTCGGCCTCACCGCACTGAAGGCGCGCGAAGGCAACGACGCCGTTGATGCTGATGGGAACGAGTACGAACTGAAGACCGTCAATATTCTCCGAACTGACCAATTCACCACTCATCACCACCTTAACCCAGCAATTATCGCCAAATACAGGAAAGTCGATTGGATTTTTGCAACCTACGAAGGCATTGAACTGAAGGAAATCTATCGACTAAAGCCCGCAGCTATGGAGTTCTGGTACACCAAGTGGGAGGCAAAGTGGCACGCTGACGGAGATAAAGACATCAACAATCCGAAGGTGCCGTTGTCCTACGTTCGGAAACACGGGGAGCTACTGTATTCGAGTATCGGCGATAAGCTGAGTTGAACCTCGCCACCAAAGTGACCCCGCCGCCGCCTTCTCGTGCGTGATGTTCTCGTAATCGCGCCGCACGGGGTGGGACAAAGGACTCTCTTGCTATGCTCCCGGCCTAGCCGCGCCAACGAGCTGACTCGACTGTCACGGCGAGCTGCCCAGCGGCTTATGCTCGACGGTCGAGCTATCGAGATACGGCTCGTCGCCGATCCAGCTCACTCGAATCGTCGTCACGGCCTCGACGCCTTGCAGCATCAGGTCGGTCGTCATCGTTTGCGTATGCGATCCTCCAGCGCCGTGGCGGCCATCGGTCAGCGCCTCGGCCATCGCGCGTCCCGCGGGCGCCAGACCGCCGGGGCCGATATTCGGCAGCACACCCAGTATCTGCGTGATCGTCGGCGCAACGTCGGTGTTCGCGGTGGGATTGAGATCGACGAACCCGCGCCGGAAGTCCGGGCCAATCGCGGCGCAAAAATTATGAATCTCGCGCTCGCCTGCCGCGCCATGCATCCCCATCCCGGTCGTGAACGTCTGGCTGGTCCCGCTATCCTCGTACATGAGTCCCTTTACCGGATGCACCAGTTCGGCGGACTTGTTGCGCGTCGAGACCTGTCCGGTTCCGCCGATCAGGAACGCGGGATTGCCCGGCCCGGTAAGGCCCTTGTTGTCGGCGTCGGGCTCCTCGCGAAATGAAATCACCAGGTCCGGCGAGCGCGCGGGATTGTAGAGACCCACGACGCGCTGGCTGAAGGTGCCGTCGATCCATCCGAGGTACGGTTTCGGCGCGCGCTGGATGCGGCCACGACGGCTGCGCTCAGCGGGCGCGATGGCGGACTCGCGCGAGAAGATCGGTCCGCACCATTCCTGCGCCTCGGCGAAGTTGACGATCTTCTGCAGCACCGCGCGACGCGCTTGCGGCGTGGGGAACTCGGTCGGCGACAGGTAAATCAGGTCCGCGCCGCCGTTGGGGGCGACGATGACGTCGGTGCTGTCGTGCGATTTCTTGATTCCCGCCGACACCAGCATTTCCGACAGAATGATTCGGAACTTAATCGTCGCGAAGCCGTGGTCCGAGACCACTATCAGGTCGGTTTTGTCCGCGATTCCCAACGCGTCGATCGCCGCGCGAAGACGCGCCAGGTTGTTGTCGCAAAGGGTCAACGCCTCCATCGCGGGCAATGTGCCCAACCCCGCAATGTGCTGCGTGAGATCGGGATTGTGCTGCCAGAAAACGACCAACGCAGGCCGGCCCGCGTCCGCCGCGCGCTTGGCCGACGGGATAGCGTCTTCCACGACCAGCCGCTCGAAGTACAAATCGCGCTGCTCATCGGCGATCGCGGTTTTCGAATCCGGCGGCATCGCGGAGCTTATTTTCTGACTCACCGCCTTGGGCTCGACCAGATCGTCCGAGGCAAACAGGTAATCCTTGTGCGGCTCGCCGAGAATGTCCTTGCCATCGACGACCGTTTCAACGCGATTGTCAAACACCGAAGTCGGTCCCTGCTTGCCGATCACGCTGACGTAGCCGCCCTCGCGCGCGACCTCCTGCGTGATTGTGTCCAACCCGATCAAACGGCCCTTGAATCCATCCGCCCCGTTCAAGTTGACGATCGCCCTGGCGCCCTCCGTCCAGACCATCCGACCCTGCGCGTCTTTCGCAATCGTCGGCGCCCCCGGCTTGGCCTCAAAGGGAGAAATGTTGCTGACGGAGGCCGGCGTATCTGCCGACGGCTCCAGATAGAAGACGTTGCCCTCGAGTCCGTTGACGCTGGGCGGCGCTCCCGTGGCAAGCGCGGTGGCATTGACCATCGTAAGGGTCGGGAAGATCGAGTGATGGCGGTCAAACCGCACGCCCTCTCGCGCCAGCCGGTAAAGATTGGGCGTGTCGCGTTGCGTGACGAAGTCGGGCCGCAGCCCATCCCATACCATCAGCACCACGATACGGCCGCGGCCGCGATGCGCAGCGGTGGAGTCCTGCGCGCGGCCGGGCACGGCCACGAATACGAGAAGTATCGCGAGAATTTCGGACAACCGTCGAGTGGAGAACATTTGATCGGTCATCAAAGCGGCCCGCGCCCGACCGTGTCAATCGCCCTTCAATGAAATTCCGCGCAGCATGTCGGCCTAAGGACCCAAAAGCGAGCCCCCGCGTCATTCTTCGCTGCGCTCAGAATCCCGGATGTGCGTGAGCCCTAGATTTGATCCTGCGGAGGATCATCCACGTCCATCCCGCCGCGCGCTGTAACCGCGCGCCCGCCACGACTCGGACAGACAGTGCGCGATCGCCGGCGGAGGTGGACGCTAGAGAGCGGCCAGATATGCGCGAAACGCCGCCAGCTCTGGAGGAATTTCAGCGCCTTCACGCGCCCAGGCCGCAAAGGTCGCCAGGATCATAGCCTGAGCACCGGCGAAACCCGCGGCCACTGCAACACTATTCAAGACCTGTTTCCCCTCGCAGGACTTCCAGAGATCGTCTTCGTCGCGTTTGCGGGCATACGAATTTGCGCTTACTTCCAGAATTCCGCGCAGCCTGCGCTGATCCTCGGCGTCATACCCGGAAACATCGATGATGCTGTGAAGCGCGGTATTCCGATCAGCGTCGAACTGCGCCCAAGTGAATGCTTTCGCCTGTGTCTTGGCAGGCACCGAGATGTCGGGCAGCGACTTCGCGTTAGGCGTCGCCATCGCGTGCTGAAAAATCCAACTGCCGGCACGGGCATCGGACCGACTGCGGATCATGTCCAGCGGCGCACCGTTGGTGCGCCCATTCTGCTCCAGAAGGAGGCGAAGGGTCGCCGGGTGGAGAAAAAAATTCTCTGCCTCATGCACAGGAAGGACGAACACGCCACGGGCGCTGGTTAGCGTCATTGCTTCGGCATCGGACCGAAAATCTCGGTCAACGATGCCGCCAATGCGGATTCCAGCTTCGGACTCGCTCGCAAGCGCTTTGATGTCGGCGACCCGTCGCACCACTTCATTGCAGGAGCCGCATTCCATGAAGCGGAGGTTCTGCAGTCCGGCGAGCTTTTGGAAGAACTCGCGCTCTCCGACGCCTTCCTCTCCTTCGACGAATACGAAAACCAATTGAGAAATCGAGAAAGCCGGCGTGCCAACCGCGCGGGATAGCGCAGAAAGGACAGGGCGGGTATCCAGACGGGTGAGGCTGTCGACCTTGCGCGTCTCCTCGTTCCTCTCCAAAACGAATGTGGCATGCATTCCCGCGGCCTCGACGGCCTCAAGCGAATGAGTCGCGAGCCAGACTTGTCCGGTCTCGACCGTACCGGTCAGATACGCGATCCACGTTCTGATCAGGTCGGCGTTGAGGTGCAGCTCCGGTTCATCGAGTAGGAACAAGCCCTTCCGCAATCCAAATCGATCGATCTGACCAATTAGAAACGCGATCTCCCGCTCACCACCACTGAGCTGGTTAAAGGACAGTTCCAACCCCGTCGTATCGAAGAGTAGCGTGCGTTGCTTTGGATCGATACCTGTGAAGAAGACATGCGGCAAGACCTTCTGAAGAGACGCCGCATATGCTTCAAAATGATCTTCGAATCCGGGCTGCTCTGCACCGAGCTTCTTTGCCCGACGCATGTCCTGCATCAGCTGTGCCCCGGACTGGTTCTCCAGCGCAAGGAAGTACTTCAACCACTCATCGTAGAGCGTCGCGGTCCTTCTGAATGATCTGCCACGCGTATATTCGACGCCAGCCCAATCAATCTGATAGGCCATGGCGGCATCGGTAAAGGTGAGATGTCTCATCGGATACGCGCGGTCGGAGTCAAGCGACAGAAAATGTACGTCGCTAGACTGCTGCAACTGGTGAATAACGCGACGGGCAAATTCAACTTTACGGCTAGTGTTCGCTATGCCTCCAGCTTCGATTCTGCTGATGTGATTGCCCTCGTGGCGCTCGCTCTGAATGGTGAGGGTACGGTCCCACTCGCGAAAGTCCGGCTCACCGGCAAGCCCTTCGTCGATTCCCGCGCTCACACCTTCGCCGAGATAAAATTGCAGGGAAAAGCTATGCGGATCGGAGAACGGATCGCCGCGCGGAATCTCGATGCCCCCTGATAAACCGAGATGATGAGCGCAGGCCGCAACTAGCTCCAGCAAATTGCTCTTGCCGGTCCCATTGGCACCGACAAGGCAGACGAGACCAGTTTCGTCACTGAGCTGGAGCTCGATATTCTCGAAGTGCCGCCACTGGCTGATTTTGATATTTCTTATACGCACTTAGACTCCCAGAGATTATTTGATATTTATTGCCCCGGATACTTGCCAACGGCAAGGCTATCCGAGATCTGAAGTGTCACGCGGCAGGACTCGGTATCGCGGGAAAAAATAATTATTGCTTCAAATCTCTACGCTGACTCTGCAGTCGCGAGCGCGCTCCACCGCCCCCTCGCGGTCAGTAAGTTCCGGAAAAAGATCCGGGGTCCCTCGACTTCGCTCGGGATGACGCAGGACACGACGGACAACGACGACTATTTTTTCCCCTTAACCTGTTTTATCACCGGGTGCAGGGACCGGGTCCCTGCTTCGTGATTTGTTCTCCTGAACTAAAAAACGTTTCACGTGAAACGTTTTCCTCAAAACCCCAACACTACAGCACCATTTCCGACCACTTTCGAAAAAAGTGACTGCCATTGCACCACTGCTCTTAATACTGGATGCAGGGGTCACCCCTGCCCGCGCGCGACAACGGAGCGCGGCCTTAACACTGGGTGCAGGGCTCAGCCCTGCTCGCGTCTTCTCAATGCGGGTGCAGGGGCCGCAGCCCCTGGCCGTGGCGACGGCAGCGCAGTATTAAGCCATTGGCAGGGCCGCGCGCGACAACGGAGCGCGGCGTTAATACTGGCCAGCCGTGCCAACGGCCGACAACGGAGCGCGGCCTTAACGTTGGGTGCAGGTGCAACTCCATTTTTGATTTGGTAGCGTAACCGGATAAATTTGGAGGAACACCAGGTTGCGTATCGCACTGCTCGGACAGGCTGCATTCGCGGAAAAAGCGCTCGAGGCGCTCGTCAATCACGGTGACGAAATCGTTCACGTCTTCGCACCGCACGATCCGCCCGCCGGCAGGGCGGATCCGCTGGCCGCCAAGGCGCGCGCGATGGGCTTGCCGATGAGCCAGCCCAGGTCATTCAAGAACGACGCCGCCTTCGAGCATTTCAAAACCCTCGACGCCGACCTGGCCATCCTCGCGTTCGTCACCCTGATTGTTCCCGAGCGAATTCTCTACGCACCGCGCTACAAGTCGATTTGCTTTCACCCTTCCCTCCTCCCGCGCCATCGCGGCGCCAGCGGGATGAACTGGGCGATAATCCAGGGCGACGTGGAAACAGGAGTCACCTGGTTCTGGCCGGATAAGGGTATCGACACCGGACCGATCCTCATTCAAAAGCGCGTGCCGATTGCGGAGAACGACACCGTCGGCTCCATTTACTTCAACACGCTCTTCCCGATGGGAATCGGCGCGATGGTCGAAGCGGTCGATCTGATCAAATCCGGTAACGCGCCCGCGCTCGTGCAGGACGAGAGCAAGGCGACCTACGAGCCGCCGTGCCGCGACGAGCACGCGAAGATCGATTTTGCAAAACCGGCGCGCGAGGTCTTCAATCTGATTCGCGGATGCGACCCGCAGCCGGGCGCGTTCGCAATCGTCGGCGACAAACGCCTGCGCCTCTATGAAGCGGGCTTCTCAGCAGGCCACTCAGACGTCGCACCGGGGACGATAATCGCGCTTGACTCCGATGGAATGAAGGTCGCGCTCGCCGGCGGGACGATTTTGGTCAAACGGGCGCGAATCGATCCCAACCCCAAAAAAGCCGCGCCCGCCGAGCTCGCAGCCGCCGGCGAGATCCGCCTCGGCACAAAGCTGACGTAAGCTCCGCGCGGCGCACCTGCCGTGCGCGCCGGGCGCTATTCCGTCAGAGTCCTTTGCGCTACGATTTGGCGCGGCCACGAGAGGTTTACCGGGATGCGCCTGTGCATCGGGACGGCCAAGGGCATTGTGATTCTGGATCCCTCGCGCGGCGGGGCTCCGCTGATGGTGCTTGCCGATCCGTCAGCCATCTGGTGCATGGCGCAGGATGCCGTCGATCCCACGCTCATCTACGCCGGCTCGACCGAGCACGTCCGCGGCAGGGGCGCGCTCGCGCGCTCGACCGACGGCGGCAGAACCTGGACCGACGTGACTCCCCCGCTCGCGCGCGAAGAAGAGGTCTGGTCGATCGCCGCATCTCCCGCCGTGAAGGATCGCGTATTCATCGGGACCTCGCACGCCCGCCTGTTTCGCAGCGACGATCGCGGACACATCTTCAAGGAATGCGACGGCTTCCTGAAAATCCCGGGGCGCGACCGCTGGACGTTTCCGCCAGCGCCGCATATCCCGCACGTGCGTTCGATCGCCTTCGATCCGCATGAGCCGTCCACGATGTACGTCGGCGTCGAGGAGGGCGGCATCTTCCGCTCGCGCAACGACGGCGCGTCATTCGAGCCGCTCAACGACGGTCTCTATTGGGATGTTCATACCGTCGCGGTGGACTCGCGCGATTCGCGCCGCCTCTACGCCACCACCGGCAATGGGTTCTACTTGTCCGGCAACGCCGGCAAATCGTGGCAACCCGTAACACGCGGGCTCAACCGCACCTACACCGTCCCGCTGCTCGTAAGCCGGCCGGACAGCGAAGACGTTTTCACCGCGGCCGCGATGGGCCCGCCGCCCACCTGGCGCGTCGGACCGACCGGCGCGGACGCGGTGCTGTTCCGGAGCAGCGATCGCGGCGAAAGTTTCACGGCGATTTCCAGCGAACAGAGTTTTGGACGCGGCATGGTGATGCGGCTGAAGGCCGATCCGGAAAACAACGAAAGCGGCTTCTTCGCGGTCTGCAACGACGGCGCCATCGTTCGCGTAACCGCTGATGGGTCGTCGCTCACGACGATCGCGGAGAAACTGCCGCCCGCCTACGACCTCGCGACAATTCCATGAGCCATGCACCGGCGGCTGGAGCAAGTTGACTATCCCGGACGCGCATGGATCCGCGCGTCCAGCACCGATCCGCGCCTCTACCGCATTTCTATCGCAGCTCTTGCGGAGTCTGGCCTTCGGTCACCTTCTTCGCGATTTTCACCGCCGTCGATCGAGGAACCAGCCGCGTCGCATTGGCGCGCACCCAGTTGAACCATCCCGAGATAACGCTCGGCTGCTTGCCGAGCGCGTCGAGCGCGACCCGCACTACATTTTCCGCTGGCTCGCCGTGGTCAGGCCCCACACTCTCTCCCGCCACCGCCTGGAACTCGGTCTTCGTGGGACCCGGCTCTATCACGAGCGCGTCGATGCCCGTCCCGCGCAGTTCGCCCCACAACCCCTCGCCGAACAGCAGATCGAATCCCTTGGTTGCGCTGTAAACCGCATGCAGCGGCAGCGGCTGGCGTCCCGCCACCGATCCCACGATGATCACCGCGCCGCGTCCACGCTTGACCATCCCGGGCATGATGCGGCTGGTCAGCACCACCGGCACGACGCAGTTTACGACCACCATCGCGCGCAGCCGATCGATTGCCAGCTTGTCGAAACGGCCAGCGTAGCCGAAGCCGGCGTTGTTGACCAGAAATGCGATCGGCAAATCCGCGACTGCGTCGGCCAGGCGATCCGCGCCGTCCGGCGCCGCGAGATCGACCGCGACCACCCGCGTTTCGACGTGAAAATTCTGGCGAAGTTCCGCGGCGAGCGCGTTCAGCCGTTCCTCGCGCCTGGCCGTCAGCACTATCGACATGCCCTCGCGCGCGAGCGCACGGGCAAACTCAAGGCCGATTCCCGCCGACGCGCCCGTCACGAGAGCCCACTCGCCGTACTTCTCACGATATTTTCGCCCATTGTCTGCCATCGCGATTTCCTCCCGCTGCGATGCGGATCGTTCTGTACCCGCGCCGCGCTCTCCGACCACTATCTAGCAGCTTTGCCGCCCGAAATGCTCCTGCTTAGCCTCTTGTGACATCGCAATCCCGCCACCCGGTGGAAAAACGTCTGGACGGCGCCGGTTGAACTTTAGCGAAGAAAAAGCGAAGATAGCCATGCTGTCAGATGAACGCCGCCGCCACATTGCCCCTCTATTCGCCCCCGCCTGAAGACCTCGACGTCACCCGCGGCGTCGAGTTTATCGAGATGCCGGTGCGGCAGATTCTCAATCGATGCGACAGCCCGCGCATGCCGTTTCGATGGACCATCAACCCGTATCGCGGCTGCGAGTTCGGGTGCGTGTACTGCTACGCGCGCTATACGCACGATTTTCTCGAGTTGCGCGACCCGATGGACTTCGAGCGCAAAATATTCGTCAAGCGGATGGCGGCCGAGGTCCTGGCGCGCACGCTCTCACGCACGCCGATCGGCGCCGACGCGATCGCAATCGGCACGGCGACCGACCCCTATCAGCCGGCCGAGCGGAAATACGGGCTCACGCGCTCCATGCTCGAAGTTTTCGCTCAACTGTCGGGGCTGGACCTGTCGATCACGACCAAATCCAGCTTGATCGTTCGCGACCTCGAGTGGCTCAAAAAGATTAATCGGCGCTCGAAGCTGTCGGTGAACTTCTCGCTGATAACGCTCGATCGAAAACTGCAACGAATCCTCGAGCCGCGAGCGCCGCGCCCGGGCCTGCGGCTGCGCGCGCTGTTCGAGCTGGCGCGGGCGGGAATCCGGTGCAACGTGCTCATGATGCCGATGATTCCGGGACTGACGGACGATCCCGCGGCGATCGAGAGCGTGATTCGCGGGGCGCATCGCGCGGGCGCGTCGGGAGTATGGTGGCGTTCGCTGTTTCTGAAACCCGCGGCGGCGCGCCGCTTCATTCCATTCGTGAGGGAGCGATTCCCGCATCTGGCGGAGCGTATCGACATGTTTTACGCGCGCGCCGAGTACGTTCCGCGTGCGTATGACGATCGGATGGGCGCGATTTTCGATCGCATCCGCACGCGCTACGGCTTCCCCATCGAGCACGAACGCTGCATGATTCAAATTAACAACATGTCACAACCGATACCCGCTCAACTGAATTTGCGATTGGTCGGCATCGACAGAGCTAGCACGTCGAGTACTGTGAGTGATAGATAGATTGGCGAGAGGTCCACATGGGAGACAAATCGTCGATTGAGTGGACGGATGCTACGTGGAATCCGGTCACTGGGTGCACAAAGATCAGCCCAGGTTGTAAGCATTGCTACGCTGAGCGGCTGGCGCATCGCCTTCAGGCCATGGGAAACCCCCGCTATCGTAACGGCTTCGAGATAACACTCCACTCCGATCAGATAGAACTCCCTTTAAGATGGCGGCAGCCGCGGAGAATCTTCGTGAACAGCATGAGCGACTTATTTCACGAAGATGTCCCCGACGCTTTCATCGAGCGCGTTTTCGCAACGATGGCTGAAGCTTCGTGGCATGCGTTTCAAATTCTCACCAAGAGGGCAGAACGGCTCGCTGAAATGGCGACACAGCTCGCCTGGCCGAGGAATGTGTGGCAGGGAGTCTCAACGGAGAGTGAGGAGTACGTTTATCGGATTATGCTGCTGAGGCAGGTGCCGGCCGCCGTAAGATTCGTATCAGTGGAGCCTATGCTAGGGCGGATTAGACGGCTACCGCTTCGCGGAATTCACTGGGTGATCGTGGGCGGTGAAAGTGGGCCCAACTTCCGCCGGATCGATCCTGATTGGGTACGAGAAATTCGCGACCAGTGCTTGGCAGCTAACGTTCCATTTTTCTTCAAGCAGTGGGGTGGCTTCAGACCAAAGTCCGGAGGTCGCAAGCTGGGAGGCAGAACTTGGGACCAAAGTCCACAGGTGCCAATCCTGGGAATTCGTGAAACTCGCGAGCAGACTGCATGACCTCTCCTAGCGAAACGATTTGGCCGATCGAGCCACATACCCTGATCAAACATAGAATTCTAGACCGATACCTTCAGGGTTGGCTGCCAGTTATGGCCAAGACAAACGGCCGGATCCATTTTCTCGATGGCTTCGCAGGACCAGGACGGTATAGCGGCGGTGAAATCGGTTCACCGCTGATCGCGTTACAAGCGTTGCTGAGTCACCCGCACTTCGCGAAAGCAAACAACCAACGCGAGGTCGTCTTTTCCTTCTTTGAGCGAGATAAGAGCCGAGCGGATGCTCTACGGGAAGAACTGAAGCGGGTGTCTCTTCCGAGTTGGGTGAGCTGCAATGTGTTCGACGGCGAGTTTGCCCCGCTGTTGTCCAGCATTCTGGACAAATTCCAAGCTGAGGGAAGTCAGCTCGCTCCGACATTTGCGTTCATCGATCCCTTTGGTTTCGCCGGAGTGCCGATGGACCTGATAGCTCGCATTGCTAGCAATGCAAAGTGTGAGTGCTTCATCACTTTCATGTACGAGGAAATAAACCGATTTCTAAGCGTTCCAGACGTTGCCGACCATTATGACGCTCTCTTCGGGACATCCAAATGGCGCGAGATTGTTGGTGAAACTGACTCTGGGAGACGTAGGGACAGAATCGCGGATCTCTACCGAAAACAATTAGAAACGGTCGCCGGCTTTAAATACGTCCGCGAGTTCCAAATGGTGAATCGGGGAAATCGAACGAAGTACTTCCTCTATTTCGGCACAAAAAGCGAAAAAGGACTAAGCTTGATGAAAGCAGCTATGTGGAAGGCCGACCCCGGAGGCGGAGAGATCTTCTCCGACCGAACGAATGAGAACCAAGTTGTACTATTTGAACCATCGCCGGATTTTGCGCGGCTCAGATCGATGTTGACGCAGCGGTTTCGCGGACAAGGTCCGATCGACATCAGCGATATTGAAAAATACGTTCTCGTTGAGACGCCTTTCTCAGAAACTATGCATTTGAGGAAAAGGACCTTGGGACAAATGGAAAAAAGTGGGCCCAGGTTGATTGAGGTTTATCGTCCGAAGGGCAAAGCCAACCGCGCCGGCAGTTACCCACCGGCCACAAAGATCAAGTTTGTTTAATAAGTATGAAGTGCCTCAGAGAATCGCGCGAGGATTAGCGTTTCAGTATTCGGATATGGCAACAAGGGTTTTTGGTGCGCGGGGCGGGACTTGAACCCGCACGGTATTGCTACCACCAGCCCCTCAAACTGGCGTGTCTGCCATTCCACCACCCGCGCATCGTGCGTACCGGCCGGAGCGAGGTTGAGGGTCTGAGCGCTCCGGCGCAAATCCGAAAGTACAGCTATTACTTCTATTACTTCTTCGACGACGGCGTCGCGGGTCCGGCGGGATTTCGACCGGCTGGCGCCGGCGCCGCGGGAAGCGCGTTCTTGGGCGCCTGCTTCGACGCCGGCATCACGCTCGACGGCGCCGACGAGAACGGCCGATCGAAGATACTACCGGTCACGCGCCGCGCTGAAGCCAGTGCCAGGAAGATCGAGGTCGCGAAAAAAATTGTCGCCATTGCCCACGTCGCTTTAGTCAGCGCATTGCCTGCCCCGCTCGCGCCAAAGACGGTCTGGCTCGAACCGCCGAAAACGGCGCCGACCTCCGCACCCTTGCCCTGCTGCAGCAGGATAATGATGCACATGGCCACGCAGACGATCACATGAATTGAAACAACGATTGAAACCATTTTGTCTTCTTCAGCGAGTCCGCGCCCTGACGATGCGCGCGAACGAGTCAGCCTTTAAGCTTGCCCCGCCGACCAGAGCCCCGTCAATATCGGGCTTGGACACGAGCGAGTCAACATTGTCGGCGTTTACACTGCCGCCGTAAATTATCCGCACCGCCGACGCGCGCTCGGGCCCGCATCGTTCGAGGATCGCGCCGCGGATCGCTCCGTGTATCGTTTCGGCGTGCTCGGGGGTCGCGTGGCGCCCGGTGCCAATCGCCCACACCGGCTCGTACGCAATCGCCACTGCGGTCATATGATCGTCGCCAACGTTCTCAAGCCCGCGCTGGAGCTGGTGCAGCACAACATCCAGCGCACGGCCGCTGTCGTGTTCGTCCTGGGTCTCGCCGACGCACAGAATCGGCGCCATTCGGTGCTTGAGCGCAGCGAGCACTTTCTTGTTAATCAGTTCATCGGTTTCATGAAAAATGTGGCGGCGCTCAGAATGGCCGACGATGACGTGGGTCACGCCATAGCTCTTCAGCATCGGCGGCGAGACTTCGCCGGTGAACGCGCCTTTGTCCTCGTAGTGCATATTTTGCGCGCCCAGCAGGATCGACGAGCCTGCGAGCGCCTGCGCCACGGCCGGGATGAGAATATCGGGCGGCGCGACCATCACGTCGCGATCTTTCGCCAGCGCCGCGGCGTCGCAATCGATCTCGGCGCGGATTGCGGCGATGAGCGCGCGGGCCTCGACCGGCACAAGATGCATCTTCCAGTTTCCGGCGATTAGTTTCCTGCGCACGCGCGTCCTTCCTGTCCGTACGAGGTCAGACTTCGAGCGCCTTCACGCCCGGCAGCTCGCGGCCTTCCAAAAATTCGAGCGTGGCTCCGCCGCCGGTCGAGATATGCGTGAACTTGTTCGCCCACGGCGCATGCGCGAAGGCCGCAGCCGTGTCGCCGCCGCCGATTATCGAAATGACGCCTGATTGATTGGCGAGCGCTTCACCGACTCGCATCGTGCCACCCGCGAACGCCGGGATCTCGAAGAATCCGAGCGGGCCATTCCATACAACGGTTTTGGCACGCGCGATTTCTGCGATGAACGCCGCCGCGGTATCCGGTCCGATGTCGAGCCCCATCATCTCGGAGGGAATTTCGGCGACTGTATGAGGCGTCGCGTCGGCTTCGGGAGCGGATGCGACAATATGATCCGACGGCAGCACGATTTTGACGCCCTTTCGCGCGGCCTCGGCGAGCAATTCCTTTGCCAGCTCGAGCTTGTCGTCTTCGACGAGCGAGCGGCCGACGGCGACGCCCTGAGCCTTGAGAAACGTGTACGCCATCGCGCCGCCAATCAGGATCGCATCGACCTTGGTCAGCAGATTTCTGATCAGCGCGATCTTGTCGGAGACTTTTGCGCCGCCCAGGATCGCGACCAACGGGCGCTGCGGATTCTCGGTGACCGCGCGCAACGCATCGAGTTCGCGCATCATCAGGAATCCGGCCGCGCGCTCCGCGATGAATCGTGTGACTCCGACCGTCGAGGCGTGCGCGCGATGTGCGGAGCCGAAACCGTCGTTCACATAGACCTGTTTGTGGCGCGCCAGTTCATGCGAGAAGTCGCGATCGTTGGCTTCCTCTTCTTTGTGGAAGCGCAGATTTTCGAGCAGAATCGCTTCGCCCGGCTTGAGCGCCTCGATCATTTTGCCGGTGTGATCGCCGATGCAGTCGGGCGCAAGCGCGACCTTCTGCCCGAGCGCTTTCGATAGATACTCGGCGACCGGCTTGAGGCTGAGCTCGGCGGTGCGCTCTTTGGGACGCCCCAGATGCGAGCAGAGCACGGCCGACCCACCATGATCGAGGATGTAGCGAATGGTATCGAGGCTCGCGTCGATTCGCGCCGGGTCCTGGATCTTTCCATCGTGGATCGGCACGTTGAAATCGCATCGCACGAGCGCCTTCTTGTCTTTCAACTCAAGGCGCGTAATCGGTAGTACAGGCATCGCGGCCACTCACTCCCGGGTCAGTTCGGTTGCCCCGCGGCTAAAGCTGGCCCGCGACGAATGCGGCGACATCCGCGAGCCGGTTCGAGTAGCCCCATTCGTTGTCGTACCACGAAAATACTTTCACCAGCCTGTTTCCAATCACCTTGGTCAACGGCGCGTCGAAGATCGACGAATGCGGATCGCCGTTGAGATCGACCGAGACGATCGGCGCATCGCTGTAGGCGAGAATCCCCTTGAGCGGGCCATCCGCCGCCGCTTTCATTGCGGCGTTGACGGATTTTGCGTCGGCGTCCTTGTCAACCGTCACGGTCAGGTCAACCAGCGAGACGTTCGCCGTCGGCACTCTGATCGCGAGTCCGTCGAGCTTGCCCTTGAGCGCGGGCAGCACGAGGCCGATCGCTTTCGCGGCGCCGGTCGAGGTCGGGATCATCGAGACCGCCGCAGCGCGCGCACGCCGCAGATCCCTGTGCGGCCCATCCTGCAGGTTCTGATCCGAGGTGTAGCTATGTACGGTGGTCATCAGGCCGTGGACTATTCCGAAACTGTCATGCAGGACTTTTCCAATCGGCGCGAGGCAGTTGGTCGTGCATGACGCGTTGGATATCACGTCGTGCTTTTTCGCGTCGTAAACGTGCTGGTTGACGCCCAGGCATAGCGTGACGTCGGCGCCGTCGGCGGGCGCGCTGATGACGACTTTTTTCGCGCCGGCAGAAAGATGCATCGCGGCCTTGTCACGCGCCGTGAACAGGCCGGTAGATTCGACGACCACCTGCACGCCGAGTTTGCTCCACGGTAATTTGCCGGGATCGCGTTCCGCCAGCACCTGGAGCGGCTTGCCGTCGAGGAAAATAATTCCGCCTTCGGCCTTGACCTCATGACGCAGCGTGCCGTGGATGGAATCGTATTTGAGCAGATGCGCGAGGGTGGGCGCGTCGGTGATGTCGTTGACGGCTACGATCTCGAGTTCCTTTTTGGCCAGGGCCGCGCGCAGGAACATTCTGCCGATTCGGCCGAATCCGTTTATCCCGACTTTTATCGCCACCGATCAATCCTCCCGAGAGTGCGTTGCGTACCAATGAAAAAGCGAAACCCTCAAAAGCAACAACCCGAACCTCAGATAAGTCCGGGTCCGATGTACAAGCGCGCCTCGACTGTCGATTATACGCCGAGAAGGGTCGCGAATGCAGGGGAGCGGGGAAGGGGAAATCACTTTATTAAATGTGAAACCCACCGCAGATGTGTTCACGGCGCGCGCGCGGGCAGGCGGGTAATCGAGCGCAAATAGATGAACAACGCGCCCGAGAACAACGCCGCGTCCAGCGCGAGCTCCAGCCACATTCTCGGTCGCGATGGCGCGCCGACCCCGAAACAGCCGCAGTCGAGCGTGAGACCTCGAAGCAGCGCGGACGCCAACGCCGTGAAAAATAGTACAGAGATTCCAGCGACCGCGAGCGCTCCGACCCGCCTGGTCCGTGGCCCGAGCAGCAGGACGCCGCATGCGATCTCGAATGGCGGCAGACCCAGCGCCAGCAGGTTGATGAACACCGCCGGCAGAATCGCGAATGCAGCGGTGCTGTCCGCGAACTGCAGCGGGTCGCGAATCTTGTCGATGCCCGCGTAAATGAATACGGCAGCGACGGCTATGCTGACCGCAAGCACCGCATAGTTCCGACGCGAATTGTCGGGAGCCATCATCGTCCGTTCCCTGTGGATGCCGGCAGCCCGCCCGCCGACCATGCATCCCACCCGCCCGTGAAGACGCTGACGTTGCCAAAGCCGAGACTCAGCAACGCGTTCGCGACGAGCCGGCTGTCATGACATTCGCCGCCGGAGCAGTACACGATGATCGGCTTGTCATGGGCAGCCTGCAGCACGCCGGCCAGGTCCCGATAGTCGTGGGCGAAGTCGTCTCGCGCGAGATTGAGCGCTCCCGGTACGTGTCCCTGTTCGAAGAACACGGACGGCCGGGCATCAAGGATGAGTGCGCTTTTACTCCCGGCGGCTGAACGGAATTCCTCAAGTCCGACAGTTGCTGCAGGCGCGATCTTGAACGGCGCCGCCGCGACCAGAGTCGTCAGCTCCGCATCGAACCGCTGCTCTGGCGCTTGATAGACGATAGGAAGTGGACTGAGGGAGAAACGGTTCATCACGAGCCCAGCCGCCAGGGACGCGATTGCAAGCAGCACAAGCCCACCGAGATCGCGCAGAATTTGCGATCCGAGACCCCTTGCTTGAGGCAGGCGCGCCGAATCAGGAGTGACGATCGACACTGTTGAAGTCATATCAGAATCCGCTGCTTTGCCAGTGGGTCGGTTTACCTCGGCGCCCGCCGGCAAAGTGGGTCAGTTTTCAACCGGCATTAACAAGCTAATTCCCTGAACACTCGGATTAACCTTTCTTCCAGCGTGCGCGGGCCGCTTTACGAGCTAATTCTTTGCGTTTCTTTGCCGAAATGCCTTCCCATCGCGCTTTGCCGCCCTTAAGGCCGCCCTTGCGTCCAAGCGCGACGGCGGCAGGGTCTTTCGCGGGTTTCTCCGGCTCAGGCTCCAGCGGTTGGCCGGTCGCCCTCTTCATGACCAATGCGGCGGGCCGGTTTGTATCGCGGGGCATGCGAGAGCGCTTTTGCACGACTCTTGGAATTTATGTTATAAGAGCGGTCGTGGTCAAGTTCGATCCCCTGAAATACGTGCCGCTTCACTGGGTTTGTTTTGCGCTTGCAGCGGTTGGACTAACCACACTCTTGGTCCAGGTTTTTTTCCCAAACGCTTATCTACCCTTGATGCGCCAATGGCCTTATGTTCTCGGGATCGTTCCATTAAGTCTGTTGACGGTTTTTTACTTTCTCATTGGGATCTCCGCGTGGCGATTTGCGAAGAGCCAATATCCGCCACCGCCGCCGTCTCCAGACCGGCATAATTAAGGCCCTTAAAAAAGCTTCCTCCTTACTCAGCTTCAGGGACCGGGGTCCCTGGCTGGTTTTGGGCGCGCTGATAGCGTTATAATGAATGGATTTTCAGCCGAATGATTCCGGCGAGTAGGCTCACCTGCTGGCGAGGGGCGACGCGGGCACAGCACGGGCTCGGAGCGTTGGCAACGACCAGAGGCGGCCATGCTGATATTTCTAATCCATGTTCGCGACCCGCAATTCTACGCCGTGCCGGCGGCCGGCCGCGCGAAAAACGGCAACCTGCGCATTATGGGGTTCCCACCGATCGGAATCATGTCGCTCTCCGCAGTGCTCAAGCGCGCCGGCCATGAATGCGTGATGTTCGACCAGGCCAATAGCGAGACTCCAAACCAGGTCATCATCGAGCAGATTCGCATGCGGCGGCCGCAACTGATCGGGTTGAGTTTTCTGAGCACGACCAGTTATCCCTACGCCAAGATTCTCGCCCGCCAGATCCGCGCCGTCGATTCCAAGGTCAAAGTCGCCATCGGCGGCGCCTTCGCGACGCTAAACGCGCCCCTGGTGAAACTGCAATGCAGCGAAGTGGATTTTGTCTGCCGCGGTGACGGTGAGCAGTTGATTCTCGACCTGGTTGAGCAGCTCGACAATCCGGCGGCTGTCGCCGGGCTGACCTGGGCGCGAGACG